>CAYMKE010000023.1:0-20421 GCA_964390955.1 uncultured Bacteroidales bacterium | reverse complement strand
TAAGTTTCTAAGTTTTTAAGTTACTAAGTTTCTAAGTTTTTAAGTTACTAAGTTTCTAAGTTTTTAAGTTACTAAGTTTAGAAGTTTAGAGGTTTAAAGGTTTAGTGGGATAGTGGGATAGTGGGATTTTCTCGATAACTTTTCCAAAGTTTTAAACTTTGGAAAAGTTCATTTAAAATATCCTCTATACCTCTATATCCTTTATACCTTTCTTTCCCTTTTATAATCATGCGCATGTGTGTTAAAAAATTTATCATGGCCCGGTTCATCTGTTTATAATTAGAGTTCGTCTATAATGTCCAATTTATTCATAAAATTCATTAAATTTTTATGGTATTCACGAGATCGTTTCGCTAAGTTCTCAAATACCACAAGTATTCTGCGGTTTAAATTTTTTACACGCCTCGAATTTGAACTTTATAGAGCAAACACTTGACTTTATAGACAGACACTAATTAATCAACATTGTCATGCAGATATGAATTATCTGATTTTAGCGTTGCTTTTTTTTCTGTTTCATCGTCTGAAAGAGAATATTTTGAAACATTGCGTTTTGTGGATACTTTATCCCGGTTTAATTTTATTTTTTTTCTCACATACGCCGGTTCGTTTTCTAAATCTTCGATATTTTTTGACTCAATAATAACGCCCCCCCCCTCTTTAAATTTTTGTTGTTGATTTTTATCCAGTTTTTTAATTTTTATTTTATCTTCTTGTTTGTCATCTCCCATAAATGATATTTCAGATTCGATGCCAATGGTGGTATTTTCCGGTTCTTTTTTACTTTCAAAATCTATTGATTTTTGCACTACTTCAAAGTAAAGCTCATCTGATGTATCTTCATTCTGTACATACTCTTTGCTTTGATTTGATTTTTCATCCTGTTCCCGAGGTGTTTTGAACACAGAGGCCGTTTGATCCTGCAGGGTATATTTATGTGTTTTTGTTTTACGGGAATACAATTCAGGTATGATATTGGCTTCAAAACCGGTAGCTATAATGGTAACACTGATTTTGCTTCCCAGTGAACTATCAATGCCGGTCCCCCATATGACAGAGGCCTCTTTATTTCCAACGGCTTCACTCACAAAATCGGTGATTTCTGTTACCTCATCCATACTTATTTCATCGGTATCACCAGATGTAATGTTCAAAAGAATATTTTCGGCTCCTTCAATATCATTATTATTCAACAGAGGTGATGTAGAGGCTTCTTTAATGGCTTCTATGGCACGATGTTCTCCTTCTGATTTTGCCGATCCCATAATCGCCACCCCGCTGTCTTTCATCACTGTTTGCACATCGGCAAAGTCTACGTTGATGTAACCGGGCAGGGTTACAATTTCAGCTATTCCTTTTGCTGCTGATGCAATGACATTATCGGCCCGGGAAAAAGCCTGAGAAATTTTAAGATTTCCATGCACTTCACGTAATTTTTCATTATTGATCACCAGCATTGAATCTACTGACTTCGAAAGCTCGTCAAGCCCTTCTATTGCCTGGTCATGCCGTTGTTTTCCTTCAAAACGGAAAGGGATAGATACAATAGCTACTGTAAGCATTCCGGCTTCTTTCACGGCTTTAGCAATTACCGGTGCACCTCCTGTTCCTGTACCGCCTCCCATTCCGGCCGTGATAAAAACCATATGCGTGTCATTAGAAACGGCCTCCATTACCTCGTTCAGATTTTCAATGGCTGCCTGCTTTCCTACTTCTGGGTTATTCCCGGCACCACGTCCACCGGTTAAAGATTCGCCCAATTGAATCTTATTTTTCACAGGGCTTTTTTCAAGGGCCTGGGCATCCGTATTACATATAATGAAATCTACATCTTTAATTCCTTCACGAAACATATGGTTCACAGCATTGCTGCCGCCGCCGCCGACACCAACAACTTTTATAATTGACGATTGATCTGTATTCAGATCAAAACTCATGATTTCTTCGCTCATAATATTCATAGTTTAAATTTATGTTACATTTCAGCATCATTTTCTTCAAATATATTGGTGATGGTTTTTTTAAAGTTTTCCATCAATTTGTTCTTTTTATTCTTGATTTCTCCTTGTTCGACCTTTTTTTCTTCTTTTTCAACTTTGAACAGGGTTTTGTTTTCTTCCTGTTTTTCCTTCATATATTTTGCACCTTCAAGGATCAGGCCTACACTTGTTGAATACGTGGGTTGATTTATGTCTTCTTCCATTTCAGCGATCATGCTTTCAGTCGGGTATCCAATTTTAACATCAAGGCCGGTTTTAAATTTCATCAATTGCGGAAGGTGTTTCAATAATGATCCGCCTCCGGTGATAACAATGCCTGCACTTAATTTATCAAAATACCCGGAGTTTTCCAATTCAAAACAAATGGCATCTATTATCTCCTCCATTCTTGACTGGATAATGTAAGCAAGGTTTTTAAATGATATTTCTTTTGCTTCTCGTCCACTGATTCCGGGAATTGTAACTACTTTATCGTCTGGTGCTAAATCGCCCAGTGCCGAGCCGTATTGAATTTTCAATAATTCGGCTTCCCTGTATAATATGGCACATCCTTCTTTAATATCTCCGGTTACTACATTGCCTCCAAACGGGATGACAGCAGTGTGCCTGATGATCCCGTCATAATATATTGCCAGGTCTGTGGTTCCCCCGCCAATATCAACCAGGGCTACTCCTGCTTCTTTTTCATCTTCCGAAAGTACAGCTTTGGATGATGCAAGTTGCTCAAGAATCAGACTCTGTGTTTTCAGTCCCACCCTGTTCACACATTTTTCAATGTTTTTGGCAGTTGCAATTTGCCCGATCACAATATGAAAGTTGCCTTCAAGGCGTTTCCCCGACATACCCACAGGATTTTTCACGCCTGTTTCATTGTCTACTGTAAAATGTTGTGGCAAAACATGAATAATTTCTTCACCCACGTCAATAGGAATTTTATGCATGTCATTAACCAATATTTTGATATCATCTCTGGTGATCTCATGATCATACGTGTCAGTATTAATATATCCCCTGTTACGCAGGCTGCGGACATGTTGTCCGGCTATACCCACAAAGGCTTCTTTAAGCGACATCCCGGAACGCAATTGCACAGCCTCAACTGTAGAGCGTATCGCATTCACTGTTTCTTCTATATTGAGCACAACACCTCTTTTTACTCCTTTTGACGGCGTTTTACTCATGCCGAGGATTTCAATTTTCCCGTTTTCCTTTTCTTTTCCGACAATGGTGACAATTTTCGTTGTCCCTATATCAATGGCTGCAATGTAGTTTTGTGTATTCATAATTTTATCTTTTTGTACAGATTATTTGATTTTTATATTTTAAGTTTATTTGTTCGTACTTGTTCCATCCTTCTTTGCTAAATCCTTTTTTATAAAGATATTTCAGTTTTTTAAATTTCCATTCGTATTGGTCTATACTGCCAAAATGAATGAAGTGCGCCCCTACTCTCGGTATTATTTCAAATTCTTTATCTTTATTCACATATATCTGCTCAATTTGATGTTTCCAAAACTGATTTTCATCAATAAATACAGCTAATTGATAAAGGTTTTTTAATACTTCTATTTCGTTGCCTTTGTGGATGGTGTCTGTGATATTAAATACAGCTTTTTCTTTTTCCAGGTTAAATCCGATATGTCCATTTGCCAACAAAACATGTGAGGGATGGTTATTGATGACAGATATAATAACCCCGTCTTCATCAATAAAAAAATCTTCACCATCCTGTTTCATGATTCTGACGACCGGATTTCGCTGGTATATCTCAAAGTTCAGTGAACTGTCCATTTTCGCATATATTTCCACTTCTTTTATTTGTGGATATTGTTCCATTTCCTCTTCCAGTTGTTTTGTATTGATCCTGAAAAGAGGATATCCTTTTAATTTATATTTTTTATCTTCCAACGATGTACTGATCTCTTCTTTTGTAATCAAACTATTTTTCTCATTGCCTTTAATATTGATCCTGATATGCTTACATAAAACAGAGTCTTTCCTGGCGTTAGAAAAACTTACAGAAAAGGCCAGGACAATAACCAGGATCATCCAGGCAATTATTTGTTTGATATGTTTTTTTATATTCACTTTTTTCATAATTTAATGCTGTTCCTGATGCATTAATAGTTGTTTTATCGGCCTGACCAGCTGGTCAATATCTCCGGCTCCCATTGTAATTAATACACCGGGAGTATATTGTTTTATGTATTCCAGTACTTCTTCTTTTGAATATATATGTTTGCCGGCCCGAACCATTTTATCATAAATGATTTTAGACGTCACCCCTTTAATTGGCTTTTCTCTTGCCGGATAGATATTCATTATTATTGCTTCGTCGAGTTGATCGAGGCTTTGAGCAAATTCTCCTGCCAGGTCATTCGTTCGCGAGAAGAGGTGTGGTTGAAATATTCCTGTTATTTTTTTTCCCGGAAATAAGTCTCTTACTGCCCTGATGCATACTTCAATTTCCCTGGGATGATGGGCATAATCGTCCATATAAAATGAATCTTCTGTATTAACCTGGATATCAAACCTTCTTTTAACTCCTTTAAATGTTTCCAGGGCTTTTTTAATAATTTGGTTGTTAATTCCAAGTATTACCGGAATACTGGCTGCTGCAATGGCATTTTCAATGTTTACCATGCCTGGTAAGGGGAATTGAATTTGTTCAATACATGTGAATGGGGTAATCAAATCAAAAACAAAACCAGTGTTTTTGATTCTGATATTTTGAGCATAAAAATCTGCCCGGGGATCGTCTAATGCATAAGTATATTTTGTTGATTCCGTGTTCAGTTGATCCCTAATGTTTTGATGTACTACAAGTGCACCTTTTTTTTCAATGCTTCCGGAAAACCGGTTAAATGATGAATGTATTTCTGAAATATTTCCATAAATGTCCAAATGATCTGCATCCATACTTGTAATCACAGCATAAGACGGTGACAATTGAAGGAATGACCGGTCGTACTCATCGGCTTCGGTAACAATATATCGGCTTTGAGCATTAAAAAAAAGATTTGTGTTGAAATTTTTGGCGATCCCTCCCAAAAAAGCATTGCATCCATTTGAAGATTGCTGCATGATGTGTGCACACATAGTGGAAATTGATGTTTTCCCGTGTGTTCCGCCCACGGCAATACATGTTTTATCTTCTGACAACATGCCTAATACCCGGGCACGTTTTAAAGCTGTAAAACCCTGTTTTTTAAGATGATTCAAAATGGCATGATTCTGTGGTATGGCGGGGGTATAAATTACAAGTGTTTTGTTTTTTGATGATTCCTCAACAAGAAAACCTGGCATTTCTTCAATCCTGTCCTGGTAATGCACGCTTATGCCTTCTTCCTGCAAGCTCTTTGTGAGACTGGTTTCCACCTTGTCGTAACCTGCAACTTTTTTGCCGGTGAGATGGAAGTATCTTGCCAGGGCGCTCATGCCAATGCCGCCAATGCCAATCAAATAAACAATATGTATGTCTTTGAATTTCAATTTTCTATTAGTTCTAAAATATTATTTGCAATATTTTCAGCCGAATTGTTTACAGCCATTTTCATGATATTTTGTGTCAATGTATTTTGTTGTTCGTCATTTTCTAATAATTCAAGTGCCTTCGGCAATAAATGCTCTTCTGCTTGTTCGTCTTTAATAAGTATGGCCGCATTATTTTTCACCAGTGCTTCAGCATTTTTTGTTTGATGGTCTGCCACTACATTTGGCGAAGGCACGAAAACAGCCGGAATGCCTGCCATGCTGATTTCTGAAATAGCAATTGCGCCTGCCCTTGAAATGACGACATCGGCAACCGCGTAGGCCATGTCCATTTTATTAATAAATTCCATCACATGTATATTTCCCGGCATCATATTATCTACCTGTTGCTTAATTTCATTGATGTAATATTTCCCGGTCTGCCACAATACCTGAATTTTTTTATTTTGCATGATGGTTTTCAAATATTTGATAACACTATTGTTGATAGTCTTTGCACCCAGGCTTCCACCAACTATCAGGAGGGTTTTTCGATCTTTATCGAGATGAAAATGTTCATATCCTTTTTGACGTTTGTCTTCCATATCAATTAAATCTTTTCTGACAGGGTTGCCTGTGATGTGAACAGGAATTTCCGGGAAATATGTTTTTATTTCATCATATGCAGCACAAATCAATGCTGCACGTTTTCCCAGCAGCCTGTTTGTGAGTCCGGGATAAGAATTTTGTTCCTGCAATACCACAGGAATGCCTTTTTTTGCTGCTACACGTAACACGGGGTAACTTGCAAATCCTCCAACGCCCACTACTACATCGGGTTTAAAAGATGATATGATATTTTTAGATATAAAAATGCTGCGCATCAGTTTATAAAAGAAAGCTATATTTTTAAATGAAAGTTTTCGCTGTAAACCAATCACCGGTAGTCCAATGATTTCATACCCTGCCGCAGGCACTTTATCCATCTCCATCCTGTTCTTCGCTCCTACAAATAAGATGTGGATTTTATGATGTATTTTCTTTAACGCATCGGCAATGGCAATGGCAGGAAACACATGGCCTCCTGTACCTCCTCCGCTGATGATGATGCGAATTATTCTATCCATTTTTTTCCTCCTTTTCAATTTTCATTTCCCTGCTGATTCCCAAAATGATTCCCAGGGAGAGGCTTGTAAAGAGTATTGAAGAACCTCCCATGCTCACCAGGGGCAATGTCTGTCCGGTTACCGGTAAAAGGTTTACAGCAACAGCCATGTTGATCATAGCCTGAAAAACAAGCATAATAGCCAATCCAATGGCCAGGAAGGCAGGGAATGTCCGGTTGGATTTTTTCACAATGAGCCCTGCCCTGTATAATAAAAACAAGTACATGAACAGGATCAGCATCCCTCCTATTAAACCATATTCTTCAATAATAATGGCATAAATAAAATCAGAAAAAGGATTTGGCAAAAAATTACGCTGAGTACTGTTGCCGGGCCCTTTGCCAATAAAACCGCCTGTGGCAATAGCTATTTTAGCTTGTTCAACCTGGTAATTGTCATTATCTGAATTGAAATATGCATCAACTCTGTTTTTCCATGTATAAATCCTGCTTTCTGTATCTGTTGTATACACAATCAGAATAAATATGCCTAAAAAGAATACTCCAATGCCCATAAGTGCTAACAGGTATTTAATATTGATCCGCCCGATGAACATAAGAATTACACATGCTGCAAACAGAATAGCAGCTGTAGAAAAGTTTTCGGGTAAGATAAGCATGCATGTTATGATAACCGGGATGATTACAGGCAAAAATGCATTTTTCATATCTTTTATTTGCTCTTGTTTAAGGGAAAGAACACGTGCAACGTACATAATCAATGCCAGCTTGGCAATGTCTGATGTTTGCAGGGTGATCCCTATTCCGGGCAAAACAAGCCATCTGGATGCCTGGTTAACCGATATTCCCATGATCATTGTCACGAATAACAATGGAAGCGCTACCATAAATAAAAGTTGTGAAAAGCGCATATAATATTTATAAGGTACCAAATGGATGATAAACATCCCGATCAGGCCTATTAAAAGAAATATCAAATGACGCATAAAATAATAAATGGTGTTTCCTTCCTGGAATCTATAGGCCAGTGTACCGGTTGAGCTATACACAGCCAATAAAGAAAACACAGAAAGGAAAAATATAATCCCCCATATGACTTTGTCGCCTTTTAAATATTTTGATATGCGGTCATAAAAACTCATACTTGATGGTTATTCGTATTTATATATTCAATTTTACAATTCTCTTACACAATCTTTAAATTGGTTTCCACGGTCTTCATAATTATCAAACAAATCAAAACTGGCACATGCAGGTGATAAAAGGACGGTATCTCCTTTGTCTGCAAGTAAAAATGCTTTGCTCACAGCTTCGGCCATTGACCCGGCATCTACTACTTGACGTACCAATGAATCAAATGCTTTATGGATTTTTGTATTATCTTTTCCAAGGCAAACAATGGCTTTGACCTTTTCTTTGGCCAGGTCTTTTAATACACTATAATCATTGCCTTTGTCTATTCCTCCTGCAATCCATATCACGTTGTCACTCATGCTTTCCAAAGCATACCACGTTGAGTTGATATTGGTTGCCTTAGAGTCGTTGACAAATTGCACATCGCGTATTTTCAAGAAAGGCTCAAGCCGGTGCTCAACCCCCTGAAAACCAGCCAAACTCTCCCTGATGGTTTCCTTCCTGATGTCATAAACCTTGGCTGCTATACCTGCAGCCATTGAATTATAGATGTTATGCTTTCCTGACAGTGATAATTCTTTTATACCCATAGTAAATTGTTTATTTTGATATGTTATAATAATTTGTTCATTCTGTATATATGCGGTTTGATCTTCTGTTATCTCAATAGAGAAAGGCAATAATTCAGCTTGAATGTCTGATGACAGTATATTTTTAGCTATATAAGGGTCATCGTTTGAATAAATGAATTTGTCAGAAGCTGTAAGTTTTTTTGTAATATTGAATTTTGCATTGACGTATTCCTGCATGTCATAGTGGTATCTGTCGAGATGATCGGGCGTAATATTCAGGATTATGGCTACATTTGGTTTAAATGCATCTATATCTTCAAGCTGAAAACTGCTTAATTCAATAATATAAAAGTCAAATTCATTTTCTGCTACCTGCATTGCAAAACTTTTGCCTATATTACCTGCCAGTCCAACATTCAATCCTGCATTTGAAAATATATGATAAATCAGCTTTGTAGTTGTTGTCTTGCCATTGCTTCCTGTTACACAAATTGTTTGGGCATTGGTATATCGTGAAGCAAATTCGATTTCGCTTATCACTGGTATTTTCATTGACAGTATAGCTTTCATTACCGGTGCTTCATTGGGAATTCCGGGGCTCTTAATGATCTCCAGAGCATCTGAAATGTTATTTTCCGTGTGTTTTCCTTCTTCCCATTCGATATTATGTTTGAGTAAAATGTTTTTGTATTGTGCGGGGATTTGGTTTTGGTCAGATACAAAAACGTCATATCCCTGTTTTTTTGCTAAAACAGCAGCACCTGTTCCGCTTTCTTTTCCACCGATTATGACTATTTTCTTTTGCTTCATTTATCTGACCTTAAGTGTTACAATTGTCAAAGCTGCCAACAATATCCCTACAATGAAAAATCTAGTAACAACTTTGGGTTCGGGATATCCAAGTTTTTGGTAATGATGATGAATAGGGGTCATTTTAAATACCCTCCTTCCCACACCAAATTTTTTCCGTGTGTATTTAAAGTAGCTTACCTGGATGATGACAGATACACTCTCAACAAGGAAAATACCGCATAATATAGGGATTAACAATTCTTTGCGGATGATGATTGCGAACACAGCAATAATGCCCCCGATGGACAAACTGCCTGTGTCGCCCATAAAGACTTGTGCCGGATAAGAATTGTACCATAAAAATCCGACGGTGGCTCCAATAAAAGCGCCCATAAACACCACCAGTTCGCCTGTGAACGGGATGAACATAATGTTCAGGTAATCAGCATAAATGATATTCCCGGACAAGTATGCAAACACCCCGAGTGTGGCTCCAATAATAGCAGAAGTTCCTGTACACAATCCATCCATTCCATCGGCTAAATTGGCTCCGTTTGATACGGCTGTGATAATGAATATAACCACGACAATGAATACAACCCACACCCATTCTTGAGCTTGTTTATCTCTCAGGAATCCGATCAAATTTGCGTAATCACCTTCATTGTTTTTAAAAAAAGGAATGGTTGTTTTGGTTGATTTCACTTCTCTCGTATAAACAATTTGTGTTTGGTTATTTCGTGTTATTTCCATCTTTTTAATGTTTGCTTCTCCTTTCCAATCAATCACTTTTTCTCTTATTATAACATCTTCGGATAAATAAAGGGTAAGCCCCACAATGACTCCAAGTATTACCTGTGCCAATATTTTTAATTTGCCAGCCAATCCTTCTTTTTCATTTTTAAATGTTTTGATATAATCATCAATAAACCCTATTGCCCCCAGCCAAACGGTTGTAACAATCATGAGGATAATGTATATATTTGTCAGGTCTGCAAATAATAATGTAGGAATGATGATTGAAGCAATAATAATAAGCCCTCCCATTGTGGGTGTTCCTGATTTTTGGGTTTGCCCATCCAGTCCGAGGTTTCTGATGTTTTCACTGACTTGTTTTTTCCGTAACAGGTTGATGATCTTTTTGCCAAATATTAATGAAATCACCAACGATACAATAAGTGTCATAACAGTTCTGAACGAGATGTAATAAAACACTCCTGCTCCCGGAAAATCCAATTCATTCAAGTAATCAAAAAAATAATACAACATAGGCCAATCTATTAAAAAACAGAGTATGTCAACATACCCGTTGGTTTATATTTAATACTTCATTTACTACTTCTTTGTCATTAAAAGGATGTCTGACTCCTTTAATCTCCTGATATTTTTCGTGCCCCTTGCCTGCTACCAGGATAACATCTCCCTGCCCTGCAAGCATCGAAGCTGTTTTAATCGCTTCGTACCTGCTTGTTATAGCAATTACTTTGTGATGTTTTTCTGGAGTTACACCTTTCATCATATCTTTTATAATGGCTTCAGGTTCTTCATTTCGTGGATTGTCAGATGTGAAAATGACTTTATTGCTAAAATTTGCAGCAATCCTCCCCATTTCAGAGCGCTTTTCACGGTCTTTATCTCCCCCGGCTCCAACAACAGTAATGATTTTCCTGTCTGCATCTTTTTTAATATGATTAATGGTTTCCAATACATTTTTCAGGGCATCGGGTGTATGTGCATAATCAATGATCACATGAATGCCGCTACCGGAATGGATATGTTCAAATCTGCCTTCTACATTTTTCATACTGCTCATCATTTGCAATGCATTATCTTCATTCATTCCCATGATACAACTTACAGCATAAACAGCAATCAAATTATACGCGTTGAATGTACCGTTTAAGGACACCCACACTTGTTTGTTGTTGACCTCAAGGAGCATTCCACCAAGATGATTTTCAATGACTTTACCTTTGTAATCAGCCATTTTTTTAAGCCCGTATGTAAAGACCTCTGCTTTCGTGTTTTGTATCATTATTTTGCCATTTTTGTCATCTATATTGATTAATACAAATGTTCCTGATGGCAGATTGTCGAAAAATGACTTTTTTACATTCAGGTAATCCTTATAAGTGCCGTGATAATCGAGATGGTCATGTGTGATATTTGTAAATACTCCTCCCTTGTATTTCAAGCCTGCAATCCGTTTTTGGTGGATTGCATGTGAGCTGACTTCCATAAAGCAATATTTACATTGTTCATCGAGCATTTGTCTTAAAACACGTTGAATTGAAATGGCATCGGGTGTGGTGTGAGTGGATGCAACCTCATGTTGATTGATCATCATCTTTACTGTTGAGATCAGTCCTGTTTTTTGTCCATTTTGAATAAATGTATGATATAAAAGGGTTGCTACTGTTGTCTTGCCGTTTGTACCTGTAATACCAATCACATCCATTTGCCGGGAAGGATGTCCAAAAAAAGCTGATGCGATGAATCCCAGGGTTTCAACCGAATCGTTTACCTGAATGTAAATGACCCGATTTATTATGTGCCCTGGTATTTTTTCACATACTACGGCAATGGCACCATTTTCTATTGCTTTGTCAATATACTGATGCCCGTCTGTTACCGTTCCTTTCACTGCAATAAACAAGCTGTTTGAGGATACATTTCTTGAGTCCATGCTGATGTCCTGCACATTCACATCTGTATTCCCAATGCTTTGAACAATAGGTATGTCTTGTAATATGTCAGCCAGTTTTTTCAATAAAATTTATTTTTTATTCATCAACAAAACTCATTGTCAACACGATCCGGTCGTCCGGCCTGATTATTTCACCTGCATCCAGAGATTGTTCGACCACTGTTCCTCTTCCCCTGATCCTTACATTCAGTCCCAATTTCTCTAATAAATAGGTTGCATCTTTCGCCCCCATACCAATCACACTTGGCACAAGTTCTTTTTCAATAAAAATGCTCCTGCATTCCACAGCTTCCCCATTCATATTGGTTGCAATCCAATCAGAGGTAATATCATCATGTATTGTTTTTATACCCAGGGTATTTAACACACTAAACAATGAGCTTTTTAAACCGGGTTTTGTATACGGTGCATTCATTTGTCCTGCATTTTTCAAGTCCTCTACAGACTTGTACAATCGCGGGCTGGTAGCGTATACATTGTCTGCAATTCCTTTGAACACCGGCCCGGCTACATGGCTTCCGTAATACAGGTTTTTCGAGGGTGAATTGATCACTACGATACATGAATAGTGCGGATCATCAGCAGGAAAGTACCCTACAAATGAGGCCTGATAACTTGTATTGGATTGATTTTGATATCCGTATTTTTCATTGGCCAGTTCAACGGTTCCTGTTTTTCCGGCTATATTGTAGTTTTTATTTTTGAGGTTTTGGGCTGTTCCGTTTTCCACAACTCCCTTTAATAATTCCTTTGCTTTTTTAATGGTTGATGATGAGCAGATTGAAGGGTCAATAACATTGGTATTAAAAACTTCTTTTGTTTCGCCATGGTATTGCACTTCTTTAATAAACATTGGCTTAACCATTTTCCCGTTGTTTGCCACTGCATTATAAAAGGTTAATATTTGCAATGGCGTGAGCCTTATTTCATATCCAAACGACATCATTGGCAATGTAATTCCTGACCATAAATTATCCCCGGGATATTTGACCAGGGGATCGCCTTCACCTTTAATCCTGAGGTTAATTTTTTCATTGAGTTTCATGCGGTATAGCCTGTCAATAAATCGGCTGGGGTTGTTTTTATAGTAATGTGTAATGATTTTGGACATGCCTACATTAGAAGATAATTCAAACACCTGTTTGACGGAAATTCTTCCATAGCCGCCTTCTTTGGTGTCTTCTACCGCATGATTATAATATCTCACTTTACCTTTTTCAGTATCTATGGTATCGTCAAGTTCGACATACCCGTCTTCAATGGCTGCCATCAAAGCTGGTAATTTAAATGTAGATCCTGGTTCTGTGCTTTCTCCAATGGCGTAATTATATGTTTCATAGTATCTGCCGTCGTCATTTCGCTCGAGATTGGCAATGGCTTTAATTTCACCTGTTTTCACTTCCATCAGCACAGCGCAACCATGATGTGCATCGTGTCGTTTCAGGTGGTTGTATAGAGCTGTTTCAGCAACGTCCTGGTACCGCACATCAATGGTACTTACGAGGTCGTGCCCGTCCTTTGGCTCTATCTGATTGTTGTCGTTTACTGGCATCCAGGCATTTCCGGTGATGCGTCGCATCAATCGTAATCCTTCTGTTCCTTCTAACACATGATCATATGCTCCTTCGAGGCCCACGATATTTCCAGACTCCCCTTTCGTGATGTATCCTATGGTTCGTGCAGCAAGTACACCAAACGGCCTGATACGTTTATTCTTTTTAATGGCAATCAATCCGCTTTTGTACCTGCCCCGATTAAAAATCGGGAATGTTTTAAGCATTTTCATCTCATCATATGACACCCATTTTTTCAACAGGTAATAGCGGTTGCCGTTTCGCCTGGCGCGTAATAAATCGAGTTTATATTGCAGCGGGGTTCTGTCCTTAAACAGGTCGGCAAGACAGATAGCCAATTTGTCTATGTTATTGTTGATGATTTGGTCATTGAGCCCATCACTTAAAAAATCAACACGTATTTCATAATATGGCACAGAGGTGGCCAGAAGCATTCCACCGTCAGTGGCACGTATGTCGCCCCGGTTAGCTTCCACGCTCATATTCCGCAGGATAAGCTTATCGGATTTTTCTTTGTATAATTCTGACTGAAAAACCTGTAAATAAACCACCCTGCCGATGATGAATACAGCCATCAGAACAATACAAAAGTAAATGACTGCCACTCTCCATAGTATGTCTTTTTTTAATGACATGTTATTCTTTTTCAGGTATGACTATTTTCTGAGGCGGCACTATTAATTGCCTGAGCCCGATCCCCTGGTTTTCAAGCAGTTTTTCGACCTGTGATTGCCGGCTCATGATCATTAACCGGGTATAAGAAGATGTTGCCTCGGCATGTAATTCTTTTACTTCTTCTTTTAAGATCATGGTTTCTCTGGCAATTTTCTCGGCATGATAGCGGTTTGCAATGTATAAGAAAACCAACAGGCTCACAAATATGATGTAAGGCAGCTGCTCCACCACTTTTTTAGATGCCAGCAGATTGCCTGTCAAAAACTCCCGCAGGGAATTTGATTTATTTTCCCGCCGCTCTTTTTTTTGATCTATGAATTCTACATTTTCATTCATATGTTTATTTTTTATTTTTTAATGGTCATATGAAGCTCGCAAGTAAAAAACAATCATTCTCGTGTGTGCAAAAAATGATTATTTTTTACATGCTCGGTTCATCTGTTTATAATTTTGTATTCTTTTTTCTACAATCTTTTATATCTAATTTTTTTCCGCGATCCTCAATTTTGCACTTCGTGATCTTGGATTTGTTTTAATCTCTTCCTGATCCGGCATAATAACTTTTTTATTGATCAAATGAAATGGAGAAATGATATTCCCGTAAAAATCTTTTTTTACATTTCCCTCAAAATTGCCGGTCTGCATAAACCGTTTGACCAGCCGGTCTTCTGCCGAGTGGTAAGCGATGACCACAAGCCGCCCGCCCGGTGCAATGACATCTGCAGCCTGAAGGAGAAATTCTTTGAGGCTGTTCATCTCATCATTGACTTCAATGCGCAAGGCCTGAAATATTTTAGCCAAAAATTTGTGTTCCCTTCCCTTTGGAATAAAAGGTTTTATGATGCTCAGGAGGTCTTCTATATGTTCAACCTGTTGCTCTGCCCTTCCTTTTTCAATGGCATTTGCAATTTTTCCGGCCATTTTAACATCTCCATAGTGTTTAAAAATTCTGGCCAATTGATCTGCTGAATATTGATTTAATATATCTTTGGCTGTTTTCCCGATGTCCTGATTCATTCGCATATCGAGTGTGGCATCTGAAAACCCAAATGAAAATCCACGTTGAGGGGTGTCGAATTGATGAAATGAAACACCCAGGTCTGCTAATATTCCATTGACCTTTTTTATTTGATGATAGTCTAAAAAGTGTATCATATATTTAAAGTTATGCCTGATGAATATCAGGCGATCATCATCAAATGCATTTTTTTCGGCATCGGCATCCTGGTCAAAGGCAATAAGTTTCCCGTTTTTATTAAGTTTTGACATGATCTTTGCCGAGTGGCCGCCTCCTCCAAAGGTAGCATCTACATATATACCCTGCGGATTGATATTCAATCCGTTAATGCTTTCTTGTAATAATGCCGGTGTATGGTACATCATTCGGTTTCGTTTTTGGGTGAGTCATTTCCGCCCATAATTTTTTCGGCCAATGCGGCAAAGTCATCTTCATTTGGCTCCATGCGTTCGTACAGGTCACTTGCCCATATTTCAATACGCCCATTTTGTCCGGCAAACACCAATTCCCTGTCAATTCCAACAAGGTCTGTTAATCGTTTTGGGATTAACAGCCTGTTGTTGGCATCGAGTTCTATTTGAGCAGTGCCCCTGTAAAAGCCTCTTAAAAATTGGTTGTGTTCTTTGTTGTATGGGTTTACTTTTGACCTGATGATTTCATTCTGGCGTTCCCATTCTTTCATGGGGTAGAGGAGCAAACATTTTTCGAAAATATCTTTTTTTATGACAAAGGTGGTTTCGGAAGCAGACGATAATTGCTTTTTCAAAGAAGAGGGCATTACAACCCTTCCCTTTGCATCCATTTTACTATTATAGTCTCCTACGAAGTTTGCCATGAGATGAATACATTTTGAACAAAATTAAAAAATAATTATCCACTTTCACCCACTTTCACCCATTTTTTTCCACATTGTTGATAACTTTTTCTATAGCAGCATCTTAAAAGGCCTGATTTTAAAGGAAATGCAACGGTCAATGCATAGCTAAAGCTTTATAAAAGAGGGATTTATAAACAAACAAACAATGGATAGAGATAAAAGACCGGGGTGGTGGTTGAATCAGGAGTTAAACGATGCTCCTGTTTTCCGCATGGGGATGCCCTAACGTGGACAAGCCGCAAGCAAACAAATAACAAATCTCAAAATACAAATAACAACCGAATAAAGTGAGCTCGTATGTTTGTATTATTTATTAGGTTGTGAGTAAATAAATTTCAATCAACAAATGACAAAACAGGTGTATAATTTAGAAGAACGAACTTTTCATTTTGCAAAGCGAGTAAGATTATATACAGAAAACTTTTAAAATAAATTACCATTTTTTATATCTCTTTACTAAAAAGCTCATAAGCCAAATTTACTTGTTCGGGATTACCCAACACATAGACAATATCATTAGGTTTAAAAACCGTGTTTTGTGTTGGATGTTCAATGATCTCCGAACCTCTTTTAAGGGCGAGCAATGTAACCCCTGTTTTTGTCCTTAACTGTATATCAAACACAGTATGTTCATCAGCCTCTGAATTAGGATCAACTTTAATTGCAGTTATATTCATATTAGGGAGTTCGTCAAATATTGTAGGCTTATTAATTGTATCCTTTTCTAAAAATTCACCCAGATTCATTGTCCGGATATGATTCAATATACGATTAATTTCTTTCTGCGGATATAATTTTTCAACCAACACTCTGTTAAACATATCTATTGCAATTTCAAGTTTTTCCGGCAAAACCTGGTCAGCTCCAAGGTCATACAACTGTTTTACACTATCAATATCTTTTGCCCTTGCTATGATGTATGCTTTTTTATTGAGTTGTCTGACTTTTTCTACAATTGCCATGGAAGGAACTAAGCTTCCCACAGAAACGATCACAACCTCAGCATTATTAACATGAGCTTTTAATAATATCGGTTCATTCACGGCATCACCATATACAACCAATTCATTATTTTCAATTTTTTCTTTTGCAATTAACGGATCGAAAATAATAGAGATATGCTCAATATTATTGATTTTGGATATTTTAGACAATTGCAGGGCGCTATTGTCTTTCCCTATAATAACCAGATGATTTTGAAAATCAGGCAACTCAATTTCTTTTAAAGGGAATAAGCCATTTATTAAAAACTCCGGAAGAGGGAGTTTTAACAACATATTTGCAAATGGCAGCGATACTTTCATTAAGAAGGGTGTCAAAGACATGGTAATGACAGCAACTGCCAGAAATAGTTGATAATAATAATCATTAATAATTGCATTATTGAGCCCGATTTTGGCCAGAATAAATGAAAATTCTCCTACCTGGCTTAATGCAAGCCCAACCAGCACTGTGCCCCGGAAAGTATGTCCCAGTATAAATCCTGTTCCTCCGGCTATTATAGCTTTAAGTACAATAACTAAAAATACACTCAAAATAACAAGTTGATAATTGCTATATACAAAATTAACATCCAATAACATCCCAATGGATACAAAAAAGAAACTGGTAAAAATATCTTTAAAAGGGATCAGGTTTGAAAAAGCATTATGACTATACTTCGATTCTGAAATCATTAATCCGGCCAGGAATGCTCCAAAGGCTAATGACATCCCGAGTTGATATGTTAAAAGAGCGATTGATAGACATATAAGAAGAATGCTCATCATGAATAACTCCTGATTCTTTGTCCGGGCTATTAAATGCAATAGTTTTGGTAAAAGCCATTTATTCCCGGCATACACAAAACCAATAATAAGAATTGCCTTAAAAACAAGAAGAAAAATTTCATTGGTAATATTCATATCATTATTGCCAAGTAAATTTGAAAACAATATTAACGGAACCAATAATAAGTCCTGAAAAATTAATATGCCTAAAACCGTTCGTCCATAATTAGAAGTAAGTTCAGATCGTTCCTGCAAAAGTTTTAATACAAGCGCTGAACTGCTTAATGCAGTAAGAAAACCAATATAAATTCCTATTTGAATTTCAACTTCATATGATTTTGAAACAAAATAAAACACAATGGTTGTGATGGCAACTTGCAGTAACCCTCCAAAAATCAGTATTTTTCTAATCCTGAACAGATGATTTAAAGAGAACTCCATTCCAATGGTAAAAAGCAATAAAATAATCCCAATTTCAGCTAAAATCTCTATTTCATGTTCTCCCTGCACTAATGAAAACAAATGAGGGCCGGCAAGCACACCTGTTAACAAATAACCTACAACGGTTGGCACCTTTATTCTTGTAAAAATCAGATTAACAAGTGTAGAAAGGGCAAATATTATAACTACTTCTTTTAGTATGGTATAATCCATGCAATATAAAAATTTTATTAAACATCAATTTTAGAATTTCTTTTCACAAGATTCCTGATTTCCCGCTTTCAATATTCAAGAAATTTATAAACAACAAAAATTTGTTGAGAGAAATCGATTTGGTTTTTTGCAAAATGGACAGAAAAAGCAATTTTTGAGCATACATTTTTTGATTTGAACGGAACGACATAAGGGGATATTCTGCTGTATCGTCCTGCCGAATAAAAAGGGTCTCCATACGGCAGCATCTGCTTATCACCATAATAATATACAGCATCGAGCCCCATCATTTTGTATTTCCATTTAATCCTTGAGATCAGGCCAAAATTATGATCATAAAGATTAGGCCTGAAGCGGTCGTAAGAATATGCCACCCCGGCATCTATTTTCATCTTATCAAAAGGGAATTTTTCAGCTAAATCCAAACCTAAAAAACTGCATGCCCCGCCATTATCCCTGATATGATCGTTTGGAGGCGGATCTTTTGATTTAGCCCTGTGATACATATACATATAATTTTCATTATAAAACATATTGAGGTTGAGCTGCGTTGAAAATCCTGCCAAAAAGGTTTCCCTTGCCGTTTTGGTTTGTCTGCTTGTCCAGTCAATCCAAAGTGTTATAGTACCGGTTTTACCGGATATTTTTGCCAGTGCACCTTCTATATTTGGCCTGTAGTAATCCAACGAGTCTGTCAAAAGCACTAAAGGATAATTTAATAACTCGTGACGGGGGAATGAGCCAAAATAAATATCAAATACCCCTTTTTGATATTGGTAGTACAAATCCAAAACCGGTATATGTGCACCTGGTGTATACCCATATTCATACAAGTAATTGAAACCTAAGTATGCTTTGTTTACTGAATCAGGACTGCTAAATTCTGCTTTTAAGTCAACTCGTGCCCCAAGGATTGTCTGTGCCATTGCATATTGACTGAAGTATTCCCGGTTATCTGCAATGTGATAAAACGTGCCATGAAATACAGGTTTTTCATGTTGCGAAAAACCAGGGATGTTCAGTATACTAAAGCAAATCATTATAAATAATTTATAGGAAAATAACCGGTATATCATAATATATATTTTTAAAACCCGTTTTGGCTCTATTCTAATAAATGGTTGATAAATTTAACAAATTATGTTTTTAGGATTTTTTTAGAACTTAATCTCCGTGTTCAATATCAAAGATAGTTATTTTTTTCAAACCAATCGATATTTAGAAACAGAGCCGCCGGTTTTAATAACAATGAGGGTGATTATAACTTTTCATCCTGTTTCTTTACGCATTGTTTAAAATTTAGTAAATTAGTCATTCAATTATTCAAATAAAAAAATAAACCTGTTTGATTATGAAATTAAAATATCATGCATTCGTTTTCCTTTGCTTTGTATTTATTACTCCACATACGACAAAAGGCAGTAATGGATTTAAAAAAATCCTTAAAAACAATGAAAACAACAAACAGCTTGTCCAAAAGCTAAAAACATTTGAGAAAAAGGGTATTGAAAAAGAGCTGGACATTCAAAAAGCATCGAAAAAAGACATCATAAAACATGCCAGATCGTATATAGGTGTTCCGCATTGCATGGGTGGGACAACTAAAAAATGCATTGACTGTTCCGGTTTTTTATCTATAATATTCAATCACTTTAATATTTATTTGCCACATAGTGCACAAGAAATTGCAAGGTATGGGGAAATCATTGCTGAGGCGGATAAATTGAAAAAAGGAGATTTAGTGTTTTTTACCGGCACCTACAGTACATCCAAAGCGATTACTCATGTCGGTATATATTTAGGTGATAACAAGTTTATTCATGCCTCCAAATCAAGTGGTGTAGAGATCAATCAAACTGACGATCCTTATTACTGGAAAGATAAATTCATTTTTGGCACACGGATTTTCTGAATATAATGTTTTGCTGTCTTATTTTTTCAGTCTCTTTAAATATATTGATGGCAAGGCCTTTGCGAGCCCTGCCATCAAACATTATGGGATCATAGTAAGATTAGGGTGGACTATGCATAAATATTAGCAACACGATATAA
>CAYMKE010000022.1:0-20679 GCA_964390955.1 uncultured Bacteroidales bacterium | reverse complement strand
CAAAGAGAATTATCTAAAAGGAAAAAATTACAATTTGCTTCAGGGAAATAACCGGAGGAAAAGTTAAAACCCGGAGTAAAAGAAATTTCCCTTTTTATTCTTTAACCTTGTTAAGTAATAAACCATGATTAGTTGTTTGATACATATAAGAATGGTGATTATGTAATCTCCGGTTTTCCTGTACATTTTAAAAACAAAGGGAAACATACAATGTGAACCAGAAGAACATATTATTATTTTATGCTATTTAAGGAAGTATTTGGACATAATGACATCAAAAGAACATTAATCAACACGGTTAAAGAAAACAGGATTAGCCATGCCCAAATGTTTTTAGGCCGCGAAGGTACAGGTAATCTGGCAATGGCTATAGCATATGCACAATATATTTGTTGTATTGATAAACAAGAACATGATGCATGTGGTGTTTGCAATTCGTGTAAAAAATACAATAAACTCATACATCCAGACCTCCACTTTGTATTTCCGATTGGAGACCCCAAAGAAACGAGTGATACGTTTATTGCCAAATGGCGGGAAAAAGTGATTGAAACCCCGTATCTAAACCCTGCACAATGGTATGCACATCTGGGCATCAAAAACAAACAAGGCAGTATTCACAGGAAAGAAAGTGATGTGATTATTAAAAAACTGAGCTTGAAAACATATGAGTCAGAATATAAGATAATGATCATTTGGTACCCTGAAACCATGAATACCACATCGGCAAATAAACTGTTGAAGATACTCGAAGACCCTCCTCCAAAAACTCTTTTTATCCTTGTTGCATCAAATACAGATTATATATTGCCGACCATTTTATCCAGGACCCAAATCATTAAAATTCCAAGAATTGATGATGATAGCATGAAAGCAGCATTAAAAAAAACATTTCAATTGGATGAAAATGAGATGAATAATATTATACACCTGGCAAATGGCAATTATCTTACTGCATTAAATTTAATAAATAGTGATGAGGAATACCAGTATAATTTTGATATGTTTGTCCAAATGATGCGCCTGTCATATTCCAGTAAGGTATTTGAAATATACCAATGGATAGATGAGATGACAACCAACGGGAGAGAAAAACAAAAACAATTTCTTCAATATACTCTTCAAATGATACGTGAGAATTTTATTACAGGATATAATTCCCCATCCATTGTTTATTTGACAAATAATGAACAAAACTTTGCAGCAAAATTTTCGGAGTTCATTAATGAACGGAATGCTTATGCAATAACCGGCGAGTTGAATAAAGCATACAGGCATATTGAAATGAATGCAAATAATAAACTTGTTTTTTTAGATTTAATTTTAAAATTAATGGTTTTATTGAAAAAATAATTTTCTTTACATTAAGTTATAATAATTACTATTTATTTAACATAAGGAATAATGAGTTCACGAGATTATATAGCACACGACACATCATTTAGGGGATCTAATATATTTGAATTAAAATCTTGTTATGCTAAGGGATGCAATCAGCTTGAAGTACATGACTGGCTTCAGGATATTCCCGATGCCTGTAACCGGTTTAAAATAGTTGAAGCAAGATTTAAAAACACCCGTAAAGAATATGTAGAAAATGTAAATGGATTGAAGTTGAAAAACGGTGACATTATTGTTGTAGAAGCTTCGGTAGGATATGATGTTGGCATTGTATCACTTATGGGGCCTTTGGTGTCCGAGCAACTAAAAAAGTTAAAAATCAATCCTCAAAACCACGATTTTAAAAAAATATATCGCAAAGCCAAGGAAACAGATATCCAGAAGTGGCGGGAAGCCATAAAGAGAGAAAAAGAGCTGTTAATCAAAAGCAGGGAAATTGCAAAGAACCTGAAACTGAAAATGAAAATTGGCGATGTAGAGTTTCAGGGGGATAAGACGAAAGCGATTTTTTATTATATTGCTGATGAACGCGTTGATTTTAGAGAATTGATCAAAGTATTGGCAGAAAAATTAAAAATCAGGATCGAAATGCGGCAGATAGGGGCGAGGCAGGAAGCCGGCAGGATCGGGAGTATCGGCCCTTGTGGCCAAACAACCTGTTGTACGAGTTGGCTGTCGAATTTTACATCTGTCTCTACCAATGCAGCAAGGCATCAAAATGTATCCATGAACCCGCAAAAATTAGCCGGACAATGTGGTAAACTGAAATGTTGTTTGAATTTTGAAGTGGCCAATTATTTAGATACCCAAAAAGATTTTCCTAAAACCTCTATTCCCCTTAAAACAGAAAAGGGTACTGCACGCCATAAGAATACTGATGTATTAAGAAGAATAATGCAATATGCTTATGAAGACGGTGAGGGCAAAAATGCATCCAAAGAAATGGTACAAATCAGTGTAGAACGAGTTAAAGAAATAATAGAACTAAATAAAAAAGGCATCATTCCACCAGATATTGAAGGAAAAAAAGATAGTTTGCCTTCACAGGATGAGTTATTGGACTACAAAAATGCCGTGGGACAGGATAACCTGGATCGTTTTTCATCAAAAAATAAACATAATAAGGATAAAAGAAAAAAAAGAAGAAAGAAAAATAAACAAGATAAAAAATGAATTTGAGAATTCAACTTATTTTTATAATAGCCGCCTTTTTATTTTTTTTGAATTGCGACAATTCAAGTATTTACAGGCAAAACTTTAAAGTATCTGATGAAGCGTGGAATACTGACGAACTCATGGTGTTTTCCCCAAATATTAATGATACGGTCAATGGCTTTGACATCTATTTTACAATCAGACATACGGTTGATTATCCTTTCCGGAATATTATTTTATTTGTCACCATATCATCTCCAGATAATCAAGAAGTAACCGATACAATAAACGTTTTGTTAGCAGATGAAAAAGGAAAATGGAAAGGCAGCGGGCTGGGGGATATTTATGATCTTCCGGTTCTTTATAAGCAAAATGTTCGGTTTCCCCTGCAGGGAATATATACCTTTGAGGTCATTCACGGAATGAGAAAATATCCTTTACCAGGGGTTATTGATGTTGGGATGAATATTAAACGATTTGTAAAAAAAAGAAATTAAAATTCACGTGGCCCGGAGTAAACTTCAGAAATTTGCAGAGGTTGAATCCTTTGACAATGTCATAAAGCCTGGAATTGAGATTATCCAAAGCATGGCGCACCCATTGAAAGGGTGTTGGAATAAAAATTTTTTTAAAAATTCCAATCCCATCATACTTGAGCTGGGATGCGGAAGAGGAGAGTATACAATTGCATTAGCACGGCAAAATCCTCAAGTCAATTTTATCGGGATGGATATAAAAGGTGCAAGAATATGGAAAGGTGCTAAAGAGGGCATTAATGAGCAAATTAATAATGTTGCATTCATTAGGACTTATATTGAATTTATAGAAGTTTTTTTTGATGAAGATGAAGTATCTCAAATCTGGCTTACATTTCCCGATCCGCAAGAAAAAAAAGCAAGGATTAAAAAACGGCTGACATCATCAAGGTTTTTGAATTTATATAAAAAAATTTTAAAAAAAGACGGCATTGTTCATCTTAAAACAGATAACCGGATATTGTTTGATTATACACAACAAATATTGGCTTATAATCATATAACCCCTGTTGAAAAATGTGAAGACATTTACGCACAAGGCAATATAATATCTGACCTGGAGATAAAAACCCATTATGAACAAAAATTCCTTGAAGAAGGAAAAAAAATTTCATATATATGCTTTACTCTATTTAAGGAGAATGAAATCAATGAACTGCCAGCACAATGATTTTTTTAAAATGGTATATTATGTTACTAAACAAATACCTTATGGAAGGGTCACTTCCTATGGAGCCATTGCAAATTATTTAGGATCACCGGGTGCTGCCCGGACAGTGGGATGGGCTTTGAATAAAAGTGTTGATTCTAACGAATGGATTCCGGCACACAGGGTCGTTAACAGAAACGGCATGCTAACGGGTAAGCGATACTTTGGAGGTTCTGACACGATGAAGGAGTTACTTGAAAGTGAGGGTGTTATTGTGGTTGATGATCGTGTTGAGCAGTTTGATGAAAAATATTGGAACCCTGCTGAACATATTTTATATGAAAATAGAAATGAGTGCCTCAATAATATTAATAATGGATATTCGTTTAAAACAAAAACATGATTTTTTAATGGAATTTTTTAAAAATTAACTAAAATTAAACGAATGGAAAATCAAGAAAATAACACATTTTACGATCAGGTAAGCAATACAATAAACAAAATAAAACCGTACCTTCAGGCAGATGGAGGTGATATTGAATTGGTGGAAGTAACTGATGATAAAGTTGTTAAAGTAAAGCTCCTTGGCGCTTGTGGAAGTTGTCCTTTCAGGCTACATACACTCAAATCAGGAGTTGAACAGGCTCTGAAAAAAGAAATTCCCGACGTTAAAGAAGTAACAGCAGTTGAATAAATATCATTGGATTACAGCTTTATTATTTCAATTGTAACAATATCATCTGTCCTTATGATGTTGATTACCAGGTTGATTTATTAACAATTGATAAACAGAATTAAGAAATTGAAAATTAATAGGTTAATATATATATTTGGAACATTCCTCTTTGTTCTGGCATGCTCTACAGAAAAAAATACGTTTGTTACTCGTACATATCATAATATTACGGCTAAGTACAATGCATATTTTAATGGAAAAGAGAGTTTTAAGGCAGGCCTTCAAAAAGTGGATGATTCATTTGAAGATGATTATACACATATATTGCCTATATTTAAATATGGCGATGAAAATATAGCCCAATCTGTTGCTCCCGAAATGGAAAGAGCCATTGATAAAGCAACAAAAGTAATTGAAAAACACTCTATTACTGCTAAGCCAAAGAATCTGAAGAAAAAAAAGAGTGAGCGAAAAAAACTTACTGATAAAGAAAAAGAATATTATAGTAAAACCGAATATAACAAATGGGTTGATGACAGCTATTTAATGATGGGGAAAGCATATTTTTATGAACATGAATTTATGATGGCCATCAAAACATTCAGGTATATTTTACGCGAATTCAAGACCGATGAGGTAAAATATAAAGCATTAATATGGCTGGTCAGAATTGAAAACGAAAGAGGTGAATTTAAAGAAGCAAACGAAATATTAAACAAGATTACGGAAGAGTATAAGGAATTGATAGATGTACATTACTATACAACCTATGCTGATTTTCATTTAAAACAACAACAATACAACGAGTCAATCCATTACCTTGAAGAAGCACTTGAAAAAGAAAAAAAGCGGGATAAACGGATTCGGTATACATTCATTCTGGCACAGTTATACCAGGAGACAGGTGATCTTATGCTGGCCACAGAAAATTATGAAAAAGTTATCAGAAAAAATCCGCCATATAAAATGGCATTCAATGCAAAAATAAATAAAGCAACATGTTACAGAAAAGGAAGTGGTAATATTGAAGAAGTTAAAAAGCAATTATTTAAAATGCTTAAAGACGATAAAAATATTGAATATCAGGATCAAATATATTATGCCCTGGGCAGTATCGAAGAAAGAGCCGGGAACATGGAACAAGCTCTTGAATACTATGAAAAATCAGCTCAGGCCAGTGTGAGTAATGATATTCAAAAGACGACATCATATTTAACCATTGCAGATATTTATTACCAGAGGAAAGAATATAAAAAGGCCGGTGCTTATTATGACAGTTCATCCATGTACATTACAGAAAACTATCCTGATTATAAACGGATCATGGAGAAAACCGAGCTACTGATTGATCTTGTTGATAATCTTAATACAGTAGAACGAGAAGATAACCTGCAACGACTTGCACAAATGAGTGAAAAAGAGCGGTTGGCAGTTATTGACCGTAATATTGCCGAATATAAAGAAAAAGAACGCCAGCGTCAGATTGAAGAAAGCAACCGTGCTTTGAGCCAGTATTATTATCGTAACAGGCTTAACCAGAATGCCGGGCAAAGCCGAGGACAATGGTATTTTTATGATCCTTCAACGATAAAAAGAGGCAAACAAGAGTTCCAGGCAAAATGGGGAGAACGAAAACTTGAAGACAACTGGAGAAGATCAGATAAATCAATCGAAATGGGATCCGAATTTGAGGATGAGATAGCAGAAGACGATGAAGCACAGGAAGATAAAAAGGAATTGAGCAAAACAAGCAGGGAATATTATTTACGGGAAATACCACTAAACGATTCACTCATGGAGCTTTCACATGAACGCATCAAGGAATCCCTGTTCAGGACAGCCAGGATTTACCAGGAAGACTTAAAAGACTATGAAAAAGCGGCCAAACAATACAACGAACTTGTTACAAGATATCCTGAATCTGAATTTACACTGTTGAGTTATTACCAGTTATATCAACTTTATAATGAACTGAACAAACCTTCGCAGGCCAATCAATACAAGCAACTTATACTGAACAAATTCCCGGAAAGCATTCATGCGAAAGTATTAGAAAATCCTGATTATCTAAAAAATATAGAATTACTGCAAAGCGAAGCAGATAAAATATACGAACAAGCATATATTGCATATAAAAATAAACAATATTCCAAGGTAAATGAATTGGCTGACCTTGCTACCAAAAAATATTCAGACAGGAAAGAATTGGTCAGGAAGTTCGAATACCTCAAACTCTTGTCTTTTGGACATACAAATCCACCTAAAATGTTTCAGGAAAAACTGAATGCCTATATTGAGAAATATCCTGATACTGAACAATCTGAGCAAGCTAAAGACATCCTTGCACATATTATGGAAAAATATCCGGATGTGAAAGAAGAAAAAGAAAAAGAAACTGCAAAAGCAATTTATACCACAAACTACAATATGCCGCATTATTTTATTTTGGTAATTGGTAGTGAAGCAGACATTAATCAATTGATGTTTAATTTAATCAACTTTAATGTTGAATATTTTAAAGCAAAAGAATTAAATGTAAACGGAGAAAATCTCGGAGATGAGAATCAGATAGCAGTTGTTAAACAATTCAAGAACAAAACACCAGCAATGGAATATTATCAAACTGTAATTGAACAACAAGAAGAAGTGTTAACTGATATTACATCAAAAACGGTTAAATATTTCGTTATTGATGAAAACAATTACAAAATCCTTATGCAAGACCAGTCTGTTAGCACCTACATGCATTTCTTCGAGACAAATTATACTGAATAATTACCCGTGCTTTTTGTATTTAATATAAAAATGAAATAAAATGACAGAAAAATCAATTAATATACTATGGGTTGATGATGAAATTGATATGTTAAAAGCACATGTTCTTTTTTTACAGGAAAAAGGCTACCAGGTGCATACTGCCACAAATGGCGAAAAAGCCATTGAAGAAGTCAAAAATCATCCGGTTGATATAATATTGCTTGATGAAAATATGCCGGGATTAAGTGGTATGGAAACATTGAGCAGGTTAAAAGATATACACCCGGAAATTCCGGTTGTCATTATCACCAAAAATGAAGAAGAAGACCTTATGGATGAAGCCATTGGCTCAAAAATTGATGATTTTCTTTTAAAACCTGTGAATCCCCGGCAAATACTTCTTTCAATCAAAAAAAATATTGATAACCAGCGATTGATTAACAGGAAAACTACTTCGGATTACCAGTCTGAATTTTCTAAAATTGGAATGCAAATCAATGAATCTATGCATTTTAACGACTGGGTAGAAGTGTATAAAAAATTGGTTTACTGGGAACTTGAGCTGGCAAATGCCAGGGGGATTGAAATGGAAGAAATGCTAAATATGCAAAAAGAAGAAGCAAACAATGCGTTTGCAAAATATATTAAAAAGAACTATTGCGATTGGTTTGGAAAAGATGAAGCCAACAAACCATTAATGTCCCCGAGTATATTTCAAAAAAAAATATTTCCATTACTCGAACAAGGAGACAAAGTGTTTGTTATAGTTGTTGATAATTTACGCTTGGACCAATGGAAATTATTAAGCACTGTATTGAACAAACTTTTTTCTATTGAAGAAGAAGAATTGTTTTGCAGTATTATTCCAACAACAACTCATTATGCAAGAAATGCAATGTTTGCCGGATTAATGCCCTATGAAATAGAACAGCTCATTTCTGAATTTTGGATCAACGAGAACCAGGATGAGAACATGAATCAATATGAACAGGAATTGTTAGAGTCACAGATAGCAAGGACAGGAAAAAAAATAAAATTTAATTATAATAAGGTATACAATAAAAAAGGAGAAAAGTATATCAATAAGCAATTTTCAAATTTTATGAATTATCAGCTTAATGTGATCGTGTATAATTTTATTGATATTCTTTCACATGCACGAACAGACGTTGAAATGATCAAGGAACTGGCTGAAGACGAATCAGCATATCGAACGCTTACCCTGTCATGGTTCAGACATTCTTATTTATACCAGTTTTTACAAAAATTATCTGAAAAAGAAAATGTTAAGGTTGTCATTACAACAGATCATGGTTCTATTAGTGTGAAAGATCCGATTAAGATATCAGGCGACAGGGAGACATCAACCAATTTACGATACAAAGCATCAAAAAGGCTGCAATACAATCCCAAAGATGTATTTGAAATTAAAAATCCTGAACTCGCGCATCTTCCAAAATTATCCTTAAACCACTCATTCGTTTTTGCTACCGGAAACGATTACTTTGTTTATCAGAACGAGTACAATCAATACGCGAATTATTATAAAAACACATTTCAACATGGAGGCATTTCAATGGAAGAGATGCTGATTCCTTACGTGGTTCTGAGTCCAAAATCCGGTTGATGGACAGGGACATGATCAATTGTTTGACACTCGTAAATGATTGTAATAAGAACATTTTGGCATATAGTGCATATAAGGTGTATGTCAGGAAAATTACACTCATCACTCTTTAAAATTCTAACCGTATTGTACATATGGATACACTTAAAATCAAAAACCTAAACGAACTTGAATCTATAGCAAAACAGTTTTTAAGATATCTTAAACAATATAAAATCATTGCTTTTTCAGGAACATTGGGTGCAGGGAAAACAACATTTATAAAAGCAATATGTTCGCAACTTAACGTTACATCCAATGTTGCCAGCCCTTCATTCGCCATTATCAATGAATACATTACTGAAAATAAAGATATTATATATCACATGGATTTTTACCGGATTCGTGATGAAGAGGAAGTGTTCGATATGGGGTATGAAGATTATTTTTATAATGGAAATCATTGTTTTATCGAATGGCCAGAGAAGATAAGCAGATTACTCCCCCGGGATACGTTATATGTAAACATAACACAGGAAGACAATGATTGCAGAATCATTGAAGTGAATGATCATATGGATGAATCTTAAAACAGTTATTTAAAAATTTAGGTTTAATGAAAGAATATTTAAAGAATTCTGAATCCTCAAAATCAATCCTATTAAAAATGTGGTAGAATCAATTTTTAAACAGTCACTAATTTAACATAGAGGAAATTTTATAATTACATTTTAATTATTTATCTTTAACCTGACATTATATATTCAGGCCTTAACACTATAATAATTTCGCTTACTATGCATAAATTTTTATCACCGGGATATTCGTTAGACAAAGGGGCGTTATTACCACAGGAAGAAATGCTGGAGGTGGGCAATAAACAACAAAAAATTACCATTGGTGTATTAAAAGAAGACTTTAATAAAGAAAGCCGTATTCCTCTTACACCGGAAGCCGTAGAAATATTAGTCGAAAATGGCCATGAGGTTATGATTGAACGGGATGCAGGTACAGGTGCAAATTACAGGAATACCCATTATAGTGAAAAGGGGGGGCAGATATTAGATAAAAAAGAAGAAATTTTTAATGCAGATGTAATTTTAAAAGTCTCACCATTCACAATAGAGGAAATAGACCTGTTTAAATCTAATAATCAACTTGCATTTTCATCCATTCAATTGATCAATCAGAACAGGGGATACTTTCAAAAATTAATGAACAAGAAAGTCACTGCCATTTCTTATGAATTTTTAAAAGACGGACATGGAACACTGGCAATTGAACGATCAATGAATTCAATTTCAGGATATACTGCTATATTGGTTGCAGCTGAATATTTAAGCAATACATACAAAGGAAAGGGCGTCATGCTGGGCGGTATAACCGGCATAACACCGGCAGAAGTTATTATTTTGGGCGCAGGAACTACAGCAGAATATGCGATCCGTGGTGCACTGGGACTGGGGGCGCATATTAAAGTATTTGACAATTCACTTTACAGGTTACGGAACCTGCAGGATAAAATTGGAACACCATTATATACTTCCATTTTTCATCCTAAAATTATTCGTAAAGCCATTAAATCTGCTGATGTGATCATTGGTGCGATCCCCTCAGAAGAAAATATGAATGGTTTTTTAATTACTGAAGAAATGGTAAAGGAAATGAAAGAAGGTTCTGTGATTGTAGATACTACAATTAACCAGGGCGGATGCATTGAAACAAGCGAAGCCTGCCCATTGAGCAAGCCGGTTTATATTAAGTACGGTGTGCTCCATCATTGTGTGCCAAACCTGCCTTCAACAGTAGCCAGGACCGCTTCCATCGCTTTGAGCAACGTGTTTACCCCGTTGCTTCTTAATATTGGTTCATCGGGAGGTTTTTCTAAACACATCAAACATGATACAGGCCTTAGAAGTGGGATCTATGTGTATAATGGAATTTTGACCAACAGCAGGATCGGGGATTTATACAGCCTCCCGTATCAAAATATTGATTTGTTCATTACCGCTTTTTAATTGTTGAAACAAACATTTACAGGAATTGTTATTTCGTTGATCTATAATTATTAAAATTTGAAAGCGAATTTATTTGGTAAGATTGAAGACACTACGCTGGTAAAACGTGGAAATTATTATAAGAATTCATTATAAACATTTAAATACAACCATGAAGTCATTTATTCTTGTTTTCTTAACCTTTTTTATATTCCAAATATCTTCAAGTCAGCATTCTTATTATTACCATAAATTATTTCATAAAGATCTGGCATACTTTAACCCTGCATATACCGCGATCAAAGACTCTATTTCTGTTTTTTATTTTTCAAAAGTCCAGGCTTTTAAGATGTACAGTGTAAATTGGTTTTATGGTTATTTTGGAAGGTTAGCAGTGGATATTCCCGTTAAATCAATATCTTCTGGTGTTAGATTTTATGGATCATATGAGAATATGAATAATGGCGTTATGTATAATTTTGGTACAAGCTTGAGATTTACCCATACATTTTCCAATGATTTTTCAGTAAATCTTGGAACCAATCTTTATTATCATAAATTTAAAATGCCAAATGATGAATTAATGTTTTGCGATCTAGACGTTTGTGATGAATTAACGTCTAAATCTTTTATTCAGACCCAACATTTTGTATTGGGTGTAGGTTTATTATTCAAGTATAAAAATGCTGGATTTGGAATAGCCTCCCCCGGGATTTATCAAAACAAATATACAAAAGATGAATTTTTTTTAGGTTATAAAATACCTACTAAGATCAATATCACTGCTCATCACGAGTTAACACTTAACAACGGGAATATTATGTTAAACAGTACGTGTTTAAGTTTCTATGGTTATTATGGAAGATTCTACTTAAATCAATTATTTCAACTAAATAAATTTTTAATTGGGTTAACAGAATTTTATAAAAAAGGTAAATCAGGTTTTTTTGAAATGATTTTTGCACCCAATATAGGGGCGAAATTCAATAACCATTTTAACTTTTTATTTTCGTTTACCTTGCTGCAAGTGTCTAATCACAGTTATTTGATATATGATAATGCTTTAGAGTTAATATTAAATTACACCTTTTAATGATATCTATATCATCGTGAAAAATCCAACATTTTATGCGATGTTCATTTATCACTCTTGAAATTTTTTTAATTTTATTTTTTTATTTTTTTATATTAGAGGCTCCCTAAAATTAATTATTTTTTGGCTGTATATTTTTGTATTATACAAATTGGAATATAGCTAAGTGGAATAACAAAAATGGATGATTATGAAGGAAAAACTGGTGACCCTTGCTGCACAAACTAAAGAACGTGCCAAACTAATGATAGAATACCTTGAAAAGAGAGGGGTAAAAGGTATACTGGAACAGGTTGAACAAACCATTGAAGAACCAGTTCAATACTATAAGGTGCGGACAAAAGTAAAAGATATATCAAAAGCATTGGAAATAGCCAAAGAAATAGATGAACGTTATGGAAAAGAAGAGATTAAAATACCATCGGAAAACAATCAAATTAAGGATATCCTGGTTCCCATAGTATTTAAAGATTACTCAATGAATGCGTGTCATTATGCATTAGAAATGGCAGCAAAGCTCAACGCAAATATCCAGCTTTTTCATGCATATTTTAATCCGTTTACCAATCCGGAAGCATATTCCAAAGATATGAAATCCGGTGGATATTTTGACAATCATGTTTATAGCATAGAAGAGGAGGCACGGGAATGGCTCGAAAATATAGTAAACGACATGCGAGAAACATTAGAAAGGAAAGATATCCGGGGGGTAGAAGTGGATTATACCCTTGAAGGCGGTTCAATATATGCAGGACTTGTGAAAACAATCCATACATATCATCCTGATCTGATTGTGTTAGGTACAAAAGGCAGAGGGAAAAAATATCATGATTTAATGGGCAGGTTTACTGTAAAAGCTGTAGGAAACCTGGATGTACCTGTATTAACAATACCTGAAGATACTAATTATGATGTACAGGACAGGTTGAATATTTTACATGTTACACGTTTTGATAGTTCTGATTTTGTATCCCTCCATCAATTGCTGAATATGTGGAACGGATTGAATCCTAAAGTATATTGCGTCCATCTCGACAAACATGCAGATGCAGAAACGATGAATGAAAACATGGATAAACTTGAAGGTTTTTTTAATAAATATTATCCTGGTTATGATGTTGAATGTAGTCTTGTAAAAGGAAAAGATATTTTATCCTGCTTTCAGGGATTTATTACAGAAAAAGAGATAAACATGCTTTCAGTGACAAGGCACAAACACAATATCCTTTTAAAATATTTTATTTCCGAACCTGTCAACCGTATTGTATTCCATACACATATTCCATTGCTGGTTTATCCTGCCTGATGGGAACATTCATGTCACCTCGGCAATATTGTTATTGAAAATGGATAACAAGCCTTAGATTGTGAAGGACGGGTCAATTTTATAGGATCACACGTGCAATCACGTGTCGGATTATTATTAAAAAGATGGTTCTTCTACCATTTTAGTGGAAGTTGAATTTGAGTATCCGGAATTCAATATTCTAATAATCCTTTTTCCACGATAATTGCAGTAGTACCAAAAAGATTAATGGTTCTTTTGTTTCACGATTTTTATCCTTGAATGGATACTATGGCTTTTAATTTCTAAAATATAAATTCCATTGGCAAGAAAAGTGAGGTCATTCAAAACCAAAAATGAATAATAATATTTATTTAATGGAGCGGTTTGTGAATATAAAACATGGCCTTTGAGGTCGAGTACCTTAATAGTGACAGGCTCGTTGACCTTTTTGTTGAAATGAATATTTAACTCATTATCAAATGGATTAGGAAAAATATTGACAAATTTATTATTTATGGTATCCAGAGAAGACTTATAATGGGAGAGGATTTTATGAGCGGTTTTAAAATCAGGGATTCCAAATCCGTAGGTTGAATCAGGAGACAGATAATAAGACGCACTTTGTTCTATGGCTTTCATTAATTGGTAATTGGATACATTGGGGTGTGCCTGCCATAAACAAGCAGCAAGGCCTGATATGATAGGAGCTGCATACGATGTGCCGTTCCCCTGGGCAAATTCACCGTTTTCCTTTAGAATTATGCTGCCTTTCCCTACTGCTACTAAATTGGGTTTTGTATCGTGATCAGAGGAAGGGCCTCTGGATGAAAAATCAGCTATAACACGTGCTGTATCAATAGCGCCGATAGCCAGGATGCTGTCGGCATCAGCCGGAGCTGTAATATAACGCCACTTCGAGTCGCCTTCGTTCCCCGCACTTACCACAATCAACATTCCTTTAGATGCTGCTATATCTGCTGCCCTGGATATAATGGTTGTATTACCATTCATATCAGAATAATCATGATTTTGACCCGAGTCATCAAATTTATAATATCCCAATGAAGTATTAATAATATCTGCTCCTGAGCTGTCGGCATATTCAGCTCCAACAACCCAGTTAAACTCTTCAATTAAATATTCGGATTGAACATCCTCCGTTTTAATTAAATAAAAATCAGCTTTCGGAGCCGTGCCAATTAAATGATCATCTACCCAACAACCTATAATAGATAATACATGGGTTCCATGATGATGATTTTCATATACAGAATCATCTTTTTCAACAAAATCTTTTATTCCCAGAATTTGATTATTTGTGTAAAGATGTGAAAACCCGTCCAGTTTATTTGTGTTTTTAAACCCTGCATCCATAATGGCAATACGGATGCCTTGCCCCAAATACCCTTGTTTATGTAAAAAATCTCCCTGGTGAATTTGTATTTGGCGTAAGGAAGCGCCATAATGTATTTCTTCTTTTTCTTTATTGCTTATATAGAATGATATATCGTTAAAATCATTGAACTTTTCAATTTTATGTTTTGTCTTTTTGTATGTGTAAACCTTTTCAACGCATTTCACAAAAGAAAGATTAAGCAATGAATCTGCCATTGATGGAAAAATTGAATCAACACACACAGCATTTAGCCATTTAGAACTATTATGAATGGCTAATCCAAGCGATTTAATGGAATCAACATAATATTTCGAAACAGGTAAATCATTCATGGCAATATCAATATTCGATTTATTGCGTCGTTGAATCGCACGATCTGAAAGAAATTCACCTGGATGTTCAATTGAATAATCGTTTTGGTTTTTATCAGTAAGATAAAGTAGGTATATTCCATAGTCGTCTGATAACAATAGACTTATGCTTGACCCATAAACAAGGATAAGCATGACAATATATTTTAATCGGTCTTTCATTGTTTATTTTTTGATATTACACTTTTTTTGACTGATTTCAGGATTTTTTTTGGATAATACCCCCGCCAATCACTTCATCATCATCGTAAAAAACAACAGATTGTCCGGGTGTAACAGCGGAGACAGGATTCTTCAATAAAATTTTTATGCCATTATTTTGTTTCATGATCACACCTTTCTCCCCTTTATGGTTATACCTTATTTTAATGTTGGCTTCAAATTGATCCGGAATATCTTCATATTTAATCATATTAATGTCTTGTGCATAAATTTCTGACTGTTTTAATTCTTCTTCGGGGCCCAACACAATTGTATTGTCATCCGGGTTAATGCTGATGACATATAACGGATATCCGACAGCAACATTGAGTCCTTTCCGTTGTCCGATAGTGTAAAAAGGATGCCCCTGATGTTCTCCCAGGATTTTTCCATTTGAGTTAATGAATTTTCCGGGCCCGGTTTTCTGATTCAATTGATTGACATTTTTTACCAGGAACTGCCTGTAGTCATTATCCGGGATGAAGCATATTTCCTGGCTTTCTTTTTGGCTCAAAAGCTCATCAAGCCCCTCGTGTTTGGCAATATCCATTACGTTGTCTTTGGTTAATCCGCTCAGCGGGAAAATGGTATGTGCGAGTTGCTCCTGGGATAACCGACAAAGAAAATACGACTGATCTTTTTTGCTGTCTTGTCCTTTCTTTAATACCCACCTGTTTTGTGAACGGGTTATCGTGGCATAGTGTCCCGTTCCCACATAATCACACCCCATCTCTTTTGCTGAATGAATCAATGTTTTCCATTTTATCGTAGGATTACAAAATACACAGGGATTTGGGGTTCGCCCTGCAAGGTATTCGTTGATGAAATATTCTATTACATTCTCCCTGAAAGGTTTTGAAATATCTTTTATAGTATGGTTAATGTTTAATTTTTTGGCAATGTTCGATGCTTTCTCTAATGTATTGCAAATGGAAGGTTCATTTATAACTTTATAAGTGATCCCATGTACTTCATAACCCAATCTTTGCAAAAGCAATACAGAAACGGAACTATCAATTCCTCCGCTCATTGCCAATAAAATCTTTTTTTTTAGCATTTTTTATCTGCTTTCAGGAGGTGATGACATGTCATGCATTGAGGGTTCGGAATATTTTCCTTTGTTTTCTTCTACTTTTTTGAAGAATTCTGCTTCTCTTTCTTCCAACACTTCTTCGTTTAAAGCTTCACCATTTTCATATTTAATGGTATATTTTAATTCTCGTTCTTTATTGTAGAATTTCCAATCACCATGTTTTAAATCGTTTTTATAAAAACCATCAATGTGAATGTTACCATTATAATGATACGCATTGAAATCTCCATTTACTTTTCCATCATCATAATGAGCTTCTAAACGGATGTTTCCATTATCATAAAACTGTTTCCATTCACCGTCTTTAATGCCTTGTTTCCACTCAACCACTTCGGAAAGATTTCCATTTTCATAAAATTTTTTTGTTTTTCCGATTTTAATTCCTTTGTCATATCGTTCCTGTACAATTAGGTTTTGTTCATAGTAACTGTAGAAATTCCAGACACTATCGCGTTGTTTGTTTATATAATTTCCTTTAGCGGCAACATTTCCATTTCTGAAGTAGTGGGTTGCTTTTACTTTATTCTTTTCTGCTGTATAAATCATCTCAACCATCTTTTCTCCATTTTCATAATATCTGACGACTTTCCCCTTTGGCTGGTCATCAATAAAATATGCTTTATAGCGGATGGTTTTGTTTGGGTAATATTTTGCCCAACATCCTTGTTTTTGTCCTTGAGCATCTAATTTATTCAAGAATGTATCACATTGTTCTACTTTGTATTGTGAAAATATTGAATAGGAAGACAATGTCATCAATACAACAATGAGGTATGCAATTTTTTTTATCATAGAATTTCTGTATTTAATAAAGTGTAAAGTTATAATGACTTTACGAAATATTTAAAAATATGTTATATTATCTTGTAAATATTTTTTTAAAAGACCATATTAATGATTTTTGTGTTGACATTTAAGTAGTGTTTGTCCATAATGTCCGCTAACCCCGATAAAGTCATTCTTCCTTACGGGGCAGGCTTCGCAAGCCTCGTTATCGAACATTATGATCCAAACACTTGACTTTATGGACAGGTACTAAGCAGTCATTTTGCTATTTTTATGTCGAAATGTCAGGTTTAAATGTTTTTGGCATACCCTTTGTTTGCAAAACACCAAAATAAAATAACTTAAACATATATTGTATAACGCTAAAATTCAAGAGAATATGCAAAAAGGTAAAATTGATGTAACCTCGGATAATATATTTCCCATTATTAAGAAGTATTTATATTCCGATAATGAAATTTTTTTAAGAGAAATTGTTGCCAATGCTGTAGACGCTACTCAAAAGATTAAAACACTTGCTTCTGTTAATGAGTTTAAAGGAGAGCTTGGCGATTTGACTATACGAATATCCGTTGATAAAAAAAACGGGACCATTACTATTTCAGATCGTGGTGTGGGGATGACCAGGGAAGAAATCAATAAGTATATCAATGAAATTGCTTTTTCAAGTGCCGAAGAATTTTTAGAAAAATATAAAAATCAGACAGATGCTATTATTGGTAAATTTGGATTAGGATTTTATTCGTCATACCTCGTTTCAGACAAAGTAGAGTTGAGGACAAAATCATATAAGGAAGATAGCAAAGCGATGAGGTGGGAATGCGAAGGAAATCCGGAGTATGCGATGGAAGAGATTGATAAAAAGGAACGAGGAACAGATGTGATATTACATATTGATAAAGATTCAAAAGAATTCCTTGAAGAACAAAAAATTACCGAACTGCTGAATCAGTATTGTAAATTTTTACCGATTCCTATTGCATTCGGAAAACAAAAGGAATGGAAAGACGGAAAAGAAATTGAAACAGATAAAGACAACATCATTAATGATACCACTCCTTTATGGACAAAAAGCCCGGAAGAATTAAAAGATGAGGATTATTATAATTTTTATAGTAAACTTTATCCCGGATACGAACAACCATTGTTCTATATTCATTTATTTGTAGATTACCCGTTTAATTTAACTGGTATTTTATATTTTCCTAAAATCCGGAATAATATAGAAATACAAAAAAATAAAATTCAGCTCTATGCAAATCAGGTATATGTTACGGACTCTGTAGAAGGAATTGTTCCTGAATTTCTTACCTTATTACATGGTGTAATTGACTCTCCTGATATTCCACTGAATATCTCGCGCAGTTATTTACAAAGTGATTCAAATGTTAAAAAAATATCTTCTCATATTACCAAAAAGGTCGCTGATAAGTTATCCGATATTTTCAATAAAGACCGGTCATCATTTGAAGAAAAATGGGATGATCTGAAGATATTTATTGAATATGGTATGTTATCTGATGAAAAATTTTATGACCGTGCAAAAAACATAAGCCTGCTGAAGAATACAGAAGGGAAATATTTTACATTTGAAGAGTATGAAAAATTAATCAAGAGCAGCCAGACTGATAAGGACAACAAAATAGTTTACCTGTACTCAACAAATGCCGAAGAACAACATAAATATATAGAAGACGCTAAAGATAAAGGGTATGATGTTCTTATTTTGGACGGCCAACTGGATACACATTTTGTAAATCATCTCGAGCAAAAGTTGGAAAACGCCCGTTTTGTCCGTGTTGACTCGGATATTGCAGAACGATTGATCCCTAAAGAAGACAAACAAAAAGATCAGCTTTCACAAGTAGAACAGGACAGACTTCGTCCTGTATTTGAAAGTCAGCTTCCATCCGGCGCGAAAAACTTCTTTGTGTCATTTGAAAATCTCGGAGAACATGGACAGCCTGTAACGATCACTCAATCAGAATTTCTGCGCAGAATGAGGGATATGTCAAAATTAGGAGGTGGAATGCCTTTTTATGGTGAAATGCCTGAAAGCTATAATTTTGTTGTGAATACGAATCACCGGCTTGTGAAGAAAGTAATAGATGATATGAATAAAAAAGTAGGTGATAAAGTACAGGATACTGAAAAAGAAATTGAAAACGTCAACAATGAAAAAGCTGAATTAGAAAAAAAGACAAAAGATAAAAAAGAAGAAGAAATTAAGCAGGAAGATAAAGACAAGCTCGAATCTTTAAACAAGAAAGAAAATGAGCTGAACGAAAAAAAACGAAAAGTAATGATGGATTACGGAAAAGGTCAAAAGTTGGTGAAACAATTAATTGATCTGGGTTTACTTGCAAATAATATGCTTAAAGGAAAAGATTTAACTGATTTTGTCAAACGAAGTGTTGACATGCTTGAATAAGTAATACAGATCATTGTTTAAATTTTTATAAAGGGCAAAAGAATTGACATTAATTTCTTTTGCCCTTTATTGTTTGTAAAATATTTTTTTTATTTTTACGAAAAAATGCCAAATGAAACGTTGTTGTTTAGATTGCGGAGAGCCTATTTATGGCAGGGTAGATAAGAAGTTCTGTTCTGATCTTTGCCGGAATAATTATCATAATAAAGAACAAAGGAATGATAACAATTATATCCGGAACATAAATGCTGTTTTACGAAGAAATCGTAAAATATTAACGGAGTTAAATCCCCATGGGAAAACGAAAATTCACAAGAAAAAAATGATAAATAAAGGATTTAATTTTAATTTTTTCACCAATGTTTACAAAACCAAAGCCGGTAAAGTTTATTATTTTTGTTATGATATGGGATATTTGCCTTTAGGAGACGATTATTTTGCATTGGTAAAAAAAAGAGAGGAAATATCAATGTAAATAGTGCCCGTCCATAAAGTCACTTTTTTGCGATTAAAGCACCAAATCACCAAATCACAAATTAGAAACAAATTTTATTATTATTCGTTATCTTTGTATAAACAACAATAAAAAGTCATGGATACACATAAATTAAGAAAGGAACTACATACTTATCTTGAGCATGCCGATGAAACTTTTTTGAAAATGGTGCATGCAATGAGCAAAGAATATGAAAAATCTGAAAATATTGGTTATACTGTAGATGGGAACCCAATCATAAAACAGGACATCAAAAACAGAGTGAAAGCGGCTTCAAACAGAGTGAAATCCGGTGACTATATTACCCAGGAAAAAGTAGAAGAGGAAATCAAAAATTGGTAAACAAGAAGAACCTTCCCAATCTTATGGGACAGGAAAGCAAAAGAACATATTGATTATATGATGTTTATGATTTAATCTAAATTCTAATGCATAATTCGGATTAAATCACCAAAAAATGTTTCTATTTCCGGTCCTCGTTTTTTCCTAAATTCTATTCCTTTTTCTGACCGTAGATTATTTCTTGCTTGCCCTTTGTATGTTTCCCCCTATCGCGCAAGTGTTTTTCACTTGTGCGGAGCTACCCCCGTTGTTCGCAGCGTCCACGCTGCGGACTCCATACTACCTTTCCGCTTCACCTCAAACCCTGACAGGGTTTGGTAACTAATCTGGCAATGAAAATGAATGCAACGACAAACATAAAACAAAAGCAGCATAAAAGGTTCAACCCTGACAGGGTTGATGTAC
>CAYMKE010000021.1:0-20864 GCA_964390955.1 uncultured Bacteroidales bacterium | reverse complement strand
AAAAGGTAAAAGTTAAAAGTGTTGCCACTCCTAAAGCTTTTAACTTTCTACTTTCAACTTTCAACTCTTTTTGTTTGTGTCTCATTTTTGACCTCCTTTTTTTTGTGTGAATATTCATTTTATTTATCTGTTTTTGTTACTGTTACATAATGTTGCTGGTTTTTCTCCACTGAATGCCAACGGACAGCCATAGCGGGTCGTTTTAATGCCCGCTATGGGATATTAGGTTTTGTAGCATTATCTTTTCCGATTTCTTTTTTTTGAATATTAAATTTCAACTATTTCACTAAAATTAAGTTACTTAAATTCTATCTAATAGAATCAATACATTATAAATTCTATTAGCTAAATTTAAAATATTTAATCAGCTAAATATGATTTAATTTCGGATAATACCCCATAAATATCAGTTTTTTTACTTTTTATTATCTTTTCTCCTGTATGCTTATGATCAGGGAAAGTATCTACATTCTGATGATGTGGGGCATTGTCATACCGAAATATCATTTCATTATTGATATTTCGGTAGTGGTATTTATATTTAATATTGATTAATCGATTATCCACATACCTAATAACCTCAAGAATGTCTAAAATGCCATTTTCAAAATGTAGTGTTCCTTCAATTATTCCCAAAAAATCATTAACTTTTCGTTTATGAATGTCTGAAGCAATAATAAATTCAAAACGGTCAACGATGTTACCAAATTCTGAGAAATATTGATTTATCATGCCAATTTTTCCAGTTCTGCTTTAAAATCATTATAACTCTCATATTCACTACTCCAAATCATAAAATCCTTATTATGACTTTCATCACCAAAATCACCATTTTCATATTTGGTGTAGAATTCATTTGAATTAATATTATATTTTTTTTCATAAAAGGCAAAATCTAATTCAATATTATGTATGCCTTTTTGTAACTCGTGAACACGATAATCTATTAATGATTTAATTAAATCAGAATAATTATTATTATGTAAATTCAATAGTTTATTGAATTGTTCCTCAGTCTTCTTATCTAAATTAAGTCTTAACATTACAAAATATATTTATTTCGATTTGCTTTAAAAATAACAAAATTTTTGATTTTTTTCAAATTATATAGTAATTTGTTTTTATTTTTTTTGTAATCCCTACTACAGGAGTATCTTTTGTTATAGAACCACCGGGTAGCTTACGCCCCCTAAGAACCGTACGTACCAGTTTACTCCCTTTGGTCGTGAGATCGCTTTCGCTAAGTTCCAAGTTTCGCATAAATGACAAAACAATGGGGTTAGGCTCTGTCTGTCTGCCGACTGTACATCATCCCTGTATATGCTGCGTTAAACGCATATATCTTGCCAGCTTACCCTTTGGTATAGAGCGTGTCATTCTCGTTTTTCGCTCCTTGCGCCGTTACGACAGTTACGATCAGTTCAAGTATTTTAGCCATACCCATCAACCCAAGCCCTATATCGGTATTCGAGACCCCGAAGACAATTCGCCTTACGGTTTCTTGCCCCGCTATAGGATACAAAATCCGAGCGTTCGGTACTATTTATCCGGGAGGTTACTCACACAATTGTTTTTTTTAAAAGGTGTTCGTGCTCTCCCTTCGGTCGGGTCAACCAATAATAGCTTTACCCCGTTAAATGCGAAGCAATCCGGCAAATGCCGGATTATTTAACGGGGTGAACTATACATCAGTTGTCCTGGTAGGGTACTGTTGAGGGAACAACAGGTTTTATCAAAGAACATTATACTCAGTAAAACAATCACTTATACGACTTCTTGTCGCAATAACGTCCAAGCATATAAAACGTTGCGTTTAGAAGCAGTTATTTTCAATTTCCAAAAAAGATAATTAGAAACAGGATTTTTGTCTTAGAAGAAAGTGAGCAATGTTTTATTATGCTATGTTAGGTACTTTTTACTATTCTTCTGTTTCTTCTATGTGTTTTTGGAATTTATCATAAACTTCAGGATAAAAGAAATTTGCTGTTAATATTTCGTCTTGTTTGATTATTATTTTCAAATCATTTAAGGGAAAATTATTTTGTTTTTCTGAGTAATAATTTACAACTTTTTCATAAGGGGTAGTAAATTTTAATTTTTTAGTTTTTTGATCGCGATATCCACTTATTAAGGGGATGATTATAATATAATTTGTTTTCTGAGGTTCATTAACTTCTATAATAAAACCAACATAAACTTTATTATTTTTCAGAGTTATTTGGATGATTTTACTATTTGTTAAAGATTCTAAAAATAGACGTTCTAGTTCATCTCCTAATGAATTTATAGAAGAAACAAATACTGCAAATCTTAAACCCTTAAAATATTTTTTGAGAATATAATTTATAGGATATGTAAAAAATATTGCAAATATGAAACTAAAAGAAGACGTTCCCAAAAAGCAAGAATGATAATGAAATGAGTTAATTATACCTGAAATAAAATTAAATAAATTTGGAGAGATATAAAAGAAAAACAATCTTATAAGTTAAGTTATAGCAAATAAGAATACCCCTGCTATTATAGAATCGAAAATAAGTCTTTGAGAGCTTATTCTTTTATAACGATGGCGTAATAAAATACTTTTACTAATAACTAAGTATCCTCCAATCAAAGGTAATAAAATAGAAGGAATATTGTAAGGCATAACCTACTTTAGTATTATTTGATGTTTGTTTTAGTTCCTTTTGTTATGTCCTTCCAAATTTTGGAATTTCTAAATTCATTTAAATGCCTATTATAATCTTCTCTTTGTATGTATGAATCAAGATTAGTAACTCCAAAACCACTAGGACCGATTATATCGGCTCCTTGCCATGCCTCACTTATACTCGGATTATAATTGTTATTTGTATCTTCAGAGTTATTCTGGTTAAAGTTGTTGTTATTAAAATTATTGTGTTCCATAGTTCTATCTTTTAAATTAAATACTTTGTAAAATATATCATACCATGCCATATCCTTTTTAAGACATTGGTATTTAAATTATTTTCTGTTTTATATTTTACGTTTTCATTCATAAAACGTTTCACAAATATAATTATTCCTGAAAATTAACAATATTTTTTTCTTTTACTTTTATTCTTGATAAAGATAAAAATAATTTTTGATTTTCCCTCGTTTTATTGTATATTTCTGTTTGATTGTCTAACCTTTAAAGTTTAAGATTATGGGTGATATATTAGAAGGTGTCGGTTCTGCTTTGAGTCAAGCAGGGAAATTTTTTGTAAAAGGGGCTTGGGAAGGAGCTAAAATAGGGTATAAAACTGGAAAAATTATGGGTAAGAGTGGTGGAGGAATTGTAAAAGAAACTGCAAAAGGTGCGTGGGATGTTACAAAAGAAATAGGAAAATCTATAAAATAGTAGAAGTTATATGTCTGGAAACTCTACTTCAGAAAAGAGTTTTTCTAATTTCTTAAAGAATTTTGCAATTTTCTTGTTTTTTATTTTTTGGGATAAATGAAAAAATAAAGCTGCGAGTACAAGAAAACACAAAGCAAGACCAAAACCAATTAAGATGAATAAAAGATAATTCATGTTCTTTTAGTGTTTTTGTAATTTAATTCTTTAAATATATCTCTGAATTCATCTAAAGGAGTTTCAAGGAAGAGGTTTTCTGTTACTTTGGTTGCAAAAGCCTTTTCTTTTTTCATTTTTTCAAGTCTCCAATCAGGCAAAGCCTTGTTTGATTCGCAACCTTTTTCTTTCCATCCAACTTTTGCCCAAATATTGTCTATTTCTTTTTTAGGGAGTTTGCTTATTTTTCTGCCTATTTTTTTTATCTCTTCAATTCCAATTTCTTCTCCAAATTCATTAGTTAGTTTTTGTTTTTTACCCAATTCCATTATCGAATAAAAACTCAAGAATTAATTAATCTTTCCCCTGCCTGTTGTTAATTTAAATTGTGCCTAAACATGTGCACAACGACATTGCGTTTGTATCTATTATATAAATATTTTTGGCTGTCAAACATGTTATACTTAATATTGATGATAATCAGGCCATAAAGGCGTTTGTAAACATTTACAAACGTTTATAAATGAATTCTTTTCAAATATATAAAAATAATGAATACATACAGTTTCGCTATGGATTATTTTGCTAAGCATAGCAAAATTTTTTCAATGACTCAATGTTTTTTAGACTATATTCACTAACCGTTTAGCTAAATGCGCCTGTGCGGAATTTCAGAGCACAAACCTGTCAAATTGCAGAAAAGTTTAATAGAAGTACAAACGTTCAAATACGCTGTATCCCCCACATGGCATATATAGCCTGTTAACGCCCGGCATTGTTTTAAGCTCAATCTTTTCTAGTAATTTAATCCAAAAGCCCAAAGAGGAATCACATTGCGATAACCATATTCAATACCATCTTTTACAACAAATGATTTACCGTCTATTTCTATTTTGTTCTGTTGTTTATTTTTTCCTCCAACTTCAAACGTATAATTTTCAATTACAAAATCTGCTCTTTTTGAAGATATTACTTCATTTTTCACTCGCATTTGATTGAAAAAGAATGTTTCTCGCAAATTTCCAACATTTAATTTTTCTCCAACCAAGTTGAAAATGATATTTGTATTATCTAAGTACACCTTATCAACTTTTCCTAATCCACGGATTCCACCCGTATCATTGCGTAACTGCCCAATAAGTCCTGCTTTTTCCATATATGCAAAATAATCATCCAGGGAATTCCGACTTACACTAATCATTTCAGATATTTTTGAAAAATTGGGTTTAAAAGGTACGCTTTCAGCAATTATGGAAAGCAATCTTTTTAGTTTTCGACTAGTTCCAACATTTAGGTTTGCATATTGCGGAATATCTGATTCCAAGGTTTGAATAATAATTTGTCCTAAACGTAAATTCATTTCATCTTCTATTCCAAATGGATAGTATCCTCGTTTCAAATAGTCATTAAATAGCGGTAACGGATGTTTAACATTCTCAATTTTCACCTCATTATTTAAGATTTGCTCTAAAGTGTAAACTTCCGCATCATAATTATGAAATAATTTCAAATATTCACGAAATGATAATCCTTGTAATTTGTAAATAATTGCTCGACGGCTTAAATCGGCAGAGCCTTTAAGTATATCAAGCACAGAAGAACCGGTAAATACGACTTTTAATGTAGGAAATGAGTCATAAATGTTCTTTAGTTCCCGAGACCAATCTGTGTACTTATGAATTTCATCAATAAACAAATATTCTCCTGCATTTTTAAAGAAATCATCCGCTAAATCAAAAAGTCTGTTTTTACCAAAGTATATATCGTCTGCGGAAACATATAACGCTCGTTTAGTATTTAAACTTTCCTTGATATGTTGAAGAATCATAGTAGTTTTACCAACGCCACGAGCACCAATAATTCCAATCATGCGACTATCCCACGAAACTTTATCGTATAAATAACGTTTAAAATCCGTTGTCGTACTTTGTAAAAGCGTTTCAAATTTCTGATATAGAGTTCTCATTGTCTTGATAATTTCTACAAAGATACAAATTGCACAACAAATTCAACAATATTTTTAATTAATGCACAACAAAATGTGCAGCAGGTATTTTTTTGCTTGGCGGCAAACATGGCTGCAACCAACTATTATGCTTAATATTGTTGCTAATCAGGCCATAAAGGCATTTTTAAACATTTATAAACGCTTACAAACATTTACAACATTTTTAAACGAATTATTTTCAAATATATAAAAATTAATTATTTTTAAGACATGAAAAAAGCAAAAAGACTCTTCTTCCAAATTTTCTCTTACATTGATCAATATGTTAAATTCCCTTCTCTAAAGAAAGGAGAGATAGGGATTCAGGTAGGTTTTGATATGTTTTCACCTGTTACATCTGATTTATTTGCGATTAGTCGTAAAGTAGGTGAAAAGGGCGTTGTTTATGGTATTGATCCAGATTCTTGGAATCATGCAATTGCAAGGGAATTTATTTCACAAAAGAAAATAGCAAATATTTGTTTATTGAAGACTGGCACATATTCCGAAAAGAAAAGATCTAAGTTTTTATTAAGGAAAAGATCTTCTTGGAGCCAAATTGGAAACATTCCGATAGATGAAACTGTTGATTTCTCTGATAAAGAAATTGAAATACAATTAGAAACTCTTGATGATATAATAGAGCAAAACGGCATTGACGTAAAACGAATTGGACATTTTCACATAACCAATAATGTAGCTGAATACTATACTTTAGTGGGATTTAAGAAAAGTTTATAAACATGAAATACAATGTATCTGCCGTATCTTTTTCAAATTCAATCCCTTTTGTTTACGGATTAATGCATTCCGATATCTTTCATGAGATAGACCTCTCGTTGGATACTCCTTCTGAATGTGGTAATAAATTGATCAACAAGGAAGCGGATATTGGAGAAGTACCGGTCGCTGCAATCCCCGACATCCCCAATGCACAAATTATCACCAACTATTGCATAGGCGCCGGACATCATGTAAAAACAGTAGTATTTGTAAGCAATGTAAAACACAACAAATTAAAACGTATTTATCTTGATGATGAATCAATGACATCAAATTGGCTTGCCAGGATATTTGCCTGTAAATTTTGGAATATTGATGTAGAATTTAAAAAACAAAAGGTAAACGACATAAACAAGTTGATTTCTGATGATGCAGGAGCGATCTTAATAGGCGATAAAGTTTTTCAAATAAAGGAAAACCAATATGCTTACCAATATGACCTGGCCGAAGAATGGAAAAAATATACCGGATTGCCCTTTGTATTTGCTTGTTGGGTAACTAACCGGCCTCTCGAAAACAAATGGATAGAGCGTTTTAATAATGCATTACAAAAAGGGCTGGATAATATTGACAAAGCCATAAACATGAATCAATTTACAAGGAAACACTATAATGATATTTTTAAATACCTGACTCAAAATATTTCTTTTACCTTTGACGACAATAAAAAGAAAGCAATGGAATTATTCTTGCAATATAAAAAAGAAATTTCCAACTATTAAATAAACAATTTAAAAACATGGAAATCCAACAACGGCCTTCACAAACAAAAATTATTGCCACCATCGGCCCGGCCTCTTCATCAAAAGATGTTATGAGGAAAATGTTTATAGAAGGGATAGATGCATGCAGGCTTAACTTTTCACATGGCACCCATGAAGACCATCTCAAATCAATCAACAATGTTCTTTTATTGAACAAAGAATTGGACACTCACGTAGCAATCATTGCAGATTTACAAGGCCCTAAAATAAGAATTGGGGACGTACAGGATAATAACATTAAACTGGAAAACGGTTCTCAAATCCAATTGGTAAATTATGAATGCACCGGTACAGCATCACGATTGTTTATCAATTACAAAAACCTTCCTCAAGATGTTAAAAAGGGAGATATTATCCTGATGGATGACGGTAAAATTCAGTTAAAAGTGATTGAAAATAATGACAACGAAACTGTAACTGCAAAAGTATTACATGGGGGCAACTTGTCTTCTAAAAAAGGTGTTAATTTACCCGATACAAACCTCACATTACCCAGTTTAACTGAAAAAGACATCAATGACGCAGGATTTGCTTTAGAACAGGGGGTTGACTGGATTGCGCTTTCTTTTGTGAGATCAGTGACAGACATCATAGAATTGCGAAAGTTGATCCGCAAAAAAAAGAGACATGCAGGCATTATTGCAAAAATTGAAAAACCGGAAGCACTTAACGAAATAAATGAAATCATAGACGCAACCAATGCTGTAATGGTAGCCCGCGGCGATTTAGGCGTTGAAGTGCCATTCGACAGAGTGCCCATGATTCAAAAAGAAATTGTACAAAAATGTATCCAACATGCTAAACCGGTGATCATTGCAACACAAATGATGGAAAGCATGATTAATAATTTCAATCCCACCCGTGCAGAAGCCAATGATGTAGCCAATGCAGTAATAGACGGTGCCGATGCACTCATGCTCAGCGGCGAAACCTCTATTGGAAATTTTCCGGTAAGGGTGATCAAAAACATGCAAAAAATCATAGACCGAACAGAGGAAAAAGGGGTGAAATATCACAGGGAACATTCCCCTGAGGAGTTTACACCAACTTTTTTCCCTGATTCAGTGTGCTTTAATGCCAGCAACATGGCAAAACAAACCCAAGCAAACAGCATTATCACATTCACTCATTCGGGGTATACTGCTTTCAAAATATCAAGCTACCGGCCCAAATCAGATATCTTTGTTTTTACCAGCAATAAAACACTATTGCGTAGAATGTCATTGCTTTGGGGCGTACGTGCTTTTTATTTCGAAGAAGACAAAAACATTGAAGAAGCCATTCAATATTCAATTGATTTTTTAAAAAAAAGAAGGTTAATATCCGATGACAATGTAGTAATTCACGTTGGCAGTACGCCTCAATACCGTAAAGGAAAAGCAAATATGATCAGGGTCAGTTATGTGTAAAGATTAATCAACCAAATCTATGCAACCAACTACAAATTTAATAGCAGAAGTAGAAAATAAATGGTTGATCGTTTTATATAATTCTTGTAAAAAACAATTTAATGACATTCCACGAAATGTTCGTGCCACTCTGGATGATTACAGCAAACAATATTTTGAACAATTGGATCAGGAAATTTCCAAAAATAAATAGTGCCCGTCTCTAAAGTCCGACTTCTTCGTTACATTTGACCCAAAATTGTTTATTTACACCACAAACATTAAATAAATCTCCGCAATCTTCTTCCTACAACTATTTACATAAAAAGCTCTTCATCCCTTATTAGCATTAAAATTGCCGAATGGGGAACAATAATATAGCGTTCTTCTTTAAATGTTATGTAATAACCATTGCTTTGTAAATATATTGCCATATCGCCTACTTCGGCTTGTAATGGGATGTATCTTACTTCTTCTTCATATTCTTCTTTCCATGCTTCATCTTCATCCTGCATAACAGGCACAGGATATCCCGGACCAACTCTCATTACATAACCGCTATGCGCCTTTTCTTTCTCATGTACCCCGGGTGGCAGGTATAACCCGGATTTTGTTTTTTCCTGCTTGGTAGAGGGTTTGATCAAAACCCGTTCCCCGACCATGATGAATTTGTTCAGATCTTTCTCTTCAATATTTAATGCCATAGATTATCAATGATTCAATAAAAGGACAAATATAATGAATTGTCAAAAACATATACAATGAAAATCGAGCTATTATTAATTTTGACTGGTAAAAAAAACAATACCAGAATTCTGGTAAAATGAGGGGGGGATTTTTTATTTGTATTTTGAGATTTGTTTGGTTGTAGCTTGTCCACATTGGGCTTATCTCTCCATCAATTGAAATATTTTTTGCGTGTACACAAGATGTGCAATCTTATCTTGATGGAAGTTTTCGATTTCTTCTTTGGAATAAACCCGGTATGTGTGTTCTAAGAGCCTGAAAAAAGCATCCAATTTTTCTTTAGCAGGCATTTTTTAAAGCTCTTCAAGTTCAAATGCATTGAACTTCTTCATCTTTTTTAAATACTAATCAATATCCTGTTTTGTCATTTTTGTAATTTTTTTATCCTATGATATATATCGGGATTATCAAGTACTGCGGACAACATTTTGACATTTTCTAACAAATAGTTCCATTTTATGGTATGCTGATTAGTTGCTATTATCGTTTCAATATCCACTTGTACCTTTATGTTAATATCAAAAGTTTGTCTTGGATTTCTATAGATACTGTTTGCTATACCACCAATAACCATATAGGGTATATGTAACTTTGTTAGTTTTTCAATGATTATTTTCAGTGCTTTGATCATTTGTTGAATATTATTGCCTTGTTATTCAAAAAATTAACCCAATTTTTACAAATCAATTAATAAAAGGCGTATTAATTTCAATAAACAGGCGATATGATAAAGGTTATATAATCCGGCTGCTTATGGCAAAACTCACCAATTCGGTTGTATTGACAATATTGGTTTTCTGTTGCAATTTTTGGTATATAATTTGCCAATAATGATTAGGTTTTTCTTATTTTTATCAAAAAAACAGACAAAATGAAGCAGCAATACAAATTTGTAATAATAGGTGGCGGCACTGTAGCAGGATACGCGGTAAAACAATTGATAAAAAAAGGAGCAAAAGGGAGTGATATATGCATTGTATCCAATGAATCCATTCCCCCGATGAACCGTATTCTTCTTTCAAAGAATTATCTTGAAGGAAAAGCCGGCATTGACGAATTATTAATTAACCCTCCCGGATTTTATGAAGAACATAACATTTCCCTGCTGCTCAATACTTCATGTACAGGTGTAAATTTCAATAACAAGCAGATTGCGCTCTCGAACAACCGGCATATAGGATATCACAAATTATTGATTGCAACCGGATCAAAACTAATAAAACTGAATATTCCCGGGCATGATCTTAAAAACATTTTTTATATTCGCACCCACGAGCATGTAGATCAAATCAAAAAAGCTGCTGCCGGAGCTAAACAAGCTGTTGTAATCGGAGGTGGTTATATTGGTTCGGAGGTTGCAGCCACGTTATATCATTTGGGGATAAAATTAACTGTCATTTTTCTTGAAGAGTTTTTACTTGAACGAATCATAGGAAAGTCACTCGGTAAATTTATAAACGAGTATTACAAGCATCATAATATTACATTAAAACCAGCCGGTAAAATGGCTTCATTTGAAGGTGATGAATATGTAAAAGCCGTAATTCTTGACAATGGCGAAAGAATACCGGCAGACCTGGTAGTAACAGGTATTGGCTGCAAACCATATACCGATATTTTTGAAAATACAGAACTTGCTACAGACAATGGGATTCCAGTGAACGAATATTGTGAAACGAATATTGAAAATGTATATGCTGCTGGTGACCTGGCCAAATACCCTGACCCTTATTTCGGACGATACAGACGTGAAGAACAATGGAAAAATGCATTTGACCAGGGAAAACACGTGGCCAATGTAATGACAGGCGAACACACTCCTTACAAACATATCCCATATTTATTTTCCCGGGCTTTTGATTTTTCTTATGAGTTATTCGGCGATCCAACCGGTGCAGAACAAATGGTGTATCGTGGTGATCCTCAAAGCCTCGATTTCGGAGCATTCTGGATATCTCAACATTCCCTGAGGGCTGCCTTGCTCACACGCAACAGGCCCGGAGATGAACGTAAAATTGTGCAGGATTGGATTATACAAGGGAAACCGATAGAAGCAGAAAAAATTAAAAATATTGATACTCCTTTAAATGAAGCTGAAAAATAATTTTGAAGAGTATTATTACCGATTCCGCTTCGCTTTTATCTGTCGTATGTTGTATGATATTGATCTTAATTCCTTTTTGCAGTCCTTCAAGCATTTGTTTACCAGATGAATCACGGCCTATGATCCCATCCGAAGCTTTTAAAATATGATCTGAACATCTGAATCCATAAATAGATTGATTAGGATCGCCTTTTTGATTTATTATTTTCTTCGATAAGGCTTATCCCTGAATTTTTCAATTCCCTGAATTTACTAAGGTCGAAGCTGATTAAATGACGGTTTTTTTGGGGGGTATTGCATTGATCAGTAAACAGGCTATTTTGATTTGACGTTGTAAAATCCTCATCATCATTAAAAACATGTATAGCGCCATACGCTCCATCATATCCTTCTTTGATTATAACATTCCTGTTTCTCATCCGGCCAATAGCCTCGGTAAGCGCATCATTTTGATATTCTGCTATGGTGTCTATGGGATTATGGATCAATACATTGAATTCACTTCCTGCTTTATTTAACAACCGGCTGTACTCTTTAGCCACCCGTTGGGTATTGGGGCCTGTCTTAAGTATTTCAGATAAAATTTCTTTAAGAGGGATTAATGAATAGAATGGGGTCTGTTCATCATATTCAGATGGTGTTCCTCTATCGGCCAATTCGGCAACCCTATGCATAACACCCACGGTAACTTTTCTCCCGCACACCGGGCATATCCCTTTATTTTCAAGGGTTTTTAGCGGGTCCCATTGTATATTGCATTTGCGATGGCCATCGTAATGATATTTCCCTTCCTGTGGAAAAAAGTCAATGGTTCCTTTAAAATGATCCGGGTCGCCTGTCTTCATTGCTCCGACAATATGGTCATATGATATTTCTGTTTCAAATACATTGGCATTCCGCCCGAGTTTTTCAGGGGAATGTGCATCTGAATTGGCGATTAAAGTATATTTATCTAAAAAGCTGCAAACCCGGTTCATGGGAGGGTCTGATGAAAGGCCGGTTTCGACGGCATGTATATGATTGCTCAGGTCTTCAAAGCATTCTTCAATGGTATTGAATCCTGATTTTGCTCCCAGGACAGAAAACCACGGTGTCCAGATATGTGCCGGAACAAAAAACAGTTGCTCTGAGATATTCAATGACAGGTCAAGCAGGTCTTTGGCATCTAACCCCAGGATCGGACGCCCATCGGAAGTAATATTGAATTTACGCGCATTTAATTGATGCTGCATTTGGTCAACAACCTCAAAATCAGGAGCAAATAAAACATTATGTACTTTCCGTACCGCCCCGTTTTTTTTATATATATTGCTGATCTCAGCAGTTAAGACAAACCTGACATCCTGTTCTGCGGGAACAAATCCGTGAATCGCATGATTAAGTTTGTATTCATTTTTGAGTTTGTACAGGCCCTGTTCTGCAGGTTCAAGTTTTTCTTTTAATTCCTTTATCCATTTAGGGTGGGTGAAATCACCCGTCCCCACTACTTTAATCCCTTTTACCCGTGCCCAGTAATCTAAATATTCAGGCATCAGCTCTTTACTTGTGGCCAAAGAAAAATGAGAGTGAATATGAAAATCGCCAATAAATTTACCACTCATAATCAAAAAGAATTGCTACCCCAATATTAAAACTCCATCCACTGTAATTAAATTCAACGCCTCTGCCTAATTTATCCTGAAATATTTCTCCTCCACTATGCAAGGTAATGTTATCTTCAGTTGTTACTTTACTGGTGTATTTCATTTCGGGAATATTACAGAAACGGTAACCTGCACTCAGACTAATGACAAAGTTGACAATTACTTCAAAATCAACATTTCCCATCACTTCCATCATAATACCATTTGAAGCAAGCTGAACCATTGGGTCATCCATTTTTTTATATAAATAATGAGGCATTTGAGCTTGTGCAAATCCCACACCAAAAGCCATGTATCCTCCATAAATAAAGTAACTTTGCCGGTATGGCCTGTAATTATATTTTAACGCAGCCATAACAGGAATTAAACGTCCCGATGTTTTCAGTTTATACCCCTCTTGATTCAGGCCGCCTTCAAAAAGTTGCAAATATTCAACTTTCGGCCCTACTTCTACATCATTAAACCCAACTCCTGCAAACATGCCCAGTTTATATCCCCCGGTTAATAATTCCGGTTCTTTATCATGTTTTGACAAATCCTTCATGTAATTATCCGGATATAACATAGATACTGTTGAATAGCCGCCGTAAACATGTATTGAAGTTAAATTTCCGTATTGAGCGTTCAACGAAGAAAATAAAAAAAGGCCTGCAATAATGAATAATAAGCGTATTTTAATCTTTCCGAAAAAATGAACCATTATTAGTTTAATCTTTTTAAAAAAAAATATCATTCCCAAATTTAATAAAAACTTCCATATTTAATTTAAATACAACCTCTTTAAATTAAATAATTATAAACAAATGATCGTTAAAAAACTTTTTTTATTTCTGGAAATAGGATGATTCAGCAAATTCACATAATTTTTCATACCATTGCTCCCCATATTTCCTGATCAGCGGTTCTTTTAAAAATTCGTAAACAGGAATTCCTTTTTTTATGCCTTCTTCAATGGCTGAAGTACAAATATCCCAATGATCATAATTAACAGCATCATATTCTTTGTTTTTTTTTATCCTTATAGGATACAAATGACACGAGAGAGGTTTTCTGAATTCAATTTTCTTTTCAATGAATGCTTTTTCGATAGCGCACAGGGTAATTCCCTGATCAAAATAAGCGTATGCACATTCATTTTTTTCATTGACCAATGGTGTCACAATGTCACCGTCTTCATCTTTAATGAATAAACCCTTTTGTTTAATGACTTTGTGTCCTTTGGCGCTTAAATATGGTTTTATTTCAGGAAAATTCTGCTTGATGATGATCATTTCTTCTTTTTCTAGAGGAGCTCCGGAACTTCCATAAAAGCAGCAGTTTCCAAAACATTTTGTAAGGTCGCAACAAAAACATTTTGTCACAATGTCATCACTTACAAGCGTATTGTCAATTTGCAGCATGGGCATTTAGATTAATGCTTTTCCTTCCATGGCATCAGGTATTTCCAATCCCATAATTTTTAGTAACGTTGGAGCAACATCAGCCAACACACCATCATTTATTTTATCATATTTTTCAGAGACTAAAATACAAGGTACCGGGTTGGTAGAATGTGCGGTATTCGGAGAGCCGTCTTTATTTGCAGAAAAATCTGAATTTCCGTGGTCTGCTATGATCAGGGAAATATAATCCCTGGCAATAGCAGCCTGTATGACTTCTTTCACACACTTATCAACGGTTTCAATGGCTTTAAGTATGGCATCATTTATTCCTGTATGTCCAACCATATCACCATTGGCAAAATTCAGGCATATAAAATCATATTCTGCTTTATTTATTTCTTCTACAACAGCATCTTTTACTTTGTAGGCACTCATTTCCGGTTGTAAATCGTATGTGGCAACTTTGGGTGAAGGAATTAATATTCTGTTTTCATTGGCATATTCTTCTTCTTTTCCACCGGAAAAGAAAAAGGTTACGTGTGCATATTTTTCCGTTTCAGCAATGCGCAGTTGTTTTTTCCCGGCTTTTGCCAACACTTCACCCATTGAGTCGCTTATATCTGTCTTTTCAAAGATGACATGAATATGTTTAAATGAGTTGTCGTATTCTGTCATGGTGAGGTAATACAAAGGCATGGTTTTCATTCCAAAATCCGGAAAATCCTGTTGTGTCAGAGCGGTTGTGATCTGTCTCAGGCGGTCTGTCCTGAAGTTAAAGCATATTACAACATCATCTTTTTGAATTGTTCCGATGGGTTTGCCCTGGCCATCTACATGAATGATGGGTTTTATGAATTCATCTGTCACGCCTTCATCATAAGACTCCTGCATGGCATGTATCATATCTGTTGCAGGTTTTCCTTTTCCTTTCAACATTAAATCATACCCTTCTTTTACGCGTTCCCACCGTTTGTCCCTGTCCATCGTGTAATATCTTCCGGCAATAGAAGCTATTTGTCCTGTAGAATGATCAAGATGGGCCAGAAGGTTTTTCATATAACCAATACCACTCCTGGGGTCAGTATCCCTTCCATCTGTAAGGGCATGAATAAACACCTTGTCAAGGCCAAATTGTTTGGCCATATCACATAATGCATACAAATGCCCCGGCAATGAATGCACACCACCATCAGACACCAGGCCCATAAAATGGACGGATTTATTATTGTCTTTAGCATATTGAAACGCGTTTACGAGTTTTTCATTCTCAAAAAAATCGCCGTCTTCAATTGACTTTGTAATTTTAACACTGTTTTGATAAACGACCCTTCCTGCCCCGATGTTCATATGCCCGACTTCAGAATTGCCCATTTGTCCTTCCGGCAATCCCACATCTTTCCCGGAAGCAGATAATTGTGAATGGGGGTATTTTTTTAACAGGCTGTCCATAAATGGAGTATTAGCCCTGCTAATAGCGTCCGACTTTGTTTTATCTCCAATTCCCCAACCATCAAGGATAATCAACATTGTTTTGTTTTGTTGCATTGCTATTGAAATTTATTTTGTAAAATGTAGCGCAAATATATTCAATTATGCAACATCCTGTAATGTTTTTATTTAACAAGCCTTTGCAACCAGCAATTAAATTTATTGGTTATGCTCATTTTCAATATAATAAGGATTGCCTGTGTTAGGTTTTTTAAAAACTTCAATCAATACGCTGTCTAAATTTACACCCTCACAGTTTACCGAATCTGTTATACTGATGATAGAATATATCACAGTATCTGACACTCCTGCTGTCCATGCCGGATACATTGACGGATAAAAAGCAGTATCCTGAGTAATTCCTGTAATGGTGTCATTCGTTGTTAAATCCGAATATATCAAATCAAAAGGATTATTCCCACTGGTAAAATTTATTTGAAGTTGCGTGTTACTTCCCTCACAAACTGTATCGAACCCGGAAACTGCTGATAATGTAGCTGTAATTACCGGGCAGCCACCACAGTTTTCTATAGTTATAATGGTGGGTGAAATATTACCGATCATTGTGCTTCCGGTATCGGCAAGTCCTACAACTCTTATTTTGTATCCAGTAGCATAAGATAGTGGATCCGGTAATACAGTAGTGATTTCAGATAAATAATCATCACATACCAACGATCTTCCTATTAAAGTATCCTGTAATGTAGTTGGTGAAGAGAAATCACCTGATGCATCGGATAGTTCTACAATAAAATTATAATAAACCGTATCACAAGTAATCTGATCTGTTCCATCTACCCGGCACGTTCCGGTATTAAAATTTGTCAGATCACCCGTATACCCGTTCCCGGTTTCATCAGTCGTTGTATCTCCGGATTCCTCCGTAAATTTATAATATAATACAAGTCCCGATTCATTGCCTGTTACTGTACATGAATTCATTGTATTCTGAATCTCCGTCTGTGTTCTGGCCACATTCCATATTCTGAGTTCAGAGATTGTTCCGTTATAATAACTGGTTGGTCCTAAGGATTGATCCCCAAATGAAGAAGATTCAGAGCCTACGCCAATAAATCCCCATCGGGTATTTCCTGAACCGAAGGTTGTTCCCAAACTTGTTGAATTGACCAGGTTGCCGTCAATATAAATATAAGCATCACCATTGTCATACACTCCTGCTACATGGTGCCAGTCTCCATCATCAATCCTTGTTCCGTTACTTCCAAAATCCAATTGTCCTGAATTTGTAAGGATATCCCATCCTATTTCGCCTGTTCCTCCACCATTTCCATTCACTTCAAGCCTCCAGTATTCATTTCTGTCAAAAGAAGCAATCATTTGATCTTCTCCATCGCTGGTTTTTATCCATGCTTCAACGGTGACTTCCGTGTAGCCGGAAGAATTGTAATTAAGATTATTTATGGTAATATAATCGTTGGATCCGTCAAAAAGCAAACCCGCTACAGAGGGGTTAGCACAAATTGATGATGTAGGGCAAACAGAAAAAGGAACGGTAATAGTATCTCCAGGACAAAATGAGGATGAGTCCAGCTTATCTGTCGTTATATCGGTCGTGTCCAGCATTATGATGTTCACTGTATCTCTTGAACTTTCACATAAGCCACATCTTAAAAAAGGCCCTTCATCAACATATGTTTCATATTCGTTCTGTAAAGGGCATACTCCTGTAAGATTGTCCATATTGTCATTAAAATTCACATAAATTATTAAATTATCTTCCGTTGCATAAAGGCATTTATACATATAATCCTGAATTTCTTCCTGGGTACGTGCAGTCGTCCATAACCTGAATTCATCAAAGTAACCATCCCATCTATAGTTGCCTGTAGCTCTTGTGCCTCCAACAATGTTCCGTGCGGATGTACTAATATCTATCATTGTTCCCGGCAGCGTTGCAGTAGTATCCAGTACGCCGTCAATATAAATAGAAGCTTGTCCATTATCAAACACACATGCTACATGGTGCCATTCATCATCATTCACAGGAATGTCGCCATGCAACATAGTACCTGCAACATCTGTTTTCATGCTCCACCCCACACAACCCGAGGATGCTCCATGGGCATTTAGCTCTATGTTATAATCAGAATTCTGGTTATGCATTATAATCCGTCTGTCTAAGGCCAAGGTTTTCACCCAAACCTCCATGGTTAATTCTGAAGAATTATCATAATAATCAACGCAATTTGTTAAATTCATGCTTGCATTTGTTGCATCAATGTCTAAAAGTATCCTTTGTGCAGTACTCTGGGATGGGTTCTCCCAGTCCCATGTAGAAACATATAATGCAGTATCTGCAGTTATATTTTCAACAAGCAGTGTAGAGGTAGAGTCAATTAAAGTTCCTCCTACAGCCTGGTCGTACCACCTGTATTGCCCGGAACCTCCCCGGGCCGTAAGGGTAACATCTCCCGTTTCGCATAAACTATACGACCGGGCATACAACGTGTTGCTTGCCTCTGTTACAGATATATCGAGGGTATCTCTTGAGCTTTCGCTTACAGTACATGACAGGTTTAAATTTGAAGAAACGACTTTATGAGCCGAGTTATAAAGTGTATCATTTCCGCATTGTTCATTAGAGTTTCCGGTAACATCCATATACCCCATTTTTGTGCGGGCACCAAATTCTTCATTGAACTGAAAATACCACATTAACCCATCTATATCAGCAGGGACACATTTATTCATATTATCCTGTATTTCTTGTTGGGTTCGTGCAGTTGTCCAAAAACGTATCTCGTCTATTTTCCCCCTGTAATCATCCCCGTTCTTGCCAAATAACCACCAGGTGCTACTATTGAGATTTTTATACCGGTTTGCCCCCCAATTGCCGTCTTCTGCCGATAATGCCCCGTCAATATAAATAAACATAGAATCATGGTCAAAAACACATGCAAAATGATGCCAGGTACCATCATTCAATCCTGTTTCAGTGCTTGATATAAAATGTAATGCATCATCAGGTAAGGTACGAACATAATAAGCTACTTTTCCCTGGTCAGTGAGCCAGATATTATGCCCCCAGTTTTTGTCTTCCAGTATATCATAGCGATCACCCGAGCCAATAGTTCCGGATGTATTAAACCATGCTTCTATCGTAATGGTTGGCCTGCTGTCCATATACCCTTCTACACAAAGGCTTATATACTTTTCTGAAAAGACAGAGTCAACCAACGAAGCAGAAGAGTTGACAAAATCCCATGAAGAAACATATATTGATGTGTCAGAGGAGATGCCGTTCATAATATATTGTCCGGTGGTTGTACTATCTAATAGTGTCCCTCCTGTGGCTTCATTATACCATCTATACCATCCCGTAGAACCTGATGCTTTTACAAACATGTCGGCGCTTAAACAACCTGCATTCAATTGCACCGTTGTATCATGAGCTGTAGGTTTTACCTGGTAGGTTGTATCTAAGCTTACATTGATTGTGGTATCAGAATTGACAGTCACAAAACCGTTACTATCTAAATAATCCGGATGAGAAACGGTATAATTATATTGAGCTACACTGTCAAGTAAGAACGTTACATTGCCAGACATATCTGTCATTTGTGTTCTATATCCGGGGATACTCACTAATGCATGCGCAATAGGGTTGGATGTAGCTGATTCTGTAATATTAAATGTGGTTAGCAATCCTATATACGGCCCAAACATCATTTTAGAAGCGGCAACTGTATATGCCCATGCATTATTACCCAAATCATTATAGTTTAATTGTGTAGTAAGAGTGTCATCCCCATCCTGGTCACGAATAGAAATTTCAAATCCAAAATAATGTCCACTGTCAGCCGGGGTATTTGTGTCATATTTACAAAAATTATGAAGATGATAAGCCATTTCATAAATTACAGTATCATTATTTATATTGACACCATATTGAACAGTATCATTTGCTACCAATACTGTCCAGTCAGACATTTCTTCCTCAGCACAATCCCCAAGATTACTCCCACAATCATTACTTACATCTACATTTAACCATGTCAGCCGGTTATCCATATTCACAGGCATAGCCCATTTTCGGTCACCATCCTGCTTCCAGTACCAATTTCTCCAATCGGCACTGTCACAATGGTCATATGTACCATCTTCCCTCCCACCAAAGGTATTTTGAAACATCAATTCCACTCTGTCCATTCTATTCGTGGCACCTTCCGTATCCACACTGTCATCTCCATATACAACGACCAACAGATATAACCAACTGTCATCATACATCATTTGTGCGTAAGCGCCATATCCAGTATCAGGAGTTAATCTCAGCGAATCATAAAACCTTTCTATTGGCAATTTTTCAACAGACTGCCAAAATGCATCAATATTACCATCAATGGTTAACGTGTCTGCCGGGAACCCCTGTGGGATTTTAAAAACAGTATTTTCCAGACGATTTTCAGCCAAGGTAGCCGAATCAGGATATACATCTTCAGGCACTCTATACCAATTGCCGCATAATTGTGCATTTAGCTGTGGGAATGTAATTATAGAGAATAATATAAAGAATATTATTTTTTTCATATGTTTATAATTGAGTTAATTGAGTTAATTAAGTTGATTGAGTTAATTGAGTTAATTGGGTTAATTGAGTTGATTGAGTTGATTGAGTTGATTAAGTTTAGAGGTTTAGAGAGCGTGTGAGATAGGGGTGTGTTTCCCCTTATATTCTCTATACCTCTATATCCTTTATACCTTTCTTTCCCTTTTATAATCATCCCCATGCGTGTTAAAGTTTTTTGTCTCGACTCGGTTCAAATTATTAACTATATTAATATTATATTACGAGATAATATTATTCAGGTTTCATTTTTCGAAAATAATAAATGAGCATAACCATCGTGGTATTTTGGGATTTAAATTTTAAGCAACAACGAAGAAGTTGGATTTTAGAGACGGGCACTAATTAGAGTCTGTCCATAGTGTCAAGTGTTTGTTCTATAAAGTTCAAATTCGAGGCGTGTGAGAATTTTAAACCACAGAATACTGGCGTATTTGAGGATTTAAAATTTGAGCAACAACGAAGAAGTTGGA
>CAYMKE010000020.1:0-20882 GCA_964390955.1 uncultured Bacteroidales bacterium | reverse complement strand
AATTTTGGGGCAAGCGTAACGAAGTTAGCGGACATTATGGACAAACACTAAATAGAGCCTAAACTTAGTAACTTCTAAACTTCTCAACTTAGTAACTTATATCCTGTTGCTCAAACTCTACTCTGGTATTGTACATTATGGACAGGCAAGAAAATAATGATTCTTTTGTTTATAATACTGATTGCAGAATGACTCTTTACTTAAAGAGTTTTTACCTTTAAGCCAATATTTCATTAACGTGATTTGCAGCCCCATATCACTTACCAATAAATCATACATTTTTTCGGGTGTAGCATGATAATATTCAGAGGCTCCAAGTCCAAATTCAAAAATGATATATGGGCGGTTTTTTTTAATGATTGTTTTTCCACCTTGTAAAACAGATAGTTCACCACCCTCCACATCTATTTTTATCATATCCACAGATATATCTTTTTCAATTTGATGATCTAACGTATCTTTTTGCACATGTAATTGTTTTATTTTTGGGTTTTTAATATTGTATTTACGTTGTACAATACCACTGTATGCAGGTGCGTTGCTAACATATTGATAAACAGAATCCCCTTGTGAATCAGATAATGCAATTTGCCTGATTTCACAGGTTGTATGCTGATATTTCTTTTTCAATGCTTCAGCAAATTCAGGGATTGGCTCAAAACCAATATGCTTACCTTTTGGAGCATGTTTTTTCATCATATCCAGTATCTCACCTTTGTAACACCCAACATCAATACAGTTACTATCTTCGTTAAGGATTCGCTGCATTACTTTCTTTGTCTGCCTGTCGTATTGTTGATTTTTGGTTATATCTATACCAAGAAAGGTAAGTAACTGTTTTGCTGAATTTTTAATAATCCGTTTAATCATGTGCTTTTTTGGAAGGCAAAAATAAGCATTTTATTTTATAGTTCATGTTCGTTTCATATTTCAACTTTAGAAAACAAAAAAAAACTCACTCCGGTACCTCGAGTGAGTTTTTTTATATTATTATTTTTTTGTGCTGAAAAAAAATCTTATTCTTTGATAAAAATTTCGTCTAATTTTCCATTTGCTGTTTCAATGCTTATGATGTACATACCTGAAGCCAGGCCGGCAACATCTATTCCATCAGCAACTTCAGCAGCATCAATAACCATGAGGACTTTACCGGTTAAATCAGTAATGACAGCATTCCTAATGCCTTCAATACCGGAAACATTGAGTTTGTTTTGAACCGGGTTAGGATAGCAAACCAATTCTTCATTTTCAATTTCATTGTTATCAATTAAAATTACTGTTTTTGTTGTATCACCTATTGCAAGGTGTTTGATATAAAGGTTATCATTTGCTGCAGAAATAGATGTGCCGGTATTGTTGAATTTAAGACTTGTAATGTCACTTACATCTAAATTTCCGACTCCTGATAAACCAATAACAAATGATTGATACGTAGGGGTGAGGTTAATGGAAATATCGAAATCACTTCCACCACCACTACCATCTTTTACAAAGATGTGTTCTTCTAGCGTGGTATCACCTTTTGCTTCGATCAACATATAAGGCATTGCTGATACATCAATATTGAAGCTGTCTAAATAAAAATATAAATTACCTGATCTCATTGCACCATCTGTAATCGTTAATTCACCGCCTGTTTGTTGGAATGTTGCTGTAAACCAGTAATCAACACTAATCCACCTAAAAGCTGTATCACCAACAATTAATTCGTTTGTGCTTGGACCGCGATCTGCATCAAAATTTGTAGAGAAAACCGTTGGTGTATACACAAAATCACTTGCAGATAATACACATACAAATAAAAGACCTAATAAAAATAAATAAATTCTTTTCATAATTAAATAATAATTTAAGGTTAAATAATACACTTACAAATATACAAGCATTTAGAGCATGAAAAAGCCCGATGCAACGCACTGTTTAAGATAACTACATAATGTTAAGAAATTGTGGTAAACGTAAAAAAGAATGGTACTACTGTAATTATTGTAAAAAAAAGGATTATTAGAATGAAGAGCAGAGGCCAGAGGCCGGAAGGCAGAAAAATCATAGAAGGTTATAATAAAACTATTCTGAATAGCGGATACTTAGAGACAACTTCCACTAAAATAGTAATAAAACAAAAAAAATGGTGGAAATATCAAATTTGTTTCTTCAATCCTGTCTTGGTAATCACGGAACTTTCCTGGTAACTTTCATAATCTGTATTAATATTCCAAAGGTTATTTTTTGTATATCCTTCATCAATATTGTCAGCAGCAAGTAAGCCCATTAAAATGGAATGATCCTGGTTATTGTATTTGAATGCTCCATAACGGCCTATGCAATAGAGGTTGTCAAATTGTTGTAAATAATTCTCTACAGGTTGCAAATGTTTCTTATACCCTGTTTTATAAACAGGATAACTCCTGTGAATTCGGTATACATGTCCGGCGGTTATTTCTGCATCACCAATTAATCGTGTGTGTCTGATCTCATGTTTAGCCAGTTCAATGAGTTTTTCATCCGGCCATTTCCAAAAGTCATCTTCATCATAACACCAGTATTCCATAGCAAGGATTGTGTTATCTTCTTTTCCATACAGGGTAGGCAGCCAGTTTCTGTAGTTCGTGATGCGCCCGGCGTTTAGTTCTGCCGAATGTACATACAGCCAATTATCTGGAAATAAATCTTTTGCATTGATATTGAGATAGACGATAATGGTGTTTCGATAAAATAAATGCCTGGTATGTTCTATGATCTCCTCCGGTACGTCATTAAGCTGGTTGACCATCAATGTGAGTGGCATAGAAGACAAAACAATGTCATAGTTGAGTTGTTTGCCATCTTCAAGCTCGATGCCTGTGGCTTTAAAGCCTTTATTCATCACTTTTTTAACTTTTGAGTTCAAATGTACACTGCCACCATGCTGATTGATGTATTGTTCCATATTTTCATAAACCATGCCGGTTCCCCGCACCGGGTATGCAAACTGATCAACCAGTGTTTTGTGTTTTTTTCCTGCTTGGGGCAATAAAGCGCTTTTTACAGCTTCCCCGAGCGAAAATTTTTTAATACGTTGCGCTGCAAAATCAGCGTCTAATTCACTGCAGGGTATGCCCCACAATTTTTCGCTGTAAGTTTTAAAAAATATTTCATAAAGACGTTTTCCGAATTTATCGCTCACCCAGCCCTCGAATGTATCGGTATTTTTTGATTTTTTGAATTGTTGAATATAAAAGCTCATCAGGCAATTAGCTGCTTCGAAAGGGCCTAAATTTTTTAACGCGTTGAATGCTTTAATGGGATAATTAAAAAAATTGTTTTTATAAAAAATACGTGTGAGCCTCTCCACCATTTCATAATCATTGCCTACCACTTCGAGCCAGAATTCATTGACCCGGTTGTCGCTGCTAAAAAACCGGTGAGGCCCGATGTCTACGGTCTGATTCCATAAAGCAAGGGATTTGGCCATTCCGCCTACCTGTCCGTCTGCTTCAAAAACATCAACGCTATATCCTTGTTTTGTTAATTGATATCCGGCGGTAAGTCCTGCCGGGCCTGCTCCGATGATCGCTATTTTTTGGGACAAAAGAAAAACATTTAAGATTGGTTTAAAGAGCAAATTTATAAAAATTAATTTTATTTAAATAATCAATATCCTTTATTATATTTGAACTTTGTAATATTTATCAGATATTAAATCATTGAACAAAATAAACAAGTATATAAAAAAGTCCAAAGGTATTTTAAAAGATGATCTTCACTTTACTGAATTGGTGAAAGGAAGTGGTATTGCTTTTGTTTTTCAGATCATTTCTATCCTGGGCGGGTATCTTTTTTTCTTTGTTGCAGCACGATATTTTGATGCATCGGGGGTGGGTATCTTTTCAACCTGCTGGTCTGTTTTGATTATTGGTTCTGTTATTGGTAAATTGGGTTTTGATTCTTCTGTTGTGCGTTTCATCTCCCAGGCTTCATCGCGACAACATGATAAACAAATTCATGAAATATACACAAAATCATTCGCGGTTGTTTTCATTGCCAGTTTGTTTATATTTATTTTGACATGGATATTTGCTCCATTTTTAACAACCCTTTTGTTTAAAAATTACACCAATGTTTTATTTATAAGGCTCACGGGACTTGCCATTGTTTTTTATTCCATCATGAGGCTTAATGCAGAATCGTTACGAGGGATTAAAAAGATCACTGAATTCTCTGTCTATAATCATGGCGTTGTTTATTTATCCACACTCGTCATATTATTGAGTGTACATGTTTTATTTAGTGAAACGATCATTTTAATCATTACATTGAATGCCGCGATATTTATATTAATGGTGTTGAGCTTTGTCCGGCTTTGGAAGAACAATATTATTAAAATAAAAAAGGTCAGGCTGTTCCGGGGAAGCTTTTCATTGAAAAGGGCATTGTCCATTTCTATTCCAATGATGCTTACCAACTCCTTATTCTTAATTATGAACTCAACCGATATATTAATGCTCAGCGTGTTTAAAAACGAAGCCCTGGTAGGAACTTACAATATTGCATTAAAAATTGCGGCATTGAATACTGTCTGCCTGGTTGCTATCAACAGTATTGCAACTCCTAAGTTCGTGGAAATAAGAGAAAAGTATTCATTTGACAAATTCAGGAGGTTTGTCTGGCAAACCTCTGCTATTAACATCCTGGTGACGCTGCCCGTGTTCCTCATTATTCTTATATTTCCCGGCCTGCTTTTATCAATATTCGGGGAGGAATTCATTCCGGGAACTAGTGCATTAATAATATTGGCCGGTGGGCATTTTTTTACAGCACTCTCCGGTGCAACAATCCCGATTTTAAATATGACAGGACAGGAAAAAATGGCCAGGAACATTATATTATCTGGCACAATTCTGAATATCATTTTAAATTATTTACTGATCCCCTTGTACGGCATCGAAGGTGCCGCGGTCTCAACAGCAAGCAGTACAGTGTTCTGGAACCTTTTTGCTATAATGTATATTTATAAAATTCATGGGTTTATTACTATTCCGGTAGAACCTATTGCGGTTAAAATGAAAAATTTCAACAAATAATTACATGCAAATGATAAGTTATCCAAAATAATTTTTTTGATTATAAATACATATTTACATTATATGAATGGATGAGTTTTAACTGGAAGCATTAAGTGGATACTAATACTTTTTTACAACTAAATGAATTTATATATGAAATAAATAAATAGAGGACAATACATGAACTTGCTGCCATACTGAAAAATATAATAATGAAAATTAAGATTGAAATTTCCGGAAATCTTTTGTGACGTATAATGAAAAATCAAAAGGTGTTCTTAAAATATAACAGAACAGAAGAAAGGAACATTTTAGTAAATGTATATTTATATTTTAATTTTTGATATATTTACATTTCAAAAATCAGCTATAGCTTATTTTTGTATAGGAATAATTAGTGTCTGTCCATAAAGTCAAGTGTTTGCTCTATAAAGTTCAAATTCGAGGCGTGTAAAAAATTTAAACCGCAGAATACTTGTGGTATTTGAGGATTTAAATTTTGAGCAACAACGAAGAAGTTGGACTTTATAGACAAACACTAATTAGTTCATAAATAACTATATTTCATGTATAAAGGAAAAAAAATTGCGCTGCTTATACCCGCATTTAATGAAGAACGTAGTATTGGAAATGTATTAAAGAATATACCTGAATATATTGATTTAATTTTAGTTGTTGATGATGGCTCAATAGATAAAACGGTGGATATAGCAAAAGAATTAAATGCGAAAGTTATCTCTCATTCACAAAATTTAGGGGTTGGAGCAGCTTTTAAAACAGGGATAAATAAAATTATAAATGAAGACATTGATATATTAGTAAACATTGATGCAGATGGCCAGTTTAATCCAAGTGATATTGTAAAATTGATTTTGCCTATAATTAATGGAGAAGCAGAATTTGTTACTGCCTCACGATTTATGTGTAAAGAATTTTATCCGGAAATGTCTGAAGTCAAGTTCTGGGGGAATAAATTTATGGCCTGGTTTATTAGCAAACTTACAAATAAAAGGTTCTATGATGTTTCATGCGGGTTCAGGGCTTATCATATCCGAACTCTGTATAAATTGAATTTATTTGGACAGTTCACGTATACTCAAGAAACATTTATAGATTTGGCATTTAAAGATATTAATATAAAAGAGGTTCCTTTAAAAATTAGAGGTAGACGTGAGCATGGGAAATCCAGAATTGCCAGTAATCTTTTTAAATATGCCTTTAAAACATTAAAAATTATAGTGAGGACATACAGAGACTATAAACCTTTTAGATTATTTGGTTATATGAGCCTTGCATCTTTTCTGACAGGATCTTTCTTTTTTCTTTTTTTGATGTTTCATTATTTACAAACCAATGAATTCACACCACATAAATGGGCTGGCTTTTTAGCTGGCTTTTTAGGTATATTAGCATTCATTTTCTTATTAACCGGGTTTATCCTGGATATGTTTTCACGCATGCGTAATAATCAGGAAGAAATACTGTATCAGTTAAAAAGTAATAAAAATAAGAAGTAGTTTTTTCAAATTATCCAAAATAAAATGACTAACCAAAACAAATTTTTATCAATCTTGGGTCGAATTAAACCAACTCATTATTTTTGGTTTTTAATTATTGTTATGGCCTTTATTTATGGCTTTAATAAAATAATTTTTTCCAGGCCAGTGGGTATACATCAATGGAGAAATTGTGTTAGTGCTGGTTATGCACAATGCTTTTATCATGGTGCCGATTTTTTTAAGCCTAAGACAGAGGCATTTGTTACCAATAAGCATACATCAAGAATTGTAATATTAGAATGCCCATTATTATATTATGTTGTTGGACAAATATATAAAATATTTGGCAACCATGAATTTCTTTACCGTCTGTTTAATATTCTTATCGGTTTTTTAGGATTACTATGCTTATTCAAAACGGCTAAATTTATTTTGGAAGATACTGTTTTGTCATTATTTATTTCAGTTATCCTTTTTTCATCAACGGTGTATATTTTTTATATGAGCAATTTTATTACAGATGCACCGGCAATGGCACTTTCTTTAATTGGATTTTACTTTTTTTACCGGTTTTATTTATTTAAGCGAGATAAGTATTTGCTTATTTCAATGTTACTATTTGCAATAGCAGGATTATTAAAAGCTCAGGCATTATATTTATATTTTGCTTTATTCGCTATTTTTATGGGGGAACTTATCTTTAAAATGAAATTTGGTAAAGACGGAAAATATTTATTTGATAACGGTACGAAATATTTTCTCTATTTTATAATTGTAATCGTTTTTATGTTTGCATGGTACGCATATTCAAAATACTTTTCTCAGAAATTTGGTGCGATTAATTCAGCCAGGTTATATTCTGCAATATGGTATGGAGATAAAGAATTGATCAAACATGTTTGGAATGAATTTGTAACTCGTTTCAAGGTTGGATATTTTCATAGTCCTGTGTTTATTTACTCAAGCTTTATCATTTTTTTGCATAATCTTATATTTATATCAAAACATAACAAGTTATTAAATTTTATCACAATATTGTTATTTATTCAGGTCATCATTTTTAATTTAGTGTTCTTTTTATCTATCGGAAGGTGTGATTATTATAATATTAACAGTTTTGCATTTATACTATTTGTATACCTTAATTTCTTTTACTATATGAAAAAGAATTATTTTCATATATATAACAATCTCTATTTTAAAATGTTTTTTATAATCGTAGGATGTTTCCTGATTGCACATGGAAAAAAAGGAATAGATAGAAAATACAGCGATATATTTTTTTTTGATACAAGCAAACTTGTCCACAAATGTGGTTATATAGAACCATATCTGAGAAATCTCGGGATTGAAAGGGAAGATAGAGTTTATTATACACCGGACCCGAGTATGAATAATTCATTATACCTCATGAATCAACTTGGTAATACTGATTTTGCTATAGGAGGCCCATTAAAACAGCGTATTGAATATTTAAAAGAACGAGACCTTAAATATTTAATGATTGGGGATGAAATGATCTTAAAAAATGATACTACAATAAATGAATATACTACTTCAGAAAAGAAAGTTGGCGAATTCAATGGAGTACATATTTTTAAAATTGAATGAAAAATCTACATTACCCTTATTATTTCTTACAGAATATCGTGAGGCTACTTTATAGGTATCCTATAATTATTATAAAATAAATGATTATCGTTAATTTTATAATAAACATCTAAATCCTTTTCACGGATCAAAAAATCGTCATAATATATAGGATAATCGTTACTATTTTCTCCAAGTATAAGGATTTTTACATTTTTGGCATCTTTTAGAGTATGAAATTTATATTTAACCAACATCCAATCTTTATATATTTGTATTCCTGTATTGATATTAAAATGATCTGTCCATCTTTCTTTATTTTTTGAATTCGTTTGAGCAACAATACAATGAATCCTGGCCTTATTTTGACCCTTATTATAAAACCAAAAACTAAATTCATATTCGTCTCCTTCATAGAGCAATTCATTTTTGTCTTCAAATAAAAGATGACATCTTGGGTTTGAAGCTTTCTGTGCATGTTTTGTCAATAATGTATCAGCAGGTATTGAATCACCGAAACCATTGAAAAAGAATTTGTTGTTCTTGTAAGAGGCAGGTTGATAGCCATTTAAATGATCAATACTTGGATTTGTATGTGTTAATTTCTTTTCAATTGAGTCAAGATCATAAGTGACATGTGATTGCGTTTTTAATTTGGACAAGTTAAAAATGTTATCATTATTTTTTAAAAATTTAAATGGTTTAGTCTTTAATAAAGCATAATTATTATGAAAAAATATTGTGTCAATGTGAACCTTTTGCCCGTATTCATATTTCTTTATTTTATTTTTATTTATTAATATATAATTGAATATCGGATTGTTATAGGATCCATGGTCTGTGTTATAATACCAATTATTATTTGATACCGGAACATTGGGAATTAAACTGGAAGTATAAACAGAATATATTCTGTTTTCATGTTCTGAAAACAGAATTAAAGGATGTGTTTTCCAATAATCGCCAATACCGATTTTGAGATCATATTTTTGTGAAATATCATCGACAAACTTTACATAATCCGGTTTGAAATTTAAATATTGTTTAAACCCTTCTGGTATTGTTTTTATATTAATTTTAATAAAAATAATGATGAGTATGCTTAAGATGGCAAAAAATGAAAACACAGTAACACTTTTATTTCGAATTAACCTTATTTTATATATCAATAAAGGTATATTAATAAAGGAGAAATAAAAGATAAATATAAGGTATCGTAATCCATTACCTGTATAATAACCTAAAATAAAAGGAGGAAATAACACAAAAACGAACAAGAATACATAAAAATATATGTAAAGCTGAATAAAATTCTGTTCTTTGTGATTAAACAGTAGTGCAATTACAGCAGAAATAAAGCTTCCAAATGATAAATAAACAATAAGTTGCTCATATATATTTCCATACATATATAAATTGAAGAAATGAACAATACCTAGTAGATTATTAAATGAAAAATGAAAGCTTTTGGCAGTGTTATTAGTTGTAATGATATCTGAAATAATAAATTCATTAAATAAATAACCTGATAATGAGGCCACAAAAATTGTAATAACAGATTTGATCCAATGATCTGGTTTTAAAAAAAACATAGCTGTTATGGAAGGAAGTACAAAAACAAGGATGAATATTTTATCTGAGATAGTCCCCAAAACAACAATGAAAAATAAAAGAAAGGAGTAGCTAAAACCATTGTATTTAATTAATAGTAGTAGCAGTATAAATGCAATTACTGTATTGATTAATACATTTGTATGGTATGTGGGGTGCATTAAATAAAAAGAAAAGCTATTGATGTTCAAAGGCAAGATAGTACAAAGAAAGAAAATTGAAAATAATACTATCAACAACCCAAAATATGTATTTTTATTTTGAGGGAAAAATAATTTATAAAGGTACATTAAAACTATAAGGATCAATGCCCATTGCAAAAGGCTATATATAAAAGTGATCTGAGGAGTTGTTTTTCCCAATATATTAGAAAGTGTAAATAATAAAAAATCAGGGAAATAACCTGGAGAATTAGGGAAGGTCCAATCACTTAATAAATAATTATCAGTAAATAAATCTTTAAATAAAACATGTAAAAAGGTTACATCTGCATTAAAGATGTTGCCAATATAGCCCCCATCTAAACTTTTAGCATAGTACAGAATGATTAAGGTAAAAATAAATAATATCGATACAAAACTTAATACCTTTTTATGTAAGTTCATGAATTGATTTATTTGTTCGTTTTTTCCGATGAATTGTAATTATATATATTGTAATAAAAAACGGGAGATAAATTATAAAAATTTTGAATTATATAATTTTATTAGGATTACAAATAAGTTGAGTTATGTAATAGGAAGATTAAAAATAGTATATAAAACTAATTTATTTTACAGGAATTCTATAATTGTTTTCAAATAGTATTTTATCATTTATCTTATAATAAACATCTATGTCATTTTTACGGATTAAGAGATCATCGTAATAAATTGGATAATCTTTGTTCTTTTCCCCATACATGAGAATTTTAACATTCTTTGCATCATTTAATACAGTGAACTTATATATAATAAGCATCCAGTCATCATATATTTGCATTCCGGTGTTGATATTAAAATGATCTGTCCATTTTTCTTTATTTTTTGAATTCGTTTGAGCAACAATACAATGAATACTGGCCTTATTTTGGCCCTTATTATAAAACCAAAAACTAAATTTATATTCGTCTCCTTCATTGAGCAATTCATTTTTGTCTTCAAATAAAAGATGATATCCTGGGTTTGAAGCTTTCTGTGCTTTATATTTTAATAATGTATCAGCAGGAATGGAATCACTGAAACCTTTAAAAAAGAAATTTCCATTTTTATATGGAGCAGGATGAAAACCATTTAAATCTTTTATATTTTGGTTTGCAGCAGATAATTTATCTTCTATTTGACTTATGTCATAGGATATAAACTTTTTGGGATGTATTTTATATAATTGTATAGTGCTATCAATATAAACTTGTTGAGCTTTTTTTATAATCCATTTCTCAGATGCTCTTATTTTTGTTTTATCAGTTATAAGAATTAAAATACTTTTTAGGTTAAAACGATTTATTATAGGTTTTTCTATAAAGGGAGGTTTAAACATGTCCTTTATATTGTCGGTTTCGTCAACTGATGTTCTGGATAAATTCGATGCAATTAAGGGTAAGCCGGTATGATAAGATAGAATCAATGATTTCACATAACCATTTTCGTCTATAATTTCCAATTCTTTACCTGAACCAATATGATAAAACGGAAGTGGCAAAATCGCCTGATATTCTGAAATTTCAATATTATTAATGACTTTATGGATGTTTTGGTTTACTGAATTGTTCGTTTTTTTAGAAAAATAGTTGTCAGATTGAGTTACTTTATAACTATAATATTTATGATATTCAACCCCTTCAAATATAATTAATAAAGCAGGAATAATAAGTAAAACTTGTCTAAGTCCTTTGTTATTTATTTTATCTTTTAAAAAATGGTAAATTAATGTAACGCTAAAGACATTTATTACAAAATAAAACACCCATGCAAAACGGGCTGTTACTCTTATTTGGTTCAAAGCCGGAATCCAATTTAATAAAAATTTAAAGCCATATTTATATGGAAAACCAAATGCGTAAAGCAAGACAAATAGTGAGGCAATAAAAGATATTTTAAGGGTATCATTCATATACGAAGGGAAAAAATCAAATTTTTTATTCTCTGCAAGCCTTTTTATTAATCTAACCAGCAAGATCAATAAAACAAGAATACTTAACAAGCCTATATACGCCCAACTTTCCCAACGAATATTAATCAATGTTATTTTATTTAAAAGCTTATTAAACAAACCCATATTAGGCACAAAAACACCATCGAGCTGAGCAGTGGCATAAAAGGCAAATACATCTTCCGGCCTGTTTTGATGATAATCAAAAAGTTCAAGTTTTATTAACCAGGCAATTATGACAGCAATGGTTTGAACACTTGTATGAAGTAAAAGCTTGTTAAATCCAGTATTTTTGTTTCTTATCTCGTATACTACAAAATAGATAATGATAAAGAAAATATTAATAATAGATAAATATGGGTGTATATGTAATAAAACCCAATTGACGATAAAGAGTGAAAGGGTATAGATCCATTTAGGTTTTTTATAAAACAGAAATAATAAATACCAGGCTAATGGAAAAAAGAATGAATATGTTAAACTAAGGTGACCACCTATGCGATGGATTTGTGGAGCTAATAATCCAATACCTAATGCGCATAACGCACAAAACCAGGGAGGTAATTTAAAATGAAACAGTATTAAAGCAATAAATATGCATGTAATACAAATAGAAAAAATCATTAAAAAATTTAATATCCCAATAGAATAGTTGTCAATTGTAGGGAAAAAATTTTTTAACCATTTAATGGAATTTGACAAAAAAGGCTGACCATCAGTAAATTGGTGTAGTTCACCATAAGGATAATTCATCCCATTAAAATATACATAAGATGTATCATGCTTAATATGATAAGCATAAGTGTAATAATTTTTTATACCATCGCCCCAGTCTGCTGTAATATATTGATTCGGATGAAAAATAAAATCTTTATAAAAATAACTTATAAAAATAAAGCTAATAATTCCTGTTAAAATAATTGTCAATAAATAATTGTTAACTTTTGTTTTCATTTTAAACATAAAAATATTAAACTTCAAGATTGTTTAGTTTATCAATTAGATAGATGGGCCTTTTTTTTGTTTCTTCAAAGGCATAACCAACATAAATACCTATTATGCCAATGATAATAAACTGTATCGCAAACGCTAAACTAATAAACACAATAAGAGTGGTATAACCGGGTGGCGGACTCCCCAATATACGCATGATCAAAGAATATATACCTATACTTAAAGAAAATATCCCAAATATAATTCCTATTATTAAACCTAAATGTAGAGGTAATTTTGAAAATGAAACAATTGCATTTGCTGATAAAATCATGAGTTTTTTTAATGAATATTTACTTTTTCCAAATTGTCGTTCATCAGCAACAAATGATAACGTTGTCTTCTTAAATCCGATTATTTGGATAAATCCTCTTAAAAAACGGTTTCTTTCGCGGAAATCCTTTTTAAGTATATCAGCAACTCTTTTAGATATTAAAAAAAAATCTGATGCATTTTCCTTTAAGGAAACAGGAGATATTCTATTTAAAAATTTATAAAAAGAATGGGATAGAAAATCTGAAACCGCACTTGTTCCTTTATTTTTTTCCCTTACCATATTTATAATTTCATACCCTTTATGAAATTCATTTATCATTTTTTTAATCATATTAGGAGGGTGCTGTAGATCAGCATCTAAACATATAATGGCCTTAGAATTTGCATAATCAATTCCAGCCAACATGGCTGCTTCATGACCAAAATTTCTGGAAAAGTGAATAGCTTTGGTTTGTGGGATTTCTGTACATATTTTATCAATTATTATTTCCGATCCATCATGGCTTCCATCATTTACAAAAATAATTTCATATGTAATGTTTAATTTAGAAAGCTCATTAATTAATACATCCGTGAAATTATTTAACCCGTCTTTTTCATTATACACTGAAACAACTACAGAAACATCTTTTAGCATTGAGTTATTAATTTATCATTAATGTCCGGCAAAATTAATAAACTTTTTATATTCTACTTTTTTAATAATTAAAAATAAATATCAATGGGATACTTATTTTTTAATGCTACTAATTAAGGGTAGCTTTTACATTTACATTTTACTAACTATAGCTTCATTCATTAATAAATAAATTTCTTTTTTAATTCAAATGAATTCATTCATAATAAAAAAATTATTTTTACATATTTTCTATATAAATAAAACTTCTATTTTTTATGAAAAATGTAAAAATTAAAACCAACTTTAAGTATGTATCTAAAAATCCAATAAGTAGGGTATTGGTTGACAATTTTAATAATACCATTAGAAAAATTCTCAATACAATAGAATTTGAAAGTATATTAGATGCAGGATGTGGCGAAGGCATAACCTTTAAAATGATCGAAAATCAGATAGCGGATAAAAAATGTACTGGATTTGACCTTGACCCTGTACATATTGAAATGAGTAAAAAAAATGCCGGGAATTGTGAATATAAATTGGGAGACATCTATAATCCACCTTTTGAAGTAAATTCTTTTGATACCATCCTCTGCCTTGAAGTATTGGAACATTTAGATAATCCTGAAAAAGCTATTATAAATTTATCCCATATAGGATCAAGATATTTTATATTTTCTGTACCAAGGGAGCCACTATGGCACATATTAAATCTTGTCAGAGGTGCATATATAAAACAATTAGGCAATACACCAGGGCATGTAAACCATTGGTCTTCTATCCACTTTATAAAATTCATAAAGCGTCAATTTAAAATTATTAAAGTATATAAACCTATTCCCTGGACAATAGTTTTAGCAGAAAAAGCATAGCCTATTGTTCTATATTTTAAGAGAGAGGTAGGGAGATAGTTTGCAAAATGTTTATATATATCATTAGATCTGACTATGCTACTTAAAAAAATCACAAATGAAAAATATATATATTAAAATCTTTATTTATATATCAATTATTTTCCTGATAATTACCCTCATAAAGGAGGACTTTTTAAAGAAACCTATTATTTATGAACCTGTTAAAATTTATATATCACTCATCTTATTATTTTTAGGTTTTATTATGGATGGTGTTGCATGGCAAAAAACCTTAAGAAAAGCTAAATATGAAACGTCTGTCAAACATGGCATTATTTCATTTGGCCTGTCTGTCTTTGGGAAATACATTCCCGGTAAATTATGGGTGATTCTGGGGAGATCTGAGTATATCTCAAAAAAATATGAACTTCCCAGGAAGGATGTTGCTTTAATATCTATAAACGCTCAATTTATTTCTTTATGGACGGGATTACTTCTGGGAACCTTGGGCGTTATTTTTATCAATAAATTTGGAATCTATGCATTAAGCATAATTGCTTTGATGACTTTATTATCATTAATCATTTTTACTGAATTTTTTCATAAAATAATTATAAGAATCTTTAAAAAGGGATTTAAGTTTGATTTAAGTATTCCAAGAATTTCATTTGACGATGTCATCAAAGTGTTGCCTTGGTTTTTACTTAATTGGGGTATGTGGAGTATTTCTTTTTTTCTATTATCTGAAAGCCTGATTAAGACACCTGTTTCATTTTTTGCAGCATTTGCCTTCCCTCTCGCTGGTGCTTTGGGGGTATTAGTAGTGTTTGCACCAGGTGGTATTGGGGTAAGAGAAGGTTTGTTAACCGGTTATTTATCATTAATAGGAATGGATATTGAACATGCTGCAGTTATTGCTATTACAAGCAGAATTTGGTTTTTAGCTGGTGAGTTATTTATTTTTATTACTTCTTTAGCATTGGAATTTTTTAATGTAAGGTATTACAAAAAAAATAAGCAGCAATTTTAAATTATGTTTTTCTACTACTGCAAATTTTGTGGAACTAATTTTTTGATAACTGATAATTTTATATACTTGCCATTAAATTTACAATAGCGCTATGTTTTTTAAACAAAATCCAATTATTCCTGTAAACCTATTTCTTTAACCTCCTGATCTAGTGTCATGTCACACCTGATATAACGCCCCAAGTTTCGATCTTATTCGTTTTTTCTTCATGAAAAAAAGACTCACGTAGCTATGGCTATGCTTACTTTTTTTCATTTTTAAAAATTCAAATAATTCCTTCAACTTAACCGTCATCTCAGGTGTGACATGACACTAGTGTGAAGAATTTTTATTAGTCGAACTATTTTTCTTTTTCACATCATGAGTCCATTCAAAAGGCTTAGCCCGATTTTTATTATAAGTGTCTATGTATTGAATTATCTGTTTTGCCAGCTGTTTTTTACTATGCCAAACGGCTCCTTTCAGTACATCCTTGGATAAAATATTAAACCAAATTTCGATCTGGTTTAGCCACGATGAGTAAGTGGGTGTAAAGTGTATAGTCATTCTTTTTTTTAGCCTCCACCCATTCTTTAACATCCTTGTGCTTATGTACATTTAAATTGTCGGCAATTATGTGAAGGTGTTTCCCTTGATATTTTTGGTGAATTTTTTTTTTAAGAACTTTAAGAAATTCTGGGCGTTGTTTTTATCTATTGTATTTGCGGTGATTTCACCATCATGGACTGAAAGCGCTGCTATCAAGGATACAGTGCCATGCCTTTTATATGTAGCTGTTAATCGCTTAGGGTTACCAGACATTAAAGGCAGTTCTGGCTGAGAGCGATCCAATGCCTGTATCTGTGTTTTTTCATCGACTGATAATACTAAAGCATTTTCTGGAGGATTCAAATAGAAACCGATAACATTGAGCATCTTCTCTTCAAACTCAGGATCGGTACTTTTTCCACACCAGTATTCAACTTTGTGAGGTTTTAAGTCGTGAGATTCTAAAATGCTTTGAACTGTACTTTGGCTCATGCCCAGTTCTTTTGCTATTCTTCTTTCTAGTTGGAATATCCACCTTCAGGTTTTGAGCAAGCTTTTTGTATTACCCTTGCCTTATCTGCTTCAGTGTATAATGCTACTTTACCCGGTCTTGGTGCATCTTTAAGGCCGTTCAAACCATATTTTAAATAACGTTTTTTCCATTTAGCTATCGCTTCTCTACCAACTTTCAGTTCGGCTTTTATTGAATCGTAACTAAATCCTTCATTTAGCATTAGCACTATCTTAGCACGTATAACCGATCTATGATCCGCGCTATGCGCTCTTGATATTGCGGCCAATGTCTTATAGTCGTCTTCGCTGAGTGTTAATTTTTGTCCTTTTCTTGCCATAGGACAAAGACAATAATAATTCGGCTATCAACAAATCATTACACTAGGGAACAGTATTATACTTATATTCGCCCAAATAATCATGCGCGTGTGTGTCAAAAGTTTTATCATGGACGGTTCATCTGTTTATTATTAAGTTACTAAGTTATTAAGTTTAGGCTCTGTTTTGAATTTAGATTGTTATTAGTTATTGATTAATTGTTAATTTCCAACTGCCAACTTTTTATCTGTTTTTAATGTTTAAAGTTTCCTGATTATTTTTATTTGAAACTCAAAAATGGACAGACTTTCAAATTTTTTCCATAGTTTTAAAGTTTATTGCCCCAAATATACAAGGTTTTCTGTTCTTGACAAAGTGTCTGGTTCAATATTTTTTTACGAATTTTCAATATTTATTATAAAAATTATGTAGGTTTGTGTTATTAAACATGCATCTTTAACAAACAGATGTTTTTTACAATAAGTGTCTGTTTTTTTATTCTAAAACCGAAGTGAGACAAGCAAAATAGGGAATGAGCACATCCCTCTGCAGCAAAGGTTTTTTGAAATATAAATTATTTAATATGAGCATTTAACACTAAAAATGACACGCTTGGTTTTATGTAATTAATGAGTAATTTTTATGAAGAATATATTGAAAATAAAAAATTTTTTTAAAGTAATTGTAGAAGGGAAATGGATTAAAATAAAATCTAAAAAGTATTACATTAATTTAATTAAACAATTAAATAAAAAAGTTTTAGACATTATAATTGGTGAAGATAATGTTTTTATACTTGAACATAGAAATTATAATGCCTTATGCTTTATAGGAGCTTTGATTTCTTTTATAACGTGTTTTTTTAATTTTACTTTACCTTTGCCAGTTTTTTTAAGTTATTTTACTCTATTTGCTTCTTTGTTTTTAGGTTATCTTTATTATTTATCAAGATTTAAAAATTACTATAATATTTGGTTATCATCATTTACCATTTTAGGAATTATTTCTGTTGTTTGGTTTTTGAATAATGGAATAATTGGTTCCATTCCATATATTTTTATTCTTTCTTTCATCATATTAATATTAATTTCAAAACATCATCAGCAAAATAGAGTTTTTTATTTATTCATTTTTACATTATTTATTTTATATGGTATAGAATATTTTTGGGGTGATATATTAGTTTATAAGTATCCAAATAAAAGCATTTATTATAAAGATATGGTTTTTGTTTTTATTTTGGTTTTAATATTTATTTTTATTGCAATACGCTATGTAAAAAGATCTTATGAGATAGAAAGAGATAGAGCAAATAGGCAAAGAATAATTATAGAGGAACAAAATCGCCAGATTTATTCAAGCCTTGAATATGCTTCCTCAGTGCAGCGGAACATTATATCTGATGAAAATGATTTAAAAAAATTATTCAGTGCTCACTTTGTATTATTTAGCCCTAAAGACATTGTGAGTGGTGACTTTTTATGGGTTCATGAAAAAGAACACTATGGGGTTGTTGTTGTGGCCGATTCCACAGGCCATGGGGTGCCGGCTGCCTTTTTAAGTATCCTGGGCGTTTCATTGTTAAAAGAAATCATAAACCAGGGGAACATTGTAAACAATGCTGACGTTTTGCTTGAAAAATTTCGTGAAAAGCTGATTACACATTTATATAATAATCAACCCGGAGATCACATTGAAGGGATTGACATGGCTGTTTGTATTTTTAATTATCCTGACTATTCAGTGCAATTTGCAGGGGCAAACAGAGATTTATACCTGGTCAGAAATAAAATACTGGAAATTCATACACCTTTCAATGCGTTTCAATCCGATCAAAAGCATTGCCTTTATAGATTTAAAGGCACAAAAAACACCATTGGATATGATTTTAAGTCACTTGCATTCATGAAGTACGAACTTGAATTTTATTCGGGCGATACGTTTTATTTATTTACAGACGGGTTTCCTGACCAGTTGGATTACAATGGAAAGAAAAAAATAGGAATGCCCAGGTTCAGAAACGAATTATTAAAAATGCAGGCCTTGCCACTGGCAAGGCAGCAAAACCATTTATCAAAAATGAATCTTAAGTGGAAAGGTGACAAACAACAAACAGATGATATACTTGTTATAGGTGTACGCGTGTAATTTTTGTTATAATGAGTTAGTGATAAGGGCAATATTTCCTAATACATCATTATGTCTTAATATTTTTTGTGGTAATTGCATATAAATTAATGTATTATATTTTTTTTCACATCTCTTTGTTTATAAAAATATATCGTAAATTTAATGAATATTATGGATTTATAAAGTTTAAACTTTAAATTTGAAATAATAAATTTAAATTAAAAATTAATTTCTAAAAAAAAATGAAAAAAACTGTAAAATATTTTTCAAAAGATAAGGAATTACACTTTAAGTATTCAAAGTATAATTTGATAGATTCTGATGAATACACTCTTTATGATGTGATGTTATCTCCAAATTTAGATCATCTTTCTTTTAAAGAACGTTTTGATATATTTAATAGCTGCCAGGAAGATCTAAGGATTAAAAAGGGTGCAAATTATTTACGCTATTTAAAAGATGGATGTAAAATAGAAACAAATGTATTTGATCCTTGTGTAAACAAAACAAAGAAGATGATTAATTTTGGTTCAAATGATTATCTTAATATGACTCAACATCCAGAAGTAATGAATGCTGCGATTTCAACCATAGAAAAATATGGAACCGGTGCTGGAGCAGCAACTGTTGCTTCTGGTTTAACAGATGTAAAAATTAATCTTGAAAATGAAATAGCTGAAACTTTTGGATATCAAAAAGCATTGGTGTATGCAACAGGTTTTATGACCAATACAGGGGTTCTAAATGCATTACTTCGGAAAAATGATATTGCAATAGTTGATATGCTAGCACATGCAAGCATCATGGCAGGTGCTGAATGTCGTAACAAAATGTTATTTAAGCACAATGATATGCGCTCCCTGGAAGCTGTTTTACGACGTGTAAACAGGCAATATACAGGCAAAATTATTGTGGTTGATGGCGTGTATTCCATGGATGGCGACATTGCCAATTTGCCTGAAATATCAGATTTGGCCAAAAAATATGGCGCCCTTGTAATGGTTGATGAAGCGCATGCTTTTGGGGTGATTGGAAGCAAAGGGCTTGGTATATTGGATTATTTTGATATGCCATCCAGCAGCATTGATATACTTACCGGAACATTAAGCAAAGCAATAGGCAGCCAGGGTGGTTTTGTAGCTGGAAATGAAGCAATGATTAATTATTTGTCTTTATCAAGTAAAACAAATTTTTCAAGCACTGCACCTTTCATTGCTGCAAATGCAGCAGCACATAAATCCATTCAGATTATCAAAAAAGATTATAATCGTAAAAGAAAATTGTGGGATAATATTTTTTATTTAAAACAAAAATTGCAACAAGATAATTTTAATATTGGTAATTCGCAAACTGCTATTTTTCCTGTAATACTTGGGAATCATCATAAAGTACTTCATGTAACACATAAGATGGGAGAGATGGGGGTTTTAGTGAATGGTATTTCTTATCCAGCTGTATCAAGAAAACAAACTCGAATTCGTATGTCAGTTACTGCAGAGATGACCCGGGAGCAATTAGACAAAGGATACGATGTATTGGTTAAATCAATACAGGAATACGACAAGAAAAAAGATACAAAGCCAGACACCCCGGCATATATAAACATGCCCAGGAAACAAAAAATCTATGAAACAGCCGGGTTGTAAGGTTTTTAGGTTGTTGTGTTGATGCCTGTTGTATACATTATATTTTTATACAGTGTACGTTGGTTTTAAGGCCTGGTGGGTATCCTGCCAGGCCTTAAAT
>CAYMKE010000019.1:0-21169 GCA_964390955.1 uncultured Bacteroidales bacterium | reverse complement strand
AGACAAACACTAAATAGTGTCAGTCCATAATGTCTGCTAACCCCGATAAAGTCATTTTTCCTTACGGGGCAACCAAATCCTTCTTCTTTTAATGCTGCTTTAGATTTTGATACAGCTGTATCAAAATTTGTATTCACATTTTTTTGATCTAATAATTCATACTTATTATTATTTTTTAAAATATGCATTTTTTCTTGTATTATCCCGATAGTGTTTCAAAAAAAATATTTTCTATAAAAAAATGCTGAAAATTTTGATGCAAAGGAATTATTAGAAGTCCTCTTTAAAAATAATCATTGCAATTTCTTTTTAAGAAATTGAGCATTAATGGCTACAATAATGGTGCTCAGGCTCATTAATACGGCCCCCATCGCCGGACTGATCAATATGTTTGCACTGTATAAAACACCTGCTGCCAATGGGATGGCCACTATATTATATCCTGTTGCCCATGCAAAATTTTGTTTCATCTTTTTAAATGTTTCTTTTCCGAAAACAATCAAAGAAGCAATATCGTTCGGATTGCTGTTGACCAAAATAATATCTGCAGTTTCAGCAGCAATGTCGGTACCAGAACCTACTGCTATTCCAACATCTGCTGTTGCCAATGCCGGAGCATCGTTAATCCCGTCTCCAGTCATGGCTACAAATTCACCATTCTTTTGAAATTCTATGATTTTTTTCTGTTTTTCATCAGGTAAGATACCGGCAAAATATCCGTCAAGGCCAAGGATATCACTTACATTTTTGGCTACTTCTTGATTATCCCCCGTCATCATATAAATTTTTAACCCGTTTTTTTTCAATGTTTTAATAGCATCATATGATTCTTTTCTTATTTCATCTGCCAGGGATATAAATCCTATCACTTCATCATTCAAGACTACATATACTCTTGTTTCCAATTTATTTTCCTGCTCTTTATCAGGCCTTTTTATGTTATTTTTGTCTAAGTATTTAGGGCTGACAACATTCAATTTTTCCCCATTTACTTTAGCTTCGATCCCCTGTCCGGTTAAACTTTTAAATTCTGTTATTGGAGGAACATCTATGTTTTCTTCTTTTACCTTTTGCATAATACTCACTGCTAAGGGGTGCTCTGATTCGGATTCCAGGGCACCGGCATAGATAAGAATATCCTGGTCATTGTACTGATCATGAAATGAACCATATTGTGTTACGCCAAAATTTCCTTTTGTTAGTGTTCCGGTTTTGTCGAATACTAAAAGAGATATCTTTCTTGAATTTTCAAAAGCTGTCCGGTTTCGAATTAATAAACCGCGTTGTGCCGATATGGAAGTGGATATAGCAACAACCAATGGCACTGCTAACCCTAAGGCATGCGGACACGTAATGACCATTACACTGGCCATGCGTTCAAGAGCAAAAACAAAGGGTTTGCCAATAGACAACCAGGTTATAAGTGTTCCAAATCCCACAGATAAAGCTATAACAGTAAGCCAAAAGGCTATTTTATTGGCCAGGTTCTGAGATTTTGATTTTTTATTTTGTGCTTCCTGTACAATCTCAATCACTTTTTTAATATATGCTTTATCTCCGGCTTGCTCAACTTTTACTTTTAGTGAACCGTTGCCATTGATTGTACCCCCTATAACATGATCATCTTTTTGTTTCCTGATCGGCTTTGACTCACCTGTCACCATTGATTCATCTATATTGCTTTTTCCGTCATATATAATGCCATCAACAGGTATTTTATCACCCGGCTTGATTAAGACATTATCATCTTGTTTTAACTCATCAACCTTTACTTCCTGAAGTTCTCCATTATTTATAATTTTATATGCTTCGGAAGGCATTAATTTAACCAGTTTTTGTAATGATTGGGAGGCTCTGACAACAGATTTCATTTCGATCCAATGACCCAATAACATCACATCAATCAGGGTTGCCAATTCCCAGAAAAATGTTTTCCCTTTAAGCCCAAACGTTGTAGCAGCGCTATATCCAAACGCTACTGTAATGGCCACGGCAATTAGTGTCATCATGCCGGGTTGTTTTTGTTTTAGTTCATTTATAAATCCGGTTAAAAAAGGCTGTCCTCCATAAAAAAACACAAAGGCTGATAAGACAAATAGAATATATTGTGCAGCGTTAAATTGAATTTCATATCCTATAATATCCTGAATCATTGGAGATAACAAAAGGATAGGGGCAGTGATGGCCAGGGATACCCCAAAACGCCTGCGGAAATCCCTGATCATCATTTGGTGATGCGAAGCATGTCCTTCCTGGTGTTTAGAATGTTGTTCATCCATGCCTTGCTATATCAGATCTTTTTTGCGTTCTTCAAATTCCTCTTTATTGATTTCTCCTTTTGCATACCGCTCTTTCAGTATATCTAATGCTGTTTTATTATCTCTATATTCAGCTTTTTTTTGTTGCCCGGCAGACCTTAATACCACCAGTATAATAATTAAAAGGACAATGATTCCAATGATCCAGCCCCATCCTATACCTAATGTGTTACATCCAAATTCATGCATCATAATATTCATTTTATTGGTTAAACATTTTGTTTTGCATCATACAATTTCTATTCATACATTGCATTATCATTTCCTCAATATCCTCTTTTTGTTGATCTGTTAATACATTGAGCATTTTATTAGCTGTTTCATAGGCTGCTAATTTCATATCAATTTTAATCGTTGAACATTCTTCCAAAAGGTTCTTTAGTTCTTTTGAATCAGCATTTTTATCCAATAATTGTTTCATCTTTAGCCTTTGTTGCCTGAGTTGTACTTTACTGTCAAGTTTCTCTTTCTGGTAAGCTACCTGCATATTCATTAATTTTTCAACCTGGTTGTTATTTAATTCCAATTGATCTGCCATATTTGGCAGCCATTGAACTATCATCACATACTTTTTCATTGGCATTTGACGATGCATCTTCTGTTTATGCATTGGGCACATAGAATATCCTTTTTCCTGCATTTGCATGCCACCCATGCGTTCTTGCATCATTCCCTGTCCTCTCATGTGATGCATTTTGCTTTTTTGTGACATATCTTTTCGTTGTCCATATACATTATTGAAACCTGTTAAAAACAAAATTCCTGTTAAATAAATCATTAATATTTTCATAATATACCTCCTTTTTTATAAATTTATATTTAGTTTTATTATAACAAACATTATTCCACAAATAATGTTTGATTTATAAAAACTCATTTGCAGTGTTACGCCCTTCCCGAAAAATACAGAGTTTACTAATATAGATGAGAAATTTTGAGGCAATAGTACCAATCGCCTTAGAATTTTCTTTAAAATAGGCTTTAAAGTTTATAAAACTTTTTATGCCAATAACTCTTCAATATCTCCTCTTGATAAATTGCTTACAAATCCTTTGTCCGTTGATATCAAGTCATCGGCTATTTCCTGTTTCTTCTGCTGAAGCTGGACAATTTTTTCTTCAATAGTATCTTTGCATACCATCTTGTAGGCAAAAACGTGTTTTTCCTGTCCAATACGGTGTGTACGGTCTATAGCCTGTGCTTCCACAGCCGGATTCCACCAGGGGTCTATGATATAAACATAATCGGCTTTCGTGAGGTTTAATCCTAAACCGCCGGCTTTAATACTTAATAGAAACACCCGGCATGTTCGCGTGTTTTGAAATGTGTGTACCTCTGCCTGCCGGTTTTTAGTCTGGCCGTCAAGATATGCGTATTTAATTTTTTCCTGATCCAGTTTGTTCTTGATCAGTTGAAGCATCCCTATGAATTGGGAGAAGACCAGTATTTTATGTTTACCTGTTTTATTGCGAATATGCCTTACCAGCTCTTCAGCTTTTACCGAGTCATTGCCATAATCTTCCTTCGTGTTTAGCAATGCAGGGCTGTCGCATATCTGTCGAAGTTTTAAAAGGCCTTCAAGGATGTTAAACCGGGCTTTTTCCATGCCTTCTTCGTCAATCTTGGATAATAACTGTTGCCTGATATCGTCTTTAAAGTGTTCGTAAACTTTTCGCTGGTGTTCTTCCATTTCGCAGAACATTGTTGTTTCTGTTTTTTCGGGTAATTCTTTCGCTACATCTTCTTTTTTGCGTCTGAGAATAAACGGCCGGATCATTTTTGATAATTGGTATGCCTGGTTTTTATCTTTTTGCTTATCAATAGCGTTAGAAAACTCTTTTTTGAAGAAATGAAGACTGCCCAGGTAGCCGGGGTTGAGGTATTGCATTTGTGCAAACAGTTCCAGGGTATTGTTTTCGATAGGTGTTCCGGTAAGCGATAACCGGGTATTCGCACTGAGTAGCCTCACAGCTTTAAACCTTAACGAGGAAGGGTTTTTAATGGCCTGTGACTCGTCGAGAATGGTAAGGTTAAAATGAAATTTTCGTATAAACTCAATATCGTTTGTTAATGTTCCGTACGTTGTGAGAATTAAGTCATATTTTTTCCAGTTTTTTGTTTGGGTGTCCCTCCCTTGTCCCCAATGAAGATATGCCCGCAGGCCGGGACAAAACTTTTCTATTTCTGCCTGCCAGTTAAAAAGTAATGTAGTAGGGGCAACAACCAGTGAGACATGTTTTTTGCGTTTATCCTTTTGTTTAATATGCAGGATTAAAGCCAGTACCTGGATTGTTTTTCCAAGTCCCATGTCATCCGCTAAACATCCTCCCCATCCAAATTCGCAGAGAAAATTCAGCCAGTTCAAGCCTTCTTCCTGGTAATGCCTTAAAGTGGCTTTCAGGCCTTCGGGAGGGGTTACCTGTTTCAGTTCTTTGAAGTCATTCAGTTTTTTTTTCTTCTCATGGATTTCTTTGCGATGGGCGTTGTCATCCAGTTGTTTGTATAAATCTTCTATTAGCAAAAAATGAAGATTTGATAATTTAAGGGTGTCATCTTCTTCTAATTTACCAAATTTCAATGCTGTCAGCCATTTGTTAATCCATTCTTCGGGCAATATACCCGTTGAACCATCGTCTAATTTAACAGCCTTTTGTTTGTTTAATATTGATTTGCGGATTTCTTTAAGCGAAACCTTTTGATCGCCAAATTTTACATCCATCTTTACATCAAACCAATCAATGCCTGATTCTACATGATAATTGGTTGTGGGTTTGTGCGGATTATATTTGATGTTTTTGAGGTTTTCAAATCCGTAAACTTCTACGCCCTGGTTTTTACATTGTTCAAAAAAATTAAGAAACCAAAGGCCTTCCATTATTTCATCGCAATTCAGGTAGAAGAATTCCTGTTGATTGAGTTCATTAAATTTTGGATGGAGGCCAACCACGAAGTTATAGAATGATTTTTCCTTTTCAACATCTCGCTTTATTTCGCCGATTCCGCCTTCTTTATCATTAAAGTAAAAAGCATCTGCTCTGTTAGAGACAGTAACTTCGTTTTCGCCATACAAGGCCAGGGGGTAAAACAATAAAAAGTTTCCCATTTCTGACAGGGATATACGAAAGCTGACCTTTTCAGATGTCTTTTTATGGGTTTTTATCTGACTCATATCAATTTCTATTTGTTTTTTAAAGTGATTTATGAATGAAGTAAAACGCCGGGTTTCGCGTTTGGGGATATAAATACGGGACGGTGGTTTTTCCAACAGCGTCATGACTGCCAGAATAAAGCTTGATTCATTTTCCCAGCAAGCGAGTGTGTTTCTGCTGTCTACTCCAACTAACCAGGGAAAACGAAAAACATCGAATACCGGTTGTTTTTTACGGTTAGCCTGGTAATAATTGACTGATATAATATAATTCGAGGTATCCTGTTTAATGTTTAGTTTTGCTTTTATTGGTTCTTCGGATACATTGATATTTCTTAAATCTTTGGCTAAAAAATAATTATAATAACCATTATAACGGGACTTGTTGAATAAATACACGTTTTTATTCAACAATTTTTCCCACATCTTTTTAAGTAAAGGAATGTATTTTATTGTTAGCTCCCGTAAAAAGGGAAGGTCTGTGCGTAAATGATGTATAAGGTCTTCAGTTGCAATTCCGGTATAATATTGACGGGCCTCGTGGCCAGGGGGAATCATTGAATTAAGTACTAATTTTTCTTCACATTCTGCCTGTTGCCAAAGGTAGAAGTTTTTGTATTCTTCGTTGATGTTTGAGAAGAATGTGCTGAAATTTGATGCAAGCCCCATAATGTTATTTACTTTCCGGATATTATTGTTATTTTTATAAGGCTTTCCTTTGAAGAAAATAGTACCGATCAGTGGGATTAGTGTGGAATCGTTAAGAAATAAAGCTATACCGGGAACTTCTTTTTTTTCTTTTTTTTCGTCCGGAACGAGTTGCCGGGTAATGGGTTCTGTTAATGAGTCCATCTCATTTATACATAGTAGCTCATGACTTCTTTTTGCAGTCAGCGAAAAGCCGTTGAATGAGAATTCAATCACTTTGGAGTAATCATCTTCCGGCATATATCCAAATTCAGAAAGCATACTTTTTTTATCTTCATTCCAGTCAAAAGCCTCGTGCAAAGCGTATTTCCCAAATTTATTCTGAAGAAATCGCAAAGCACGTAGTTTGTGGCTGCATGGAACAGTTACTTTTTCTGCACACTGACAGGAAGTGTGAAGCAAAGATGAATCTTTTTTACCTTGAAAAGTAACTTGATAGATAGTACCGTTTTCTCCCACATCTAATTTTGTTACACCGTCTTCACGTTCTATAAGATTTATGTTATCCTGGTTGAGGTTTTTTAAGTATTGAATTGCGGGATGATTTGATGACCAGTCTTTTAGTAAATCAGAAGATAAATAAAAAAAATCAAATTCTGCATCAGCCTGATTGATATGAGTGTTTAATGTTCCTGCTATTAACTTTTGGCGTAAAGAAACAAGCGCAGCAACCTCATGTTTACATAAGCCGCTAAAGTTATAAGGACAATTACAATAAGTCCATATTTTATTGCCATTTGTTTTTATGTTAACATCATAAACAGAAGAATTTCTTTGGCTTTTTACTTTGAAAAAGAAATTATCACATTCCCTGTTATACTGGCTAAGGGATACTTTATTTTGGGCAATAAGCTGATATCCCCGAAATTTTGAATTATAATTGGAATTACGATCTACATATGTTGCCAATTTATTATCTATCATTGCTTTATAATTACCCTTTTTAGTTATGTAAAATGTTAAGTGGCTTCTATTAAGAGTTTCTTATTTTTTAAAGAACAAATATAATGAATAGAAATAAAATTATCCAGCAGGGTAAACTGGAAATTTTCAAACAAAATTTTTTGGAGTTTTAAAATAAAATATTATATTTGAAGCAATGAAACGACCTAAACCAACAGCTGGTGCGATCATTTTTCACCCGGATGATCACAACAAAATATTATTGACCCAACGCAATGTATCTCCGTTTAAGGGATACTGGTGCCTGCCCGGCGGACACATTGAATTGTACGAAACGGCAAGAGATGCTGCAATAAGGGAAGTAAAAGAAGAGACAGGACTTGATTTTGATCCAACTTATTTTGGGTATTTTGATGAAATATTTCCTGAAAAGGGAATACATAATGTTGTACAAATGTATTATGGCAGTGGACATGGAAAACTCAATGCTGATCCGGGTGAAGTATCCGAAATGGAATGGTTTACACTGGATGATGCCCTTGATATAGAACTGGCATTTGTTCATCATGAAGTGCTTGAGGCTTTCAAAGACAAACATTTGTAAGGTTAAACCCGTTTTATTCCCCTGGCCACAACAAAACTTCCATCTTTATGTCCTTGTTTTGGTTGTTGTATTAGCTATAATACTATAATATTAAATATACAAACGTATTATAACAGATATTATTTAGTTTTAATGCGATCAATGAAATTTTAAAAAAAATAATAATCAATACATCAGGAGACGTTTATTTTAATAGAATTACCAAGGAAAAAAAGCAGCCATGCCAGTCAAATACCTTAAAGCGGATCTTTATATGATTAAAATGAAAGCCAGTTTTTAGAAGAATTGGGTATTAATAAAGCTATTTATTTTTTTTATTTAATTTTTTTATTTAATTTTTTTTTATAGTTTTGAAGCCGAATTGTTAATTTATTATTAATCTTTTAAAATTTAATGCTTATGAAAAAAATTAATTTAGCTATCTCAGTATTAGCCCTTGCCTTATTTTTGGGTTCATGCGTAATTGAACAGAAGGCTATGGTTACCGGCAACCCGGTTGGAGACAAAAAGGTGGTTTTAAAAACCCATTCCTTGAAGTCAGATCAGGATGTAAGTTTAGAAACAGCATGCAAAAAGGGAAATATATCCAAAGTTGCAACTGTTGATTATAAGACTTCTGTCTTTATCCTGCAATTTAGGAAACTCATCGTAACTGGTGAATAATTTGTTATAATTACTAATCAAAAAAAAGAAATCATGAAAAAAAGAAATATTTATCTATCGCTAGTAGCAGGCTTTGCAATGTTACTAAGTTCATGTGCAATTACTAGTCCATATGCTGTAAGTGATGCATCTGTTGGCAGTAAAAAAGGTATTTCCAAAACATTGGTATTAGGTTCAATGCAATTAAATGGAAAACACAGTGTTGCTGAAGCCACTAAAAATGGAAAATTAAATGGTGGGGTATCAACTGTAGATATTAAAACAACCTATTTTTTAGGCCCTTTACTTTATACTCGAGAAATTATTGTTCATGGAGAATAATAATATATTAATTAAACCTTAAAAAAAAATAAGTTATGAAAATAATCAAATCATTAATTATAGCCGGAGCATTTATATTAACATCATGCTCAACATCAGCTCCATTTGCTGTAACGAAAAACGAAGTAGGTTCTAAAACCGGTGTTGCTTCAAAGTCTATTGTGTTAAATATATGGTTAGGACACACAGATTTAGGAATTTCTACAGCAGCTAAAAATGGTAACATTGATAAAATTGCAACAGTTGATACAAAAGCTGAAAGCAAATTTTTAGGACTTGTTACAAAATATTCAACTATTGTAACCGGAGAATAACATTTTTAGATTTTTTTTATTTATAAGGTTAATCTTATTTGTAAGGTTAACCTTATTTTTATGAACTTTTTTATGAAAAGATTTTTTTTTATATTATTATTGTTTTGTTTTTTACTGATTTCATGCAATAATAGAAATAAAGTATATTTTGGTTTTAATCAACAATATTATAATCTTTCTGATCAAGAAATTTTATTAGAAAAATCAAAACAAATAGTAGATGATTATTCCGTTAGGTTTAATCATTGGAAAACCTTAAATATACCTCTCAATCAAATCATTAAGAGTGATAAATACAAACTATATATTAGCTTGGGGTTAAATGTTAAACCATCTCAATACATTGATACATTAAGACATGATACAACATTCAAATTATTAAATACAATTAATAATCACATAAATGATAAGGTTTATTATAAAAATAATGATGAGTATGGATGTTTTATCATCTTTCCTTCTGATTCAAATAAATATTTAAATATATTTAATTATTTAGCTTCGGATTCTCTGACAATTAACTCAATCTTTAGCACACAAAATTATTTAGAAGGTAAAATATACAGACTTAACTAAAAAAGTAAGATAATTGGATGTAAATTACTATTTATAAGCTAATTAAATAAAAAATTAAGCAATTCTAACAATTAAATTTGATATAGAACTGGCATTTGTTCATCATGAAGTGCTTGAGGCTTTCAAAGACAAACATTTGTAAGGTTAAACCCGTTTTATTCCCCTGGCCACAACAAAACTTCCATCTTTATGTCCTTGTTTTGGTTGTTGTACCATATTTACCTGGTGTAGATGCCCAAAAACCGTTTGAACGGTTTGATCTATGATAAAACCATTCTTTTCATACAATTTATAGATATCTTGTGTACTATAAAAAACAGCATCTTTATAAAACACACTTTTCTCTTTATTGAGAGCATATTGTTTGCCTACAGGACTGCCTTTATCAACAAAGCCAATGATGAGCGCTCCGTTGTTTTTCAATACTCTTTTGGCTTCAGAAAAAGCCTTATACGGATCATCCAAAAAACAAATGGTGGTTACCATTAATATATAATCAATACTTTCGTTATGATAAGGTAATTGTTCGGCAATGCCGCTGATTGCATTCAATCCTTTAGACCGGGCTTTATTTATCATTTCAACGGACGGGTCAATGCCTTCTTTTATATTTAACGGGACGGCAAATTTGCCACTGCCTATACCTACTTCAATTCCACGTCCTTCAACAGGAATGAGTTTTCGGACAGCTTCTATTTCTGATTTATATACATGAACATTGTCATCAAACCATTGTTCATATTGCTCTGTGTGCTGATCAAACGGTTGTGTTTTGGCCATGGGTGATAAATTATATATTGATTGATTTGTCGAAATTCATGTTTAAAGCAAATTCAATGTCAAATTCGTCTACATTCGATAATTCAACATATTCTGTATGTTTTAATACCTCTTCGGTTTGCTTCACGAAATCATCGTTTTTCAAATATTGCAATGCACCAATACCTGCGCTATTTCCTACAGGTTTTATCTTGTCTTTCAATTCAACAGGCAGCAACCCGATTTGAATGGCAGATTGAATGCCAATATAATTTCCAAAACCGCCTGCTAAATAAAGAGCATCTAACTTATTAAAATCCAATCCTGATGTACTTAATAATATTTTCAGTCCTGAATAGATGGCTGATTTGGCCAGTTGTATTTCACGGATATCTTGTTGGGTTACATGAATACCGTTTTCACGATAAATATGAAATGTTTTTTCGAGCAACCCGGTTTCATCTATCTTGTTATTTTTTAACAGGTAAGCTACAATATCTACAATGCCTGATCCACAAATTCCAATGGGAGGGATGTTTCCGATTACATGATAATGATCCGGGTTTTCGAAACCGGAAAGAGCTCCTTTTACAGCTCCCATGCCGCATGAAATATTGGCTCCTTCAAATGCCGGCCCGGCTGCTGTAGAACAAACATAATAGTTCCCATCTGTATGCAATGCCATTTCTCCGTTTGTACCTACATCAACAAATAAATAATTTTTATCAGTTGATTTAATGGCTGTTAATCCTGCTAAAATATCAGCGCCAACATAAGCCGATACATTCGGAATGGTAATGATATCTGCATCAGGATGAATGTCCAGCCCAATCATCACTCCTTTTCTGACTTGCTGTGCGGTGAATTGCGGTGTAAACGGGGCCAGGGCTATAGACAAGGCATCAACTTTTAACAGAAAGTGCAACATAGTGGTATTTCCGGCAAAAACCATTTTTCGGAAATCATTAAAACTGATATTTCTGTGGCTTTTAAAATTAGCCAATTCTATATTAATTGCCCGGATAATTGATTGCTGCATCTCAATCACCCCATTGTCATTTTCCTGGCAATAATTGATCCTTGAAATGATGTCTCCACCATATGTTTTTTGAGGATTTAGAGCAGAAGCAATTTTATCTGTTTGCCCGGTATATAAATTTAAGAAATACAAAACAATGGTAGTGGTTCCAATGTCTACTGCAATGCCATAAGAATCGGGGGTAATCTCATCAATGTCTGTTTTTTTGTATGGAAGGTCTTGCAATTCTTCGGTCTGGTTCACGATTATTTTTGCTTCTTCATCCCCGGGAAGAATGACTTTGATATCATATTTTGGATAAAACGTGCATGATGTAACAACACCTTCTCCTTCAACAGTTACCCTGCATTTTCCACATGTTCCTTTACCGCCGCACGGGGCATAAATATTAAATCCATTGGTTCTTAAAATATTCAGTAATGAGTTTCCTTTCGGACTTTCAATTACAGTTCGCTTACCATCTGATAAAACTTCTACACTGATCATATCTTCTTGTTTTTCTATTAAATAATTACAATTAATTCGTATTTGTTTCATCATGTCTGCTAACCCCGATACAATCATTCTTCCTTACGGGGGGCAGGCTTCGATATCCTCATTATCGAACATGATGAATCAAATTCAGTGACATTATTCACAAGCATTATTCAATCCCTGTAAATTGTTTATAGTGTAAATATATATATTTATAAATATTTAGCAATTATCAGTCCAAAATGCATATTGAATAACAAAAATAATGAGAATATTCTCATTAACAAAATTATTCATAATAATGTTAAAAAAATTTAGTTTTGAAGATAAGTTCATTATTTTTATTCAGGTTAACAGATAATTTACATGTAAAACATCATGTACAATAATTATCAGGCAGTTTTTAAACAAATAGTTTAAAATAATATTAAATAATTATTATATTTAAAGAATAATATGAGTGATTTAATCAATAGGCGGGTACATTATTACGAGGTAGACAGGATGAATCATTTATTTTACGGGTATTATCCTTTGTTATATGAAGAGGGTAGAACAGCATTTCTGAGAAAAGCGGGTATTTCAAATTTTTTACTGGAAGAAAAAGGAATTTTAATACCAGCCATTTCATTAAACATCTATTACAAGAAACCAGCATATTATGACGATGTATTAAGTATTAAAACTACATTAAAACAAATCAATGGAACACGTATGCAGTTTTCACATGGTATATGGAATCAACATGGTGATAAAATCAATGAAGGAGAAACAGAATTTTGTTTTATTGACAAAACAACCAGGAAACCCTTGAGGTGTCCGGAAATGATTAGTAAAGTGCTAAAATGAATAGATGTTACAAATCTTCCTGGAATAATGTAAAATGAATACCAAAATTTAAAATAAATGGTTGATGTTCATATCTATATCCAGCATTTAAAACCCGGAAAGATAATCCTGCCTGTAGTAATAATTTTACATATTTATAACCAAATCGTGTAGTTACCACTGGTTCAAAAAAGAAATCATTTCCATCAGGATTATCAGAAATATTATTATTCAAGCGGGTGTTGACAAAAATCATTCGTAAAGCAAAACTGCCATCAAAATAATTTGTCACAGCGCCTATAGAAGGTTGTGCAAAAAAACGATTCAAGGTCGCATCTATTTTTTTTGAAGTGATATCATTAGAAAAATCTGTCTTTACATTACCAATACCAAAACCTCCAAAAAAACCATACCTTCCGATATTATCAAATTTACCATAATATCCACTTCCTAATTCTAAAAAATTATGAACATGATAATTATCTGTTGTATCATTCTTTCGATTTGCAAAAGAGCCATTTGCCATAATTCCGATCTTATCGGTTAATGCATAGCTTATTTGAGGGTCAAAACCACTAATTCCTGTAGAAAAAGAAGCCTGGAGCTCGCCTGAATTAGACAAAAGCGGTGTATTAACCCTGTTAGGTATGTACGCCGGAGTACATGATGTAATAAAAATACTTGAAATGAAAATAAAAACAGTATAATAATATAATGACTTCATTTATTTATTGATAATATTTTGAATGATTATCTGTTTTTATGCCTAAGGCAAAATTAAAGTTCAGAAAATCAATTGTTTTACCCCAAGCCCTAAAGGGAGCAATTGATTTTCTTCACTCCCTTTAGGGTTCGGGGTAAATGAAGAAAATCAATTGAAATAATCAGACTATTACTTTAAACTTGCAAAGATAATAATGGGGATTACACCCAAAAATTATATTTTTGTAGAAAATTTATAATTTACAGAACATGGGAAAAGATATTAAGAGAAGTAAAATCAAGGAATTATTAACATCAGAATCATTTGACCGTGAAGTATTGATTAAAGGTTGGGTGAGAACCCGGAGAGGGAGTAAAAGTGTGGCTTTTGTAGCTGTAAATGACGGGTCAACCATTCATAATATTCAGGTTGTAATAGACCTGCAGGACTTCAATGAAGATGAAATGAAAAAAATCACAACGGGTTCGAGCCTTGCTGTACAAGGAATTCTTGTTCAATCCATGGGGAAAGGCCAAAATGTAGAAATTCAAGCCAAAGAGATCAACATATATGGAACTGCTGACCCGGATTCATATCCTTTACAGAAAAAAGGCCATACACTGGAATTTCTTAGAAAAATTGCACATCTCAGGCCGCGCACCAATACATTCGGTGCGGTATTCCGTATCCGCCACGGATTATCATATGCCATACATAAATTTTTTCATGAAAAAGGATTCCAATATATTCATACACCTATTATCACAGGATCGGATTGTGAAGGAGCAGGTGAAATGTTTAAAGTAACCACCATAGATATGTGTAACCCTCCAATGACAGCGGACAGGGACATTGATTATACCCGGGATTTTTTCGGTAAACCCACCAATTTAACGGTATCCGGACAACTTGAAGGAGAACTCGCAGCCCTGGCTCTTTCTGAAATATACACGTTTGGCCCCACGTTCAGAGCCGAAAATTCGAATACTCCCCGCCACCTTGCCGAATTTTGGATGATTGAACCGGAAATGGCTTTTTATGATATTCATGATGACATGGACCTGGCGGAAGAATTCCTTAAATACCTGATTCAGTTCATTCTCGATAATTATTATGATGATTTGCAGTTTTTAAACAAAATGTATGATAATGAATTAATTGAACGGCTTCAATCATGTATCTCCACGACATATCAACGCGTATCATATACAGATGCCATTGACATACTTAAACAAGCAAATGTTTCGTTTGAATACAAGGTTGACTGGGGCATTGACCTGCAAACCGAGCACGAACGGTATCTTGTAGAGAAACACTTCAACAAACCCGTGATGATCACTGATTATCCGAAAGAAATCAAAGCGTTTTATATGAAACAAAATGATGACAACAAAACCGTGAGGGCTCTTGATGTTTTGTTTCCCGGGATAGGAGAAATCATAGGCGGGTCTGAACGTGAAGAGAATTACGAGAAGCTGGTTTCGAGAATTGAAGAAATGGGTTTACCCAAAGAAGACCTGTGGTGGTATATAGAAACACGGAAGTATGGAACTGTCCCACATAGTGGTTTTGGATTGGGTTTTGAAAGAATGGTATTATTTGTAACAGGCATGAGTAACATACGTGATGTCATTCCATTCCCAAGAACTCCACAAAATGCTGAATTTTAATCATCTATTTTACTTATAATATCAACAAATATGCAGAAACAACGTATTTTACAAAAACTTCAACAAAAGCTTACACCACAACAGATACAAATGGTGAAACTTTTGGAGTTGCCTACATACAAATTAGAACAGAAAATCAAAAAAGAGCTGGAAGAAAATCCTGTGTTAAATGCTGAAATTGAAAACGATAACGAAGAACCAATAAACACGGAAGCGGATCCCGAAACAACTGCTGATAATAATGAGGAAAATGCATCCAAAGAAAATGATTTTTCAATGGAAGATTATATTCAGGAAGAAGACCAGGATATTCCTTATTATAAATTATCGGTTAATAATTATGACACGAACAGCACTCAAAACGAAGAAATTCCTTTTTCTATTGGCAAAACACTGCATGAAAGCCTTGAGGACCAGTTAGGACTTACAGATTTAAATGACCATGATCATGCCATCGGAAAATATATTATTGGCAATATTGACCAGGATGGTTATTTACGGCGTGGTATGAATACCATTGTAGACGACCTGGAATTTTATGAAGGTATTTCATCAGATGAAAATGAAGTAAGCCGGATATTATCTGTTGTCCAATCCTTTGACCCCCCGGGAATAGGAGCACGAGACCTGAGAGAATGCCTTATCCTGCAATTGAACAGGAAAGATAATTATAAAAAATCTACCAAAATTGCCAAACAAATTATTGAAAATCAATACGATACATTTACTCATAAGCATTATAACAAAATACAACAACAGCTCAATATTTCACACGAAGAACTGCAAGACTCTTTAAATGAAATACTTAAATTAAATCCTAAACCTGCAAATTCTTACAATGAATTTAATTACCAGGGGAATGAGCAAATTGATCCTGATTTTATCCTGGAAAACAGGGATGGCCAGTTGATTTTAAGCCTTAACAATAAAGGAATCCCTGATCTTTCTTTGAATAAAACATATATTAAAATGTTAGAGGAGCACAAGCAAAGAAAAGAAATGTCGAATAAACAAAAAGATAAAGAAACCGTGGGGTTTGTACGTCAAAAACTTAATTCTGCCAAATGGTTTATTGATGCAGTTCAACAACGGCAAAATACATTATTGCTAACAATGAACGCGATCCTTGAATATCAACGCCTGTACTTCCTTGACGGGGATGAATCGAAGCTCAGGCCCATGGTGTTAAAAAACATTGCCAATGAGGTAGATCTTGACATTTCAACGGTTTCAAGGGTAGTCAACAGCAAATATATACAAACCCATTTTGGCATTTTCCCTTTAAAATATTTCTTTTCTGAAGGATTGCAAACAAGCACCGGGGAAGAAGTTTCAACCAGGGAAATAAAAAATATTCTCCGCGGGCATGTCAATGAGGAGAATAAAAAGAAACCTCTCACCGATGAAAAACTGGCAGATATATTAAAAGAAAAAGGATATAATATTGCCCGGCGAACAGTTGCCAAATACAGGGAACAAATGGGAATTCCCGTGGCAAGGTTAAGGAAAGAGCTCTAATCGCCCAATATCTGACAGCAGGAACGGTTTGCGGCAGTAATTACGAAAAGAGGTTAACAAATTGAAACAATTTCACCAGCCCTGGGAGGTGATTGCCATTCCCCACACACCTTTATTCCTTGATAATCTTTGGAAAGGCCAGGCATAATAGGGTTCTAACACCAGCATTCCAAATAGATTCACTCTCAATGAAATCCCTGTACTGTAAACAGGTATCCGATATAGTTTGGTGTCATCATCATTTTGTTCTTCCTCTTTCCATTCATCGTCGATTCTCCAGTTCAACCTGAGTTTATCGCCTGCATTCCATGCCATACCACCATCAAAAAATAATACAAGATCCGAATATAAAATCTGAGACCCAATTACAGCCAGCCTTTTAGGCCCTGTAAAAGGTAGTCTGAATTCTGTTGACACCATTGTTATTTTATTTCCTGCCAACCTGTTAATATTAAAACAATCATCCATTTTATAACAATCCTGGAAAGAACTAAAATTATACCCTCTCACCAGGTAATTATAACCGATAAACATGGGATAAATAAACCGTTGGTCTTGTGCTTGAACCTGGTAGCGGCCAAAATGAAACAGCCTGTATGCCAGTGCAAACGGCCTCACAAAATGATATTTCCTGTAATCAGCACTGACACTTAAAAAATCAACATCACTGATATTATTGATTTGAAAATATTTTTTAACCCGGAACCTGTACCTGTATCCATGCAATGGTGATGTGAGTCCTGAATGGGAATCATCGCCAACAAAAGCAATATAAGAATTAATGATACCAAATGAGCCAAATTTGTCATTTTCCGGAGGGTTCTTTTCTTTATTGACCACTCTTCCATACGGTGTGTAATAGATGCTGTCAACTTCTAAATCAAACCCATAATGGGTATATCCTACACCACCTTCCAGGCGTTGTTTTTTAGAGAGCGGATAATATGAAAAAACACTCAATTCATCAATAAACGTCCTGTGTGTTTTAATCAATGCTGTATCTAAAGAAACATATTGTATAAAGTCATTCCTGTAAGGGAAATGCATAAATCCTGCTCCCCAGTTAAACCTTCTTGCCTGGTTGACATAAATGGCGGCTCCGCCTATATCCTGAAGTTCTCCATTCACCTGCAATGCACTGTAGATTTGATTTCTTTTCAGCATATCACTAAAAAGCATGTTTACACCACCAGCCATGCCCGCGCCAAATTGGCTGATACCAACTCCAATGCCGGTATTGCCAATATATTCCAGCCGGAATTTCGGAGAATATGGCAATGAATCATAGCTCAGTGTATCTTTTTGAGTATAATCATTCATCCCTTCTTCCACGTAATTTGTTGAGGGAGGGGTTCCGGGAGGCAATACAGAAGCTGTAAAATCTATTTCTGAAGGATTTACGGGTGTCCTGAGAAAATCTAAAGGATCTGCTTTATACAGTTCATAATTCCCGTGCCTGTAAACAGAATAAACAATATCTCCCGATTCTGTAGCGAGAGTAAAAGCAGGAGATAATTCAGTCATTCCTGTAATCCCGGTATAAAAATCTGTCAGTTTGAATATTTTATCCGATGTTAAATCATATTCATACAAGTTCCTGAACCCATCAGCATTGGAAAGAAAATATACCGAATTCCCTTCAGCAGAATAAAACGGGTTAATATTATTTGCTCCCGGAAAAATTTTTTTCACTTCAATACTATCTGTTTCCATATTCAAAAAACACAACCTGTATGAGCTATATTGCCATTTTTCAAAATCTGTCTCTTCGCCCCTGTCACTTATAAATACGATTTTTTTTCCATCCGGTGACCATTCAGGGTGCAAATCCGAATATTTATCATTTGTTATTTGCTTTGTTTCTTTTGTATCCAAATGATATATATACAAGTCGCTTTGTCCTGAAACCAGGCCTGTCATCATAATCTTATTCCCGTCGGGTGACCACGAGGGATTGGTAAAACTCTCAACGTCATTGAGTTTAATACGTTTTGTTATGCTTTGTTTTTCAACATCTACAATTAACAATTGGTTATCACCTTTCGCAAACGTGGTAAGTGCAAATTTTTTATTGTCAGGTGACCACGTCCCGCTTGACCCTAAATACATATATTCATCAATATACGGGCGTTGTACTGCGCTGGTCAACTTTTTGATGATCTTTTTCTCATCAGGGTCTGCAAGAAATATGTCTATGCTTATTACGTCTCTGTCAGACAAAAATATGAGATGTTGCCCATTGGGACTAATTGACGGTGAAATATTCAACCGCCCCGCATTGTTTGTGGAAAATATTTTCTCCCCGGCTATTTTAGTGTTTTTTTTTGCCAAATATGGGCTATACTGATCCTTTAATGACCTCTCCCATGCTTTTGAAAGCGCTTCGGCATCCAACCCCAGTGTTAACTTCACACCACGCTGGTATCCAAATTTTGCTGTATTTTTAAATAATGGCCTGATAATGGCATCCCCCCAATGACTTGTTACAAAAGCCCAAAAAGAATGGCCATATCTGTATGGAAAGTATTTATATGGGTTTCTGCTCATATCTTTAAGTGTAGGAATATCATCTTTTTCAACAGCATCTCTCATCCACATTGATGTGAGCATATCCGTCCTGCCAATTGACATGTATTCAGCCATCCCTTCAACCATCCATAAAGGAAGATTTCTTACAGACCCCAATACCAGGCTGTCTTCGCTCTTTAACATGTTGTACTGGAAAACATGAACAAGCTCATGCCCTATCACATGTGATGTTTCACTGTTCGATTCAAGATATGGTATAATCACACGGGTACGCAATGCTTCTGTAACTCCATGTGTTCCTGTGCTGATAAGGCTTTGAATAATGGTATTTTGTTGAAAATCGGCATGATTATTATAAACAATATATGGATTTTTTCCCGTGAACGTGTCCCTGAAAACTTTTAAATGCCTTTGATACCATAACTCACAAAGATCAGCAACTTTTTTAACATTTTCTTCATTTTCTAAATAATGATATATTGCAAAATTATCTGATTCCAGGATTTCAAATTCAAAGTGTTCGTATTGCACTTTATTTTTTCCAAAATATTGAGCATTTAATAAATAAAGCGATAACACCCAAAAAGCGATAATTAATATTGAACGTTTAAATATACTAAAAATATTTTTTGTCATTTTTTCTGTAATTCTATTCCTTATTAATTTATGATTCTTTATTTACAGGCAAAGAAAATAAAAATTTTGATCCTTTTCCTGCACTCGATTCTACCCAAATTTTACCGCCTAAAAGCTCTACTAAATGTTTTGATATTGACAAGCCCAATCCCGTGCCATAATAGTCTTTCCCGGGCATTTCAGCATAATGGTGAAATCGTTTAAATATTTGTTCATGCTTGTCTTCTTCAATTCCTATGCCAGTATCTTGAACATAAATGATTATTTTTTCATCTGTCTCAACATAATACCCAAATTTAATTTCTCCTTCATTGGTAAATTTAATGGCATTTGTTAGTAAATTCGAGATGACTTGTTTTAACCTGACTTCATCGCTTTGTATAGTAAAAAAATTATCTTTTCCTTTATTTATCTTTAAATGAACATTTCCGTTATTCACTCTTTTGTTTTCCCGGTCATAATAGGAAAACAATTCATCAAATATTTTATTTAAATAGAATTTGGTTTTTGTGATTTTCATCTCATTTGATTCGATCTTAGATACATCTATGATATCATCAATGAGTTTTAATAATGTTTTTCCATTATTTTTGATGTATTGAATATATGTCTTTTTTTCTGATTCTTCCAGATTATTATCATCGAGCAGGTCTGAAAATCCTAAGATAGCATTCATGGGTGTTCTGATTTCATGCGACATATTCGCCAAAAAGGCTGATTTTAAACGATCTGATTCTTCCGCTTGCTGCTTGGCTTTTGCAAGCTTTTTTTCTACTATGATTTGCTTCGTTATATTCCTTGTGATACCAACTGTTCCCATTATAGATTTTTGCCTTTTATCCACAATTGGTACTTTAGTAGCTGAAAACCAATTTGTTTCACCATTCTCGCCGATCCTGTTTTCAATTTTATTGATAAGCGGTATCCCGGTTTTTATAATCTTCTGCTCATCATTAAATGCCTCTAAAGCATCGTCTTTATCAAAAAAATTGAAATCCGATTTCCCTATGGCATCAGAAGGGTCAGATAATCCTATCTCATCTGCTTTTGCCTGGTTTATCCGGGTAAAGCGCGAATCTACATCTTTAAAGTAAATGGTATCAGGAATGCTGTCCATCAGTGTCTGTAATAAATCTTTTTCTTTCCCCAATAAAATCCTGGCTCTCCTTTGTGTCTTTTCGCGAAGGATAATGTATAAAACAATTAGCAATACCATGATTATAAAATAATAAAAGCAAAAGGTATTGTTAAGTACCATAAGACAAAAAGGAGCCCCATTCAAATACTGAATATGCTTATTCCGCTCAATTGGTTTTTTATGTATATATATATTCAACAATGTCCGGGATTTAATGATAAGATTATAAATTTTAATTTTATAAAATTAAAATCAATCTTCAAATATACAATTTATTAAATATTAAATTTAAATAATTTATATACAAATTCCAAGCAACA
>CAYMKE010000018.1:0-21294 GCA_964390955.1 uncultured Bacteroidales bacterium | reverse complement strand
CTCAATTAACTCAATCAACTCAATCAACTCAATCAACTCAATCAACTCAATCAACCCAATCAACTCAATTAACTTAATAATAAACATATGAAGTTTAGAGTCATAATGGTTTTCGGCCTGGTAAATATATTGCTGGCATATTCTGCAGACAAAACAGAAGAAAAAGCCATACAATTTTCCGGGGAGGTAAAGAATGAGCAGGGGAAAAGACTGCCTTATGTACATATTGTTGATATCAATACGGCAAATGGAACCATTTCAGATATGAATGGTATTTTTTCACTCGTTGTTTATCCCGGAGATACAATCTGGTTTTCTTCTGTTGGTTTTAAACGTCAAAAATTAAGTATACCAGACACGGTCAATGGTGGATTTTATTCAAGTGATGTGAAAATGGTAAAAGATACTGTAAAAATTGAACAAATCACTGTATATCCGTGGGGAACTTATACAGAATTTAAAGAAGCATTTTTAAAATTAGAGATATCCAATCAGTCAAAAGAAAATGCCTGGGAAAATATTAAGAAAATTAAAGAGCAAATCGCCCAAAATAATTACCCTGTAAAAAGCGACCCGGAATTAAATTATGACTATATAATGAGGGATCAGCATGAAAGGAATTTTACCAAAGGGCAATATCCAACGATTAGCATATTCAATCTGGTCGCCTGGTCGCAGTTTTTTGAAGCCATTAAAAATGGAGATTTCAGTGAATAATGTGGCGAATTAATTTTTTTCAGACAATTTCTCAGTATTTTGAGAGTTTTTTATGTTAACATATAATTTTGCAAGGAAATCAATGGTCGTTTAAATGAACCGGATAAGTTTATATTTTTTATTCTTTTTAATCATCTGTTTAACCAGGTCAATTAATGTTGATGCACAAGACAGGCAAATCATTCGTGGGGTGGTATTAGACCAGGACAATAAACCTGTGATTTATGCTAATATAGCTGTTAAAAACACCTCTCTTGGCACATCAACAGATTCTGCAGGGAACTATCAATTATCATTGCCACCTATGGATTCGGTTGTAATGCACATAAGTCGTATTGGATATGATGATAAACAGGTGACCCTGAAACCAAATAACAAAGTACAAACATTGAATATCCGGCTTCAGGGCAACTATGAAAAATTGGATGAAATATCAGTAAGCGCTAAATACAACAGGGCAACCAATATGGTAAAACTCAATGCTAAAGATTTTGAAATGCTGCCCAGTTCCTCAGGTAATATTGAAGCCACAATCAAAACCTTGCCCGGTGTATCGTCAAGGAGTGAATTAAGTTCCCAGTATTCTGTCAGGGGCGGTAATTTTGACGAAAATTTGATCTATGTTAACGATATTCGTATATATAAGCCTTTTCTTATTCGTTCGGGAAAACAGGAAGGATTGAGTTTTATTAATTCAGACATGGTTTCGGCAATAAAGTTTTCAGCCGGTGGATTTGAGTCGGTTTATGGAGACAAAATGTCTTCTGTTTTGGATATAACTTACAAACAACCAAAAGAATTCGGAGGATCTGTTGAAATTAGCCTCCTGGGTGGTTCTGCCAATTTGAGAGGCACTTCCCGGGACAATAAATTTAAACATATTTCAAGCGTCCGGTATAAGACCAATAAATATTTATTTGGTACCCTGGATACCGAAGGTGAATATCTTCCGGTGTTTTCTGATTTTCAAACATACTTGTCTTATGATTTGTCTGAAAAATGGAAACTTGGTTTTTTAGGTAATTATGCATTAAATAGATACCATTTTATCCCGGAAACACGGAAAACCGTGTTTGGAACCATACAAAATGTATATAATCTAAAAATATATTATGACGGGCAGGAGATAAATAAATTTGAAAATTACCTGGGAGCCCTCACAGCCGAATTTCATCCGAATCGCATGTTAAATATGAAACTGATCACCTCAGCTTATAATACAAATGAACAGGAAACCTTTGATGTAAGAGGACAGTATCTGATCAATGAAGTCAATGCATCAGTAGGATCGGATGATTTTGGTGACAGTGTGATGAATATAGGGGTAGGAACCTTTTTGCGTCATGCCCGGAATTTCCTTGATGCACAGATTTATACGGTTGCTTATAAAGCAAATTATTATTTTAACCAACACCTTCTTCAATGGGGAATGCAATATAATCATGAAACCATACACGACGAGATATGGGAATGGAATATGTTGGATTCCTCGGGGTACACGCTTCCTTATTCTGATACATCAGTGAATTTGCTCGAAACAAGGATTTTTGATAATTTCATTGAATCACAACGATTTACCTCATACCTGCAAAATACGAGCAACTTTATATTGAGTTCGAATAAACTTACCACAATAGCAGGAATAAGATTTTACTACTGGGATTTTAATAAAGAATTGAATATTAGTCCCCGGTTTTCAGCATCCCTTACTCCGGCATGGTCTCGTAAAACCGTATTTCATTTTTCCACAGGATACTATTATCAACCTCCTTTTTATAAAGAAATGCGCAGTCCAGACGGAACGATCAATCATAAAATAAAATCTCAACGATCAATTCATTTTGTTTTGGGTACGGAATATAATTTTTGGGCATGGAAACGGCCATTTGTCTTTACATGTGATGCATATTACAAAAAAATGGATAACCTTATACCCTATAAGGTCAGAAATGTCCGTATTTTATATTCCGGCGAAAACCAGGCAAAAGGTTATGCTACAGGATTGGATATGAAGGTCAACGGGGAATTCGTTAAAGGTGTTGAATCCTGGGCCAGCCTTTCATTTTTACAAACAAAGGCAGATATTAAAGATGATTTTTATATAGATGAAAACGGCCAAAAAATTGAACCCGGGTATTATCCCCGTCCCACTGATCAATTGATAAATTTTGGGTTATTTTTCCAGGATTATTTCCCTAACTATCCTTCTTACAGAATGACCCTTTCATTGAATTATGGTTCAAGAGTGCCTTATAGTATACCTTATACCGAAAGATATGATCTGTATTTCAGGATGCCCCCTTATAAAAGGGTTGATATAGGCTTTTCCAAGGTATTTAATGCTGATGAGCTAAAAAACAGCGGATTATTTTCTCAATTTAACAGCTTGCATATTGGGGCCGAGGTATTTAATTTATTTGATTTTAGTAATACCATTTCATACCTGTGGGTGAAGACCATTTCGGATAATCCTGATGTGCCAAAAATGTTTGCAGTCCCTAATTATTTGACAGGGAGACGTATTAATATTAAGATAAAAGCAAAATTTTAAAAATTATTTATCAGATTATTATATTGGTGAAATACCATTATTTATAGCAAATAAACAGAGATAAAAATAAATATTCGCTAAATTCTTAAAAATTATTGATTATTATTTACTAAAAAACTTATATATTCGTGCTTTATTTCTTGATGTTTAATCCAAAAAAAATAATATGGCAACTTTAGAGCGATTAAGAAAAAGGTCGGGTTTACTTTTAGCTATTGTAATAGGTATGGCATTGTTTGCATTTGTGTTAGGTGATTTGTTCCGATCCGGCGGTAGTGTATTTCAAAGTTCCAAACGGGATATAGCTGAAATACATGGAGAACATATTCCATTTGATGCTTATCAAAGACGTGTTGATAATTTAATACAATTTTACAAACAACAGCAGGGAGTCGCATCCTTAGGCAGTGAGACCATTTATCAAATCCGCGATCAGGTATGGGAGCAAATGATCCGGGAATTTGTTTTAATAAATGAATATGAGGAGTTGGGCATTATTGTTTCCGATGAAGAGCTGTTCGAGCTGGTTCAGGGAAGAAATCCGCATCCTATGATTAAAGAATATTTTACAGATCCGCAAACCGGTGAGTTCAAACGTCAGGCATTGCTTCGTTTTATTAGTCAACTGAATTCGGATATGGACCCTAAGCAAAAAGACTTTTGGTTGTATGTTGAAGATCAGATTGTCACGCAACAGCAGATATCCAAATTTTTCAACCTGATATCTAAAGGGGTATATATAACCTCTTATGAAGCCAGGCAAAGATTTGAAGAAAATCAAAAAGTTGTTGATGCACAGTATGTGGTTCAAAAATATACAAGCATTGATGATAAGGAAGTGGATGTCTCCACCAGGGATTTAAAAGAATATTATAAAAAACATGAAAAACTCTATGAACAGGATGATGCAATAAGCTTAAAATACATTGTCATGGATATACTTCCGTCTTCAGAAGATGATAGCATTACTAAATCCTGGATTTATCAAACAGCAGAAGAATTTAAAGAAGTACAGGATATAAAACAATATGTAAATTTAAATTCTGATACCGCGTTTGATAGCCGGTATTATAAAAAGGAAGAATTGCCGGATACACTTGCCGAATTTATGTTTAATGAAGATACCGGAGCTATTTTTGGCCCGTATTATGAAGATGGAGCATACAAGGTGGCAAAATTATCAGATATAAAATATTTACCGGATTCCGTCAGGGCCCGGCAAATTTTATTACCTGTAAATCAAAATACGGATCCTCAATTGGTGAAAGAAAGAGCAGATAGCCTGATAGAGCAGATAAAACAGGGAGCCAATTTTGCCGAACTGGCACGTAAGCATTCACAAGATACGGAAACAGCTCCTCAGGGTGGAGACATGGGATGGTATACAAGAGAAGAACAATTTCCTGCAATTACTGACAGCACCTTTTTTGGCGATGTTGACGATGTTAAATTAATCCCTTCTCGTGTTGGATATCATATTGTTGAAATAACAGGCCAAAGCCCTTTGAAAAAAAGAGTACAGGTAGGCATGATTGTCAATAGAGTAGAATATAGCGAAGAAACTTATAATGAAATGTATGCCAAAGCGAATAAATTTGCAGGAGAAAATAATACGCTTAATGAATTCTTGGAAGAGGCTGAAAAACAGGAATTTACAATTCATGAAGAGCAGAAAGTCGATCCGAATCAACGAAGCATTCAGGATGTAAAAGATGCCAGGCCATTGATTCGATGGGCTTATGATGCCAATGAAGATGATGTTTCAAAAGCATTTAAAATAAATGATAAATTTGTGATCGCTGCCCTTACAGACAAACAAGAAAAAGGTATTGCACCATTTGAAGAAGTAAAAGAAGATATAAGGCCAAAAGTTGTTGATCAGAAAAAGGCCGGAATGATCATAGAACAATTGAATAATGTTCCTTCAAATGAGCCGCATGAAATAGCAAAAGCGCTGGAACTTGAGCTCAAAGAGGTAAAAAGCCTTAAGTTCAATTCATATACAATGCCGGGCGAAGGCTTAGAACCTAAAGTTATCGGGGGCATTGCTTCTCTTGATGATAATGAGGTTTCAATTCCTTTAGAAGGCCGGTCAGGAGTATATGTTGCAAAAGCTGTATCCATTACGATGCCTCAATATCCCGCTTCGTATATTCCACAGAAAAAATCAATGCTGCAGATGATTACAGGAAATGCAGGACAAAGTGCTTTCGAAGCCCTCAAAGATAAAGCAGATATTAAAGACAACAGGGCAAGGTTTTATTAATTCCAATGCTGCTGTCATGAACATTCAATGACAAGAATTAAAAATAAACAGATGAACGCAAAAGAGAAAGCAATTAAGGCCAAAGAGATATCATCAATATTAGCTGCTTCATCAGAAAAGAAAAAAAATGATGCATTGGAGGAGATTGGCCGTGCTTTAGAGGGAAAAAAACATGATATTATTGCAGCCAATGAACAAGATTTAGAGAAAAGCAGGAAGGAAAATCTTTCCACCCCATTATTAAAACGCCTTAAATTTGATGAAAAAAAACTTGCACAGGTTATTGAAGGGATATACAGTTTAATAAATTTACCGGACCCTGTTGGCCGGATTTTAAGTGATATGGAATTGGATTACGGGCTTGACCTTTATAAAGTAAGCAGTCCGATAGGCGTCATAGGGATCATATTTGAATCACGGCCGGATGCATTGGTTCAAATATCTACACTGGGGCTTAAGAGTGGTAATTGTGTGCTGCTTAAAGGAGGAAGTGAAGCTGAAAAGACAAATAAAATTTTGACAGAGATCATTGAATCTGCAACAAAAAAGGCAGGAATACCAGGAGGATGGATACATTTATTAGAGACCCGTTCCGATGTAAATGAAATGTTAAAAATGGACAATTATATAGATATGATCATTCCCCGCGGATCAAATGAATTTGTGCGCTATATCATGGATCATTCGAATATCCCGGTGTTAGGCCATGCCGATGGCATTTGCCATGTGTATATTGATGACAAGGCAGACATTGAAATGGCTGTGAACATTACTATAGACTCTAAAACGCAATATTATGCCGTGTGTAATGCTGCCGAAACATTACTCGTGCATGAAAATATAGCTGAAAACATCCTTCCTATTATAAAACAACGAATGGATCAAAAAGAAGTGGAATTGATCGGTTGTCCCAACACTGCAAAAATTATTGAAGTCACCCCGGCAACTGAGCATACATGGACAACAGAATACCTTGATAAAAAGTTATCGGTCAAAATCGTTGCAAATACAACAGAAGCCATTGACCATATTAATCATTATGGATCTGCACATACTGATGCTATTGTTACCCCGGATGAAAATACAGCCAATGAATTTTTGAACCTTGTAGATTCTGCTAATGTATTTTGGAATTGCAGTACAAGATTCAGTGATGGTTACCGCTATGGATTGGGTGCCGAAGTAGGCATTAGCACGAATAAAATTCATGCACGCGGGCCTGTAGGACTGGAAGGATTGGTCATCTATAAATGGAAGTTAAAAGGCCATGGACAGGTTGTGAAAGATTATTCAGAAGGAAATAAAAAATTTATACATAAAAAAAGATCATAGTTATTAGGGTTAATAATTAAAAAGTTATTAATTTTGTGGCTCATTTTAAAAATCTTAAAAAATAATTAGGTATGCAGAACCGCTATGAAACCGTTTTCATCACAACTCCCGTTTTATCTGAAGATCAGGTAAAGGAAACGGTAAACAAATTTAGAGAAATCATCAAGTCCTCTAAAGGAATTATTATTGATGAAGAAAACTGGGGGCTTAAGAAATTGGCTTATCCCATTGAAAAAAAATCAACCGGATTTTATTATCTCATACAATTTGAATCAGAAGGTGATATGATCCGTAATCTGGAGACAGAATATAAAAGAGATGAGCGTATCATCAGGTATCTTACCATTAAAATGGATAAGTATGCTATTGAATATAGTGAAAAGAAGCGCGCTCAAAGACAAAAACAAAAAGAAAAGGAGGAATAAGATTATGAGTATTGATAATGAAATAAAATATTTAACCCCGCCGTCCATTGATATTAAGAAAAAGAAATACTGTTGGTTTAAAAAGAACAGGATAAAATTTGTGGATTATAAAGACCCTGGATTTTTAAAAAGGTTTGTAAATGAACAGGGTAAAATATTACCAAGAAGGCTTACAGGGACTTCATTAAAATACCAAAAGAAAGTATCTCTTGCGATTAAACGTGCAAGACATTTGGCTTTACTACCTTATGTAACAGATATGCTAAAATAAAAATAATATAAGATGGATATAATATTACAACAAGATGTCCCCAATTTGGGCAATAAAGATGAATTGGTGACTGTTAAAAACGGATATGCGCGGAACTATTTGATACCTAAAAAACTTGGTGTTATTGCAACACCGGGTGTAAAAAAAATGCATGAAGAGATAGTAAGGCAAAAAGCTCATAAAGAACAAAAAGCCAGGGAAGAAGCTGAAAAAATGGCTGAAAGCCTTAAAGGAATGGAACTGCAAATTGGCGCAAAAACCAGCTCAAAAGGTAAGATTTTTGGTTCTGTAACCAATATTCAAATTGCTGAAGAACTTAATAAAAAAGGATATAATATTGAACGTAAGAATATTACAATCAATGAAGATTCAGTAAAAGAAGTTGGTAAGTACAGTGCTAAAGTCAAACTCTATAAAGACATAGGAGTAGAAATTTCGTTTGAAATTTCAGCAGAATAATTTTTATATCCCTTTAACTTTAGTATCTTGCCGGTAAAAATTTTGTTTGTTTTGGCAAAACATGCCATTAAATAACAGGAATTTAGATTGGCCGGCAAGTGTCTATTACTTAAATAATTATCCTCGCGTGTGTCTGAATTTACTTGCCCGGTTCATAATCCAAATAAAGCAATGAGTGGTAAGCTCTATTTAATACCAAGCCCGCTTTCTGAAAATTCTGAATACAATGTTTTACCACGTCATATTTTTGACTTAATATCTTCAATCCGTTATTATATCACTGAAAACATCAGAACCACCAGAAGATATTTCAAAAAAATTAATCCGGAAATCAATATTGATGACATTACATTCTTTGTTTTTAACAAGCATACCAATAAATCGGAAATTGATGCATTTATTAAGCCTGTGATGGAGGGCAATGATGCAGGACTTATATCAGAAGCCGGTTTGCCCGGGGTTGCTGATCCCGGACAGGAAATTGTCGCATTGGCCCACCGCTTGAATATTCAGGTCGTCCCTATAGTGGGGCCTTCATCAATTATGCTGGCATTGATGGCATCCGGGTTGAATGGCCAAACGTTTGCATTCAATAGTTATCTTCCGATTGAAAAAAATCAAAGAAAAAACAGAATCAAAGAACTGGAAAAATGTTCTGTGAAAAATAATCAATCTCAAATATTCATGGAAACACCTTACCGGAATCATCAATTATTACAGGATATTTTGGCTGCATGTAACCCGGAAACAAGACTATGCCTGGCATCTGATATTACAGGAAAAAATGAATTTATAAAGACAAAAACAATAAAAGAATGGAAACATAAGCCCGCTCCGGATATTCAAAAAAAACCTGCCATTTTCATTATTTATTGCAAATAATAATTTTTTATTTTCAATTTTTATTTTTTATTTTTGATAAAAGATTAATATGAAGCAGTATGTTAAAGTCTCATAAAAATATTATTTTTATTTTGTTCATGGTATTTTCTTTTCAGGCATTTGCTAGAACAATCCAAATACCACCTGATATTATAAATGCTTTTAATGAAGGTGATTCTAAGCGTTTAATTCAGTATTGTAAAAATCAATTGGATTTGGTCATTACAAACCAGGAAAGGAGTTTATGTAATAAAAGTGAAGGGGCCCGTCTGCTTGAAAATTTTTTTAACACCAATGTACCTATTAAATTTGATATTAAGCATCAGGGCGGTGAAGGAAATGCAGTATTTGTCATTGGCCAGTTAATCACATCCAATGGCAATTATCGAATTACATTGTTTATTGAAAAATCAAGTAATGATTTTAAAATCAGCCAGCTTAGGATTAAACGGGAATGAATGAAGAACAATTGAACAGGTTTATACAAAATGCTCTGCAGGAAGATATTGGACAAGGTGATTTCTCATCTTTGGCATGTATTCCTGAAGGCCTCGAAGGGAAAGCAAATTTAGTATTAAAAGAAAACGGGATTATTGCCGGTATTGACATTGCCGGTAAAATATTTAATCACGTTGATAATGAACTCCAGTTTAAACCATTTATCAGTGACGGGGATCAAGTGAATCCCGGCGACATTGCCTTCATAGTAGAAGGAAAGATACGATCTGTTTTGATGGCTGAACGCCTGGTGCTGAATATTATGCAAAGAATGAGCGGCATTGCTACACACACAAATGCTTTTGTTGAAAAGGTAAAAGGCCTGCCTGTAAAAATACTGGACACACGAAAAACAACTCCCGGCATGCGGTTTATCGAAAAAGCAGCCGTAAAAGCCGGAGGAGGAGAAAACCATCGCATGGGGTTGTATGATATGATCATGTTAAAAGACAATCATATTGACTATGCCGGAGGTATTGAAAGAGCCATTGAGAAAACATATCAATTTCTACTGCATAAACAATTGAATTTAAAAATTATTATTGAAGCGAGAACCATTGATTGTGTTAAAAAAATTTTACAAACAGGAAAAATTGACAGGATATTGCTCGATAATATGTCGCCTCAACAAATTACAACAGCAATAGACTTGATACGAGGGAGGTTTGAAACCGAAGCGTCTGGAAATATAAACCTTGAAAATGTCAGGGATTATGCAGAATGCGGTGTGGATTATATATCTATCGGAGCCATTACGCATAAAATAAACAGCATTGATATGAGTCTGAAAGCCATTTAACCCGGTTTGTCCATAAATCACACGTTTTCCTTGCGTTTTTCTTTATATTTTTGCGATAAGTAACCGGTTAGTTTGCTTATTGTAGACATGGCATCTTGTGTTTCTTCAGTTATATTTTTACCTTTTAACCGCATTAAGAGCAAACCGTACAAGCCTTCTAAACATAATTGAATATCACCTGCCCCGGAGTGTATTGTTTTTTTTCTTAATTCGTTTATATTGGGTGATGCCCAATTGTATAACTCAATATATTTTAAGTCTTTAGGTGAATGAATGAGATCCTGGTGTAACGTTTCCAATTCATTAATAATTGATTTTAAAAAATCAAGATCACCTTTTTCCTCTATTCCCTGATTTTTCATTTTTTGTATAAGGTCATTGTACCAGTATTTCATTTCATTTTTTATCTCCGGAGATGCATCAGAAAAATGGTTGATAATATTTTTTTCAACTTCATCAATATTGAATTGATAAGCTCTTAGTAAATCTTCAATTTGCCACATGTATAAGATGTACTCGGCAATATTTTCTTTTTTTTTCGCACTTGCTATGATCATAATGCTCTACTGCGTTAATAATATTGAATGTTTTTAAATTCATCAAGTTTTCTGCGTTGCTTTTTCGTGGGCCGTCCTTCTCCCTTATACGCGAACATATTTTTGTTTTTTATTTTTATTTTATTGATTTCAGCATCAGGGGTTAGGTCTTCATAGTGTTCCGAAGCAATTTTAGCTGAACCCCGTTTTTGTAAAATCCCTGTTACTTTGTAGGTGAAAATAGCCGGTGGTTTTTTAACGTTAATAATGTCATTAACATTTACTTCTCTTGAAGGTTTTGTTTGGGCTTCATTGATAAATACTTTTCCTTTTTTGCAGGATTCTGTTGCCTGGCTTCGTGTTTTGAAAATCCTCACAGTCCATAACCATTTGTCAATCCGCATAAATTAATTTGAATAGTTATATAAAAAATAAACCCATAGAAAAAACATGAATCTCTATGGGTTTATTATACATGATGTTGTTATTGAATTAAAATTTTTTCTTTAGCAACAATGTGGCCGTTAATTTTAACAAAATAAATTCCTGACGGATATGTGGAAATGTCTATTCGTTCATTCACGGCATTATCTTTTGCATTCATTTTAATAATATGAATTGTTCGTCCTTCACTATTTATTAATTCTAAATGAACCGGCTTATTATTCTTATTACTGGCTTGAATGTAAATGTAATCATCAGCCGGGACAGGATAAACATTGAGTTTAACATCATTGTTTGCAATGATAATACTGTTTGTAGCGCTTAAATCAATGGGGTTTGTAATGATTGGAGGACATTCGTCTGTTGCTCTTATTCTTACAGTATACGTACCTTCTGTTAAGTTATTGAAATCACCGTTAGTATTCATTGTGATACTATCGGATTCATTATAAAGACTGTAATATAATGTATTTGTATCCATTGAAGCTGTTACACTTATGGTTCCATCCGATGAAGTCATTGAAGAAGGATTGGTGCTGTCGATAGCGCTGATAATGATGGGTTCGGGTTGGGTGATGGTAATCGTTCCGGTATGAACACTACAGCTATTCGTATCTTGTATTTCAACAGAATAATCACCTGCCGGAAGCAGGGTAAAGCTACCTGTTGCATTACTGCTGTCACCGGGATGGATAATGTATATTAACTCACCACTGCCGCCGCTTGCTTCAACAAGAATGCTGCCTGTTGGCTCATTATGACAGTTAAGATGTGTGGTGTCAATGTTATTGATTTGAATTTCATCTGGTTCAGTGATTTGGAACACCTGACTTGTCACAGGGCCGCAGGAATTGGAATCATTGATGTCAATTGTATACTCACCTGCTGGTAATCCGGTTAATGCAATTCTGAACGAGTCTTGCCCGATTTCATCGAGTGTGCCGGTGTTTGGTGAAACCAATGTATCAGGGGCAATGCTGTAGGTAAGAGGGGGTGTGCCGCCGCTTGCTGTTATACTGATCATGCCATTCGAGTCACCTGCACAGGTAGTAATCGCTTCACTGGTTTCATGAATAATTGACAGCGCCGAAGGCTGTGTGATTTCTGCTGTATCATTGTAAGTACATCCATGGTTGTCTTCAATGTTTAAGCAATAGGTGCCAGTTCCTAAACCACTCAGGCTTGAGTCACTGCTTATAAAATTGGAGTTTTTGAACCAAATGAAGTTATAATTTGGTGTTCCACCTGTTACTGCCGCGCTGAGTTGGCCGTCTTGTAATCCGTTGCAAGTTATGTTTTTAACTGAAATATCACCAGCAATTGGTTCAGGTTCTTCAAGTACTTTGAAGGAGGTAATGCCGCATCCGTTTTTATCCGTTACTGTTACCTGGTATATACCTTCCGGAAGTCCTGAAGCTGTGCTGAATGTTTGATGCGCATCATCATTCCATAAATAAGTATATGGAGAATTTCCGCCCGTAACATTTGCCTGAAGTATTCCGTCTTTATCACCATTACAGGAGATGGGTTCCAGGATAGAAATATCTAATGACAGGGGGTCCCATCCCTGGACTGTCATATTATTGATTAATTTCTGACATCCATAAGCATCGGTTATGGTTACAGAATATGTTCCTGCTTGTACGTTGGTTAAATCCTGGGTAGAATCATTATTTGTCCAATGGTAGGAGTATGGTAATATACCTCCGTTTGCATCAATGTCTATGAAACCATCAGAATCTCCGGCGCAAAACTCGTCTTTTATTTGATATACAAATGCATCAAGCGTATCCTGGGGTTCTTTGATTGATGCCCGTGTTATTGCTGTATCATTGTTTTCATCTATTACAGTAACATAGAAGGAGCCTGCAGATACACCGCTAATAGTTGAATCTCCTGCGACAGGAGTACCGGAATTATCTTCCCAACTGTAAGATATTTCTCCGGTGCCATTGATTACAGATACTTCTGCTTTTCCATCGGAACCGCCTTTACATGTGACATTTTTCACATAAGAAATGTATGCAATAAGCTGTGATGTGTCATTTACAACAAACAGTGTGTCTCTTTTACAATTATTTGTATCAGTCACCGTCACATAATAGTTGCCTCCCCTTAAACTGTCTGTGTTTTGTGAATCAGCAACAAATGCGCCCGGGCCTTCCCATTGATAACTAAAGTTGACGGGAATTCCACTGCCCCCCTGAACTGACAGATTAATGGCGCCGTCTGTGCTGTCTCCGGGAGTTACATGCGTTACAACCGACCCATTGAAAGTAATGGGGGCTGGTTCATAAATATCGAATGTATCCATAGCTGTACACCCTTTATTATCTGTTACAGTAACCATATACATGCCTTCGCTCAGGCTTGACTGGTTGCTGTCGGAAGTATGCAGGCCGCTGCCTGTGCCCTGCCATCTGTATTCATAAGGTTTTGATCCTCCTGTTACTTCAATATTAATGGCCCCGTTTTTTTGATTAGCACATAAAATGTCAGTTGTGGTTCCTGAAATTTCCAATGCATTGGGTTCTGTGATCTGTTTCGAGGTGATAGCTGTTGAATCATTGGCATCGGTTACTGTAACCGAATAAATACCAGCTTCCAGCCCACTTATGGATTGTGACTGAGACCCGTTACTCCACTTGTAACTGTATGGAGGTATACCAAAATATCCGGTTGCTGTGAGCTCCCCGTCTCCATTTCCTGTGCAGGAAATGTTTTTATGAGATGTGATTACTGCATTTAATTTAGGTTTGTATTTGCCAAGCCATAAGTCTTTATTTCCAGGAGTTGGATTAATGAATGTATTTTCACCAATTGTAATATTTTTCGATTTAAAATAGCCTCCAGTATAAACATTATTTTCTTCATCAATTCTGATGTTAGTGCCTCCATCTTGTTGTGAGTCACTGCCATTGATGCCTTCGGACGCAATTATATTACCATCGGTATCAAACATGATTAATAAAATACCGTAATCATTTACATTATTGGTAGTATATATTTCTTCACCCAATTCGATGGTGTCTGAATAGTATCCTGTTACATATAGTAATTTGTTTTGTTCAATTATTTTCTGAGCCCAATCTTCTCCTTTTCCGCCGTAATCTTTTTTCCAGAGTAAATTTCCCTGCCGGTTAAATTTATGAATCAAAATATCATAATACCCTCTATTATTCGAAGTATCTTTTGAAATAAGAGTAGATGTAGAATCTACAGTAAAATCATCACTTTTGTAGTATCCTGTATAATAAAGATTTCCGGCATCATCATTGGTGATGCTACCAGCTGCATCATTTTTTGATCCATATGTTCGTCTGACCCATTTACCTGATCCGTCGAATCCTGTTTTGTATAAGAAAATATCATTGGAGCTGTTGATGCTATTTAAGTTTTGAACATCTAAATATAGCGAATCTTTAAAAAATCCATTAAAATAATATCCGTCATCGTATAATCGAATATTTTGTACTCTGGCATTTGTATTAGAGATAATATTTTTTGTCCATATGGTATTGTTTCCTTCTAATTTTAAAATAAATGAATTCCAACTGGATTGGATAAATGTTGTGTCATTATTTACAGTAATAGAATCCATATAAAAACCACTCACTAAAATTTGATTGAAATCCAAAACATAGAGATCAGAGGGGAATTGGTAAGTCGTTCTCGATGCTATGTTTTTAACCGTGATAAAATCTCCTGACAGTGAGTATTTTGCTAAAAATATATCTGATAAACCCGTACTGATAAGCGAATCAGATGATGTAAAAAAAGTCGTGTCTTCAAATGCACCAACTAAATATAATGTATCATTTTTGATGTAAAGAGAAGAGAAATATTGATTTCCATTACCACCTATTTTTTTTATCCATTGCAGTACAAGGTCAGAATTATATTTGGCAATAAAAATATCCCAACTTCCTTCAGAGATTAAATTTGGTGTTACGTTGGAAATTGTATCTAAGAATCTTCCGGTAATATAAAAATTATTTTCATACAATTGCGTTTTTTCCAAAACGATATTATTACTCCCAGATAGTTGACTGGATGCCTCCCATTGTTGAGCTAAAATTGCATTTTGACATATAAATCCGAGGATTATTCCTAAAACCCATATGGATATTTTTTGTTTTTTCGAGTGACACATGATAAATTTATATTATAGTTTAAAGAATTATTTCAATATGCAATGATTATTATGAATAGTATAGAACACCTTCATAGGGCGCATTATCCACCCCCCCTTCAGTACAACTTTTATTCAATACAAGCAATGAAGGTTTTTTCCATCTTTTTTTATGATTGGCTTTTTTCTTTTCTTTTGTTGAATTATTAATGTTTTTCATTGTTAAATAATAATTATTTGAAAGATTTTACAATTGCAAATTTTTTATCATATGGTGTTGTTGTCTCCTGGATCCATGCATGCGCTTTTAATGCATTTTCATTTTTCAATACACCCAATAATAAAGTTATTGATATTTTTCTGCGTTTCATCATTAATTTCATGGCCATGCTTTGTTCAAAGCATTTGGCACGCCACGGGACATAGTTACTTATTATTTTTATATTACGTTGAATATGTTTAATCAGTTGGAAATGAAGTACAGAATTATTGTTTTGACGAGGAGGCATGTTTTTTCCTTCAAGCAATAAATGATAATATTTAATGGGGATGAAAAGAATTAATATACGGGACAATGCTAAATAAAATAATATTTCCGGTAATAATAACTGTTCATTTAAAGGTTTGGATAATAATCTCCCCAAAAGACTCATTGTTTTATTTATATAGAAGATTGGGACAGGCTTAACAGCTGTAGTATTTGTTTTTTTTGTATGTCCTGTTTGATATTGCATAAAGCATACATGTTTCTTTTACTTATCAAAGTATTAATCCTTTTACAAAAATAGTATAATTTTTGTAAAGTTGTAAAAAATTATTTTTTTTTTAATTTTTGAATATCTTTGGATTGTATAATAAATCAGAGAACACAATGGAAAAACTTTGGCAGGTCAAGCCACAGGGAGATCAGCAAGTTATATCTCATTTATGTGATGTATTAAATGTACACCCCTGTATTGCAAACTTATTAACACAAAGGGGAGTCAGTAATTATGAAGAAGCAAAATGTTTTTTCAGGCCGGATATTGATCATTTGTGCAACCCCTTTTTAATGAAGGATATGGACATTGCTGTAAGCAGGCTTCAAAAAGCATTAGAGCATAAAGAAAAAATACTTGTATATGGTGATTATGATGTAGACGGCACTACGGGTGTTGCATTAATGTATTTATTTTTAAAGAATGAGTTGCTGGCGGAACGTCATAAAGACAGCCTTTTTTATTATATTCCTGACAGGTATGAAGAAGGGTATGGGATTTCTTACAAGGGAATTGATTTTGCTGAAAAAAATCAATGTTCACTCATCATTGCAGTTGATTGTGGAATTAAAGGAAACCAAAAAATTGCTTATGCAAAGGAAAAAGGAATTGATGTTTTGGTGTGTGATCATCATTTGCCCGGGGAGAATTTACCAGGTGCAACAGCTGTTTTAGATCCCAAACGAAAAGATTGTTCTTATCCTTTTAAAGAATTGTCGGGATGTGGAATCGGTTTCAAGCTGATTCAGGCATTTGTTCAGAAAACAGGTAAACAACCCGGAATCCTGAAAAAATATCTTGGCCTGGTAGCTGTAAGCATTGGTGCAGATATTGTACCCATTACAGGTGAAAACAGGATCCTTACATATATGGGGATTCAACAATTAAACACAAGTCCATGCAATGGATTGTATTCCATCATGAAAATTGCTGGTATTGACCAGAAAGAAATCAATGTAGAAGACATTGTGTTCCGCATAGGCCCGAGAATAAATGCTGCAGGAAGAATGAAATCAGGACGTTCGGCTGTAGAGCTTCTTGTGTCTGATAATCAGGATTTGGCGGAGCAAATAGGAAAAGAAATTGATGCCTGCAACAGTCACAGAAAGGATGTTGACCGCCAAATAACCGAAGAAGCACTGACGCTTATCAATAGTTCAAACGATTTAATAAATGCCAAAAGTACAGTGGTGTATAATGAACAATGGCACAAAGGTGTAGTTGGGATTGTAGCATCCAGGCTTATCGAATCATTTTACCGTCCGACGGTTGTACTAACAAAATCCAATGGAATGGTAACAGGATCGGGGAGGTCGATCTTTGGATTTGACCTCTATAATGCCATTCATGAATGCAGTGGCCTGTTGGAAAATTATGGAGGACATTATCATGCTGCCGGATTGTCTTTAAAAGAAAACAATGTACCAGCTTTCAGGGAAAAATTTGAAGAGATTGCAAGCGCTCAACTGACAAATGAAATGTTGATTCCCCGCCAGGAAATTGATGCAGAGATTGAAATAGCAGAAATCACACCTAAGTTATACCGTATCCTTCGTCAATTTGAACCTTGCGGCCCCGGTAATATGACACCTGTCTTTTGCAGCAGGAACGTTGTTGACCGGGGCACTGCCAAGCCGGTAGGTAAAAATGGCGATCATCTTAAATTAAATATATATCAAAATGAGTCTTCAAAAGGAATACCTGCTATTGCTTTCCGGCAGGGCCACCATTATGAGACGATTAAAAACAACTCGTGTTTTGATATTTGTTATACCATTGATTTAAATCATTTTAACGGCAAATCAACCCTCCAGTTAAATATTAAAGATATAAAAATAGATTTCAACACCCGTACACACTAATTAAATGCATTCTCGTGCGATAACCCTTGCTTCATGATTGGTACTGATATAATCTTCTTTTTTGGGATGTTTTATAAAAGGTGTTTTATTCATCGTTTTTTCCAAAATCTTTGGGATATCGGTAAATTTAATTTTTTTGTTCAGAAAAGCATCCACAGCAATTTCATTTGCGGCATTAAGTGTACAGGCAGTATTGCCTCCTTTTTTCATGGCATCATAAGCCAGTCCGAGCGCTGGAAATCGTTTTGGATCAGGAATTTCGAAAGATAGTTTTTGGAAATCCGTAAAACTAAAACGGGGATAATCAGATTTAAGCCGCTTAGGGAACCCCAGTGCATATTGAATCGGGAGTTTCATATCCGGCAGTCCCATTTGTGCTTTTATTGAGCCGTCTTCAAACTGAACCATAGAATGAATAATGGATTGTGGATGTATGATGACTTCGATTTGAGATGGCTTCAATCCAAAAAGCCATTTTGCTTCTATCACTTCAAGGCCTTTGTTGATAAGCGAGGCAGAGTCAATCGTGATTTTTTTGCCCATTTCCCAGTTGGGGTGTTTTAGCGCTTCTTCCGGTGTTGCCAGTTCCAGAGAGTTTATATCCCATTGTCTGAAAGGGCCTCCTGAAGCTGTAAGATAAATTTTTTCAATAGGATTTAATTCTTCTCCTACTATGCACTGAAGAACTGCAGAATGCTCAGAATCAATCGGATAAATATTTGTTTTATATTGATTTGACATTTGATTAATCAAGTCACCGGCTATTACTAATGACTCTTTATTGGCAAGGGCTATATCTTTTTGTGACTCTACAGCTTTTAATGTTGGAGCCAGGCCATCAAAACCCACCAATGCATTAAGAACCGTATTTATGGTTTCCATTTCGACAATCTGTTCTATCGCTTCTTTACCGGCAAAAACTTTTATATCTGTTTTTTCGAGCGCTTCACGGGTTTCTGAAAATTTATCTTCATTTGCAATGACAACAGCATTCGGGTTGAATTCTTTTGCTTGTTGGATTAATAATTCTGAATTTTTATTCGCTGTTAATACTTCAATTGCAAAATGCCCGTGATGTTGGCGTATTACTTCCAGTGCCTGAATTCCTATTGAACCTGTTGAACCGAGTATGGCAATATGTTTTTTTGTTTTTCCGGGTTTTGTCATAAATGTTTTAAAATTAAAAATCAATATATTCTTCCGGATCCACAGGATGTCCGTCATGCCATAGCTCAAAATGGAGATGGGGGCCGGTACTAAGCTCACCTGAATTACCTACAATTGCTATAATTTCTCCGGCTTCTACATGCTCCCCGGTGTTTTTTAACAGATCTGCATTGTGTTTATAAACAGAGATCAGGTTGTGTTTATGTTGAATTTGAATAACATATCCTGTTTCTATTGTCCAGGTATTCATAATAATAATGCCGTCAAGTATTGCTTTAACAGTATTTGAACCAGCACTAACAATGTCTGTCCCGTAATGCTTGTTGTGTATGTTAAATGTATTGGTGATCATTCCTTTTAATGGAGGAAAAAAAAGCAACTTTGAAATATCCTTTTGGGGATTATTATTGTTGGAAATGGCTACATTATACTTTTCGTGTTTTTCAATTTGCATCCTGAATAACGAATCTTTTCTTAGATTATCAAATGTTACTTTTTGTTTTTTATCTTTTTTTGTTAATAGCTCATTTTTTGAAGTCGAATGGGGGGTTCTTCCCGAAACCAGTTTTTGAATGTCTGCCAGATATTTATTTCTTAATGTGATTTCCTTTTTTAGAGAATCAATTGTTAATGCATTGTTAATGATTGTCCTTCTCAGATTGGCTTCGGGGTAACCTGGGATAAGCTCTTTTAAAGGGGTAAATGCAATGATGATAATGGTGACAGCTACCAGGAAAATCGCCACGAATGAAGTAATAATAAATAGGTTTAACCGGGAAAGTTTTAATTGAAAAACTTCTTTAAATGTTACATCATTATATATGATCAACCGATACTTATCTCTTAATTTTCGTAAGAACCCATTTTTCTTTTTTTCCATATTAATATAACAGACTTTATTAATTGTCTGTCGTTTTTTTATTGCTTTATAAATTTAGAACATGCTAAATTAATAAATTTGTAATAAATATCTATAGTATATCCTGTTTGCTAATTCCTTTTCGTTCGTTTTTGTCAAAATTACCTATTGGTTCGGTATGGATCACAATATCATATATGTTTTCAATTTTATCTCTTATTTTCTGCTCAACCTGGTTTGCCAGTTCATGAGCTTTGTAAAGCGGGATGATGCCGTCAATTTCTATGTCTATAACAATCATGTAATAACCGGATATTGACCTTGACCTGACCCGGTGAGGGTTTTTTACATGGTCTACTTCTTCCACAGCTTCAAATATTTTATTATAGACCGAAGGGTCATCAACCCCATCCAGTAATTCAGTATTGGTTTCTGCAAATATTTTATAAGCACCTTTGAGTATCCAAAGTCCAACTATTAATGCAGAGATTGGGTCAGCCAACGGGAAATTTAAATAACGGGTAAAGAAAAGCCCTATTAAAACGGTGGCAGAGATAAAAATGTCGTATTTCATATTTGTTGCATTGGCTTTCAACATTGAACTTTCGTTTTTCTTGCCTGTTCTTTTCAGATATAAAGAAAGTGCGCATTTTATGATGATAGAGGCCATAATTATATATATTGCTGACATTGATGGAGTGATCGGTTCTTGTTGAATGGCCAGTCTTTTTATGGAAGAAATAATGAGTTGTACACCTGCAAAAAATATAAAAATTGATAAAACTTTTGATGCTATCAGGTCTGCTTTTTCATAACCGTAAGCATATTTAGGACTTGGAGGTTTTGACATGAAGTTTGCAGTGAGTAATGTGATTACCGAAATCAATACATCCATTGATGAGTCTATTCCATCACCAATCACCCCAAGGCTTCCACTGATAAATCCAATGATTAATTTTAATACAGCCAATACAGCATTGCTTACAATACTAACCCAGGAGGCTGTTATAATATTTTTTTTCCGCTGGCTTTTCATTTGGTTAAGTTGATTGAGTTAATTGAGTTAATTGAGTTGATTGAGTTGATTAAGTTGATTAAGTTGATTGAGTTGATTAAGTTGATTGAGTTTAGAGGTTTGGAGGTTTAGAGGTTTGGTGGTTTGGAAGTTTATAGGTTTGGTGGTTTGGAAGTTTATAGGTTTGGAAGTTTAGAAAGTTTAGAAAGTTTAGAGGTTTGGAGGTTTGGAGGGCGTGTGGGATAGGGGTGTGTTGACCCTTATATCCTTTCTACCTTTCTACCTTTCTACCTTTCTACCTTTCTACCTTTCTACCTTTCT
>CAYMKE010000017.1:20432-21721 GCA_964390955.1 uncultured Bacteroidales bacterium | reverse complement strand
TTGTCAATTTATCTTTGTTTAATCACCACATCACCTCATCAACAAATCAACGAATGAGAGAAGTCCAATACATGGCCGGGCATAAATATGTAGGCAGCACGGAGCGTTACAGGACGGACAATTTAGAGGATTTGCAAAAGGAATTGGAAAAATATCATCCGTTAAAATAAAACTAAATGTAAAAAAAATCGTTAAATTTGTAGGAGATAAAAATATGGAAATTATGAACTTAGTTGAAAAGAGAGATTATATACATAGCCATTTACACCAGATAAAAGAACCAGCTATAAATGAATTATATGGCAAGCTACAATCTTATTTGGATGATGCTTTAGTTGAAGAATCTGAAGAAGATATTAAAAAAGGCAATTTAACACCCCATGAAGATTTTAAACAGGAGGTTAAGTCTTGGAGACATACGAAATAAAATGGACATCCAGGGCAAAAAAAGACCTCAGGAAAATTTATGAATTTTATATTGAACTTGCCGGAGAAGAAAAGGCTTTCGAGATAATCACAGTATTATTGGAGCGTGTTGATATTCTTGCCGATGCCAAATTTGTAAAGATGGGTGCCAAAGATGAATAATTTAGCCATCTTAAGCACCAATACAAAAAGATAATTGAAAAAAATATTAAAATTACTTATAGATTAAGTACCTCGAAACCTATTATTTATATAAACAGGGTATTTGAAACCAGACAACACCCTTCCAAAAAAAATAATCCCACGTACCGTCCATAACTTCTATGTTTTTGATAAAGCAGGTTTAAAAAAATAAAAACTCAACATTATGAACAATACGACAACCTGGTGAGCTACAAACCCGGCGCCACAAACCTGGTAAAAGCACAATGGGATGTGATACATGCCCCGGGCGTGATCTGGGGGGTGCTGCAAGGGATGAGGACCAGGAGATGATACAGTACCAATATGAAAATACAATAGAACTTTTAAGGTTGCTTAGGTTCAGCGAAACAAGAAATGTTACAATAAATTTCCCATATAAAATGTCATATGCAAGAAATATAAAAATAGAAAATACCACATATACTCTAATTATAAATTCTTCTCTTAAAAATAATGTCTTAAAAATCCGATGATGTTAAGTTCATAAAATTTTGTATCTTTGAATATGGCTTTTATTTATACACTTATGGCTCATAAATTAGGTTTTTTATTTTCTCAAACCTCCAAACTTCTAAACCTCTAAACTTCCAAACTTCCAAACCTCCAAACCTCCAAACTCAACTCAATTAACTCAATAACTTAGAAACTTAGAAACTTAG
>CAYMKE010000017.1:0-20332 GCA_964390955.1 uncultured Bacteroidales bacterium | reverse complement strand
AAACATATGAAACCAAACATTGCATTGATCACAGGAGCCAGCCGGGGGATCGGCAAAGCCATTGCACTGCATTTAGCTAAACAGGATATTCATATCGCTGTTTGCGGTAGAGACAGGGAAAAACTCGAAAATACAGCACGAGAAGTTGAAGAAATAGGTGTAAAAGCACTCATCATTCAGGCCGATTTAAAGGATGATCATGTATATAAATCCATTGTTGATCAGACAATCAATGCATTTGGAAAAATTAATTATATCATTAATAACGCAGGTTATGCTTCATCCCAACCCATTGAAAAAACCACCGGGTCTATATGGGAAGACACGATGGCCATCAATGCAAAAGCTCCTTTCTTTATATGCAAACACGCGATCCCTCATCTAAAGAAAGAAAATGAAGCCGCGATTATCAACATTTCATCGGTGGTGGGGCACAAAGGATATGAACACCAGGCAGCATATACTGCTTCCAAACATGCATTAAACGGGTTTACGAAAGTTTTGTCAAAAGAAGTCATTGACTATGGCATTCGTGTGCACCTTATAGAACCCGGGGGAGTTAAAACAGATCTGATTAAGGAAATGCGGCCTGATTTGGATACTTCCGGCCTCATGAATGCTGATGAGATTGCAGAAATCGTCTCATTCCTGATCAATATGCGTGGCAATGCCAGGATCGACAACATTCAGGTAAGGCGGAGTTCTTCATCACCGTTTCAGTAAAAGGGAACGATGGACAGGCAAAACAATCATTCTTTTTCTTTTAACATTTTTTCAAGGGCAAACATATCATCCCTTAAAGCTGCAGCTTTTATGAAATCCAGGTTTTTAGCCGCTTTTTCCATGTCTTTTTTTGTCTTGTGAAGTGCAGCGAATAATTTTTCTTTGCTCATATATTGTACTACCGGATCAGCAGCAATGGATATTTCACCGGGGCCGCCATATACTTTTCCACCAGGCTTTTGCCCGGAATAATTTTGTAACCGTTGTTGCATAATGTTTCCGGTGGCTTTTTCAATCTGCCTGGGTGTAATGTTGTGAGCTTCATTATAAGCAAGCTGTTTCTCTCTTCGCCGTTGTGTTTCATCAATCGTTTTTTGCATTGACCTGGTGATTTTATCAGCATACATAATGACTCTCCCGTTCAGATGCCTTGCTGCCCTGCCTGCAATTTGAGTCAGAGACGTCTCCGAGCGTAAAAACCCTTCTTTATCTGCATCCAAAATAGCAACCAATGATACTTCGGGAAGATCAAGGCCTTCTCTTAACAGGTTAACACCCACGAGCACATCAAACGCTCCGTTTCGTAAATTATCAATAATCTCAACCCGTTCCAGTGTATCTATGTCTGAATGAATATACCGGCACTTTATATCAAAACCGGATAAATAATTGGTGAGTTCTTCGGCCATGCGCTTTGTCAGCGTGGTAACAAGAATACGTTCTTTGTTATTCACACGTTTATTGATTTCTCCCAAAAGCTCGTCAATCTGGTTTAATGTTGGCCTGACTTCAATAACCGGGTCCAATAATCCGGTTGGCCGTATGACCTGCTCGATGATCTCACCATGTGTTTTTTCCAGTTCATACTGACTGGGTGTAGCACTCACGAAAATGGTTTGGTTCACCAATTGTTCAAATTCATCAAACATGAGCGGGCGGTTGTCTAACGCAGCGGGCAGTCTGAACCCATATTCCACAAGGTTTTTTTTTCGGGAATAATCGCCGCCATACATGGCTCTGATCTGTGGAATCGTGACATGGCTCTCGTCTATAACCATTAAATAATCGTTTGGAAAATAATCGAGCAAACAAAAAGGCCGTTCCCCTGGTTTCCTGCCGTCAAAATACCTGGAATAATTTTCAATACCCGGGCAATACCCAAGCTCACGGATCATCTCAAGGTCATGCAATACCCTTTCTTCAAGTAGTTTGGCTTCTTTTCCTTTTCCAATATCAATAAAATGCGCCTTTTGTGTTTCAAGATCAAGTTTAATTTGTTCTGTAGCCAAAGAAATCCTGTCTTTACTGGCAACGAAAATATTGGCAGGGTAAATCAGGACATTGTTCAATGATTCAATCACTTCCCCGGTTTCAGGGTCAAAAGACTGGATGGTCTCAATCTCTTCATCCCAGAATGTAATCCTGTAAGCCATATCTGTATAAGCCAGATGTACGTCAATTGTATCGCCCTTTACACGGAAAGTGCCCCTGCTAAACTCCATGTCATTTCTTGAATACATGGCTGCAACCAGGTCCAGTAAAAAAGTATTGCGGTCCATGATGTCCCCTTTTTTAACTTTTATGCTGTTCTTATAAAAGTCATCAGGATTTCCAAGTCCAAATAAACAGGAGACTGATGAAACAACAATCACATCCTTTCTTCCCGACAAGAGAGAGGATGTTGTACTTAACCGGAGCTTTTCAATTTCATCATTGATGGAGAGGTCTTTTTCAATATATGTATCTGTAACCGGAAGATAAGCTTCCGGCTGATAATAATCATAATACGAAACAAAATATTCAATGGCATTTTCGGGAAAAAATTGATTGAACTCACTAAAAAGCTGGGCAGCTAATGTTTTGTTATGGCTCAGTACCAATATGGGGCGCTGAATGTTCTGAATGACGTTTGCTATGGTAAATGTCTTCCCTGAACCCGTTACTCCTAACAGCATTTGGAATTGTTGTTTGTTACGAATCCCGTCTGAAAGCAATTGAATTGCCCGGGGTTGATCTCCTGTAGGAAGATATGCAGAAGTGATGTTAAAATCCATAATTTAGTCTTGCTTATTATCAATATTTTATAAAAAAAAAACGTGGTTTAAAAAGTGATTTTAATCACTTTTTGTTTTTTTTTATTAATATTGATAACTAAAATTTTATTATTTCGTAATAGTATAATGTAGATGTGAATTGTTGTTGTTGAATGTGACATAATATGCCTTCATCAATATATTTGATTTTTTGGGTGAAAAACAATTTTTTTATATAATAAGAAATGCCAAACAAAGAAAACGAAAAATTATTAAAACGTATTGCCAAACTTGTTAAACAAAACCAGGAACTTGAAAACCAGGTAAAGGAGCTGTCTAAAAAATATGATGAGTTGTTGCAAAAAAATGAACAATATGAAGAGCTGATTGAACAACATGGTTTACAGCAAAAAAAAATCGATGATTTGAAGCGTAAGAACCATTTCAGGTTTGACATGGCAACGGTATTGTTTATCAGGATAAACGGTTTTTCAAAAGTAACACAGAATAAAGATTCTGAGGCGATAATGGATGAATTGGACAGGATTTTTATCCATTTTAATGCCATTACTAAAAAATACAATATTCATAAAATTAAAACGATTGGTGATTCATACATGGCTGCCGGAGGCATTCCCAAAAAAAATATTACAAATCCTGTAGAAGTGGTCATGGCTGCCCTGGAAATGTCAGAAGTGTTAAAGAATGCTGAAAAAAATAAAATAGATAAGATTTGGGAAGTTGCATTTGGAATGCATACCGGGCCTGTGACAGCAGCTGTTTCAGGGAAACGGAAAAAATCATATGATATAAAAGGAGATACTGTAAATATTGCTACCCGGGTGGAAGCTTCGAGTGTTCCGGGAAAAGTAATTATTTCTGTCATGACATATGAATTAATCAAAGAGTTTTTTGAATGTGATATTTATGGCAAAATACCTGTAAAATATAAAGGTGACTTAGAATTGTATGAAGTAAAAGGCCTGAAACCCGAATTCAGGAAAAACAATTCGAATATATTGCCCAATGATTATTTTAATACGCGTTTTCTTCTGATTCAATTCACAGATATACAGGAGTTTATGCTTGAAAAACTGGAGGCTGAACTGCCCAATTATTTATATTATCATGGCGTAAAACATACTGTGGATGTTGTTACACAGGTAGAACTCATAGGATGGGGCGAAGGGATTAGTGAAGAAGATATTTTATTACTCAAAACAGCTGCATTATTCCATGATTCAGGGCATATCATTGGTTATGATGATCATGAATATTATGGTGTGGAACTGGCTAAAAAATATCTTCCAAAATTCAATTATACCCCGGAACAAATTGTTAAGATCAGTGATTTGATCATGGCAACCAAACTGCCTCCTGCCCCTAAAAATATTAATGAAGCCATTATGTGCGATGCAGACCTTGATTATCTTGGAAGGAGCGATTTTATTGCAGTTTCAAACACATTATACATGGAACTGAAAGAACAAAATAAAATCACCTCGTTAATCGAATGGGATAAAATGCAACTTTCATTTATTTCCAAACATCAATACTTTACTGAAACAGCTAAAAGCCTCAGAGAAGTTAATAAACAAAAGCAAATCGAACGGCTTAAAAAGATTATAGAAGAAGAGGTTTCTTGTTAAAAAAACCGTTTGATATGCCGTTCATAAATATTTTCTGTAACCTGCTCATTTACGATGTCTTTGTTTTCTTGTAAAGCTGCTATGTAATCATCACTGTATTCAGCGGCAATCTTATATCCTATATGAAGTAATTGTCGCATATTCGGGTTAAAATCTTTATGGCCGGGGATATGACGAATAGAATTAGCAAATTGTTTTCCCGTCCACTTGTTAACTTCCTCTGCCGAAGGCAATTCATCCCTGTTTATTTCGATCACATTGGAATAAGGTTCACTTAATTCATCAATACGGCGCAGGGCATTTATATAAATTTTTTGAATGAGTTCAAATGCTTTTCCACCTGCAAGTGATAAGCCGATCGCTTCTTCCAGCCATGTGGTTCCGGCAGTTTTGATATGTATCCCTTTATCGTATTTTTTAAGAAGTTTTCCTATAATCGGGTAAAGGCTGAATTTGTCACTTCCCGAGTGAATGCTTAATTTTAAATTTTCGGGTAATCCAAATTCTTTCACTGCATACTCGGTGACCAGGAGGTCTTCTTCAAATTCTTTGGTAAACTGTTCAATATCACCGGAATAATCAATGCCTTTATTGAAACGGCCTGTGAATTTTGGAGCAATGGTTTGCACGGGAATGTTTTCATCTGCAAGCGCTTTTAAAATGAATAACATTTCGACAGGCCGTTGAGGTTCATCAACTTCATCCATAGATATTTCCGTAATAAAATTGCCTTTCCCTTTTTTGTTTTCAATGAAGCGGTATATCTCTCCTGCTTCTTTTATTGCATGGATAAACTTTTTTCCGATTTCTCTGATACGGTCTGAGGAAATACCAAATTGAGTTTCAATATGTGGTATTTTAATTTTTCCAACAAGATGTTTATTTATTTCATAAAACGCATTGATTTCTTGTTTGGTTGCTTCTTCACCGATTTTTTCAGCCACATCAATAGTGAAAAAATTAGACGTTTCAATGTATTTTTCTACATTATTTATGTTGATATGATCTGCATCAATAAAATAAGGTTTTTTCCAACCGAGTTGTTTCACAGCTTCATCTGCTTCATTTTTAGTGTCTATTTGTTTTGAGTGTATGATCTCATGCTCTCTGTTTGATTTGTTCCATACAGGTATAAATTCATATCCGTCATGATTTGCTTTGACAAGCGCTTTCAGCTGGGCAATGCCTTGTTGTCCAAATCTGTCTCCTATACCAAATGTGTACTTGGGTAAATCCATGTTATTGTATTTTGATGGTTAATTTATTGTTTAAAAATAAAATTGTACGAATTTACACATTTCTTTTTTTTCCGGTGTACAAAATCATTAAATTTGGCACTTAATTCTTAATTTTATTGTAAATAACTTTATATTACCTTGAATTAGAGTAAAATATTTTAATCATTAAATTTTTTTAATTATGACAAAATTTATATTTCAGGATTTAGAAAACAAAGTATGTGTTATTACCGGAGGAGCGGGAATAATTGGAGCTTCTATTGCCAAAGGGCTTGCTGCAGCTGGTGTGAAAACTGCCATACTTGATTTGAATTTTGAAAACGCAGAACAGATCGCAAATGAGATTACTGATGAGTATAATATTCCTTCAATAGGAGTGAAAGCAAATGTATTGGACAAAGCATCTTTGCAGGAAGCAAATGATTATATAATGAAAGAATTTGGCCAGGTTGACTTATTAATAAATGGGGCAGGGGGCAATTCACCCAAAGCCACGACAAAGATTGAAGAGTTAACAAAAGATAATATAAACGACATTGAAAATAGTTTTTACGGATTGGAACAGGAAGGGTTTCAAAAGGTGTTTGACCTTAACTTTATGGGAACACTTCTGCCTACTATGGTTTTTACAAAAGATATGGCAACAAAAGGGAAAGGGGTTGTGCTTAATATTTCTTCAATGAATTCTTACAGGCCATTAACGAAAATTCCTGCCTATTCAGCTGCAAAAGCATCCATCAATAATTTTACAGAATGGCTGTCAGTTCATCTTGCTAAAACAGGTATCAGGGTTAATGCAATTGCACCAGGTTTTTTTCTTACCAATCAAAACCGTTTTTTATTGGTTGATGAAAAAACAAATGCATTGACAGAACGCGGGCAAAAAATTATCAATGGAACCCCAATGGCCAAATTCGGAGAACCTGAAGACCTGCAGGGCACTGTTTTATATCTTTTATCAAATATTTCAGCTTTTGTAACAGGTGTTATAATCCCTGTAGATGGTGGTTTTAATGCATATAGCGGAGTATAGACATGAATCTGCCCGGTTGTTCCGTTTATTAAAAAAATAGATTCTACTCCTATTTTTGTGGAAGTTGATTCTAAATTCTAAATTACTTTTTCCACAATAATTGTAGTAGTACCAAAAAATATAAATATTATGATATATTATCAACGTGGTTCGGAAACAGATATCATCAGTTCAGAAGATCTCAAAAAGGGATTATCCGAAGCACTGAAACAGATTAAAGGCGCTGATAAGGTAATGGCTATACCTCCTGATTTCACTCGGTTTCATTCACATGCCGGAGAATTGACAAGGTATGCATGGGAATACTATCAGGACAAATTAACTGATATTCTTCCTGCTTTGGGAACTCATTCAGCCATGCCCGAAGGCCAAATTTTGGAAATGTTCGGTGATGTTCCTTTGGAGCTTTTTAAGGTTCATAATTGGAGGGAAGATATTGTGACACTTGGAGAAGTGCCTGCTGAATATGTATCACGTGTTTCGGAAGGAAAAGTGAATTATTCATGGCCCGCACAGGTCAATAAAAGACTTACAGAAGATTACAGCCTTATTTTGTCAATAGGACAGGTTGTTCCGCACGAAGTAGTGGGAATGGCCAATTTTAATAAAAACATATTTGTCGGAACAGGTGGCAGGGAAGGCATCAATAAGAGTCATTTCCTCGGTGCTGCATATGGCATGGAAAGAATGATGGGGCGGGCAGATACACCTGTACGTAAAGTGTTAAATTATGCATCGGAACATTTTGCAAAACATATTCCCATTGTTTATGTACTCACCGTTGTCGGACGTGATGAACACGGACAGATGAAGGTACGCGGGCTCTTTATCGGCGATGATATGGAGTGTTTTGAAAAAGCATCTGCTCTTTCATTGAAAGTGAATTTTGAAATGCTCGACTCACCTCCTAAAAAAATGGTGGTTTTTCTTGATCCCTCTGAATATAAGAGTACATGGCTGGGCAATAAATCAATATACAGAACACGAATGGCCATTGACGATCAGGGCGAATTGATTATTTTGGCCCCCGGGCTTAAAGAGTTTGGTGAAGATGCTGAAATTGACAAACTGATCAGGAAATATGGGTATATAGGTACAGAAAAAGTGCTTGAGTTAACAAAACAAAATGTTGATTTGCAACAAAATTTAAGTGCAGCAGCACATCTTATACACGGTTCATCGGAAGGGAGATTTAAAATTACTTATTGCCCCGGACATCTGACTCAAGAAGAGATTGAACGTGTTAATTTTGAATATGCTGATATACAGGAAATGAGAAGAAAATATGATCCTGCGAAGCTTAAAGAAGGATATAATATGGTGGATGGTGAAGAAATATATTTTATCTCTAATCCGGGAACAGGTTTGTGGGCTTATAAAGAACGGTTTGAAATGTAGGAATTTTTTTATATCTTTGAGTGTTTTTTAGAATCCCTATGATTTTATAACGAATGGTTAAAAAAGGTTTAATAAGCGAATGAAAATAGTAGCCGATGATAAAATACCCTATTTGCAGGGAGTTTTGGAATCATATGCAGAAGTGGTTTATTTACCCGGTGAAGAAATCGGGAAAGAAGAAGTAAAAGATGCTGATGCATTGATTATCCGTACCCGGACTAAATGCGATGCAGCTTTATTAAAAGATTCTAAAGTGAAATTTATTGCCACGGCAACGATTGGATATGACCATATTGACACTAAATTTTGTCGTAAAAAAAATATTCAATGGACTAATGCACCCGGGTGCAACGCGTCTTCTGTCCAACAATATATGGCAGCTGCCATATTATATATTGCAATAAAATATAATTTTCCATTAAAGGACAGAACCCTTGGTATTATTGGTGTCGGGAATGTCGGGAGCAAGGTTCAGGAATTAGCTAAGATGCTCAGAATGAATGTTTTATTAAATGACCCACCCAGGGCAAGAGCTGAAAAAGATACACAATTCCTGCCATTCGAGAAAGTCATCAAAGAATCTGACATTCTTACGTTGCATGTCCCGCTTAAAAAAACTTGCAGAGACAATACCATGCACATGATCAACGCGAAAATATTCAGGAAAATGAAAAACGATGCATTCATCATCAATACTTCACGTGGAGCGGTGGTGAATAATGATGACCTGAAAGAAGCTTTGATGGAAGGCAGTATTGCAGGTGCAATTCTTGATGTATGGGAGAATGAGCCTGTTATTGATAAAGAACTATTGAACCTGGTTGACATCGGAACGCCTCACATTGCAGGATATTCAAGAGACGGAAAAGCAAACGGGACAGCAATGAGTGTTCGGGCTTTAAGCCGTTTTTTTAATCTTGGTATTGATGATTGGTACCCTCAAAAAATTGAATCACCCAAAAATAAAACAATCAGCATTGATTGCAGTAAAAAAGGAATCAAACATATTTTATACAAAGCGATTTCATCAACATATAATATTGAACAGGATAGCAAAAAATTATACAACAATATGCATCATTTTGAATACCAGAGAGGTAATTATCCTGTTCGAAGAGAATTCCCGGCGTATACTATAGAGCTTAAAAATGATGACGGATATTTTGCCAGGATTTTTAAAGATATTGGTTTTCAAATTGCTTAACAAATATAATCTAACATATAATTTTGTATAATTTAAAAAACTAAAAGTTTTATGACACAAAAAGCGAATATTGGACTTGTAGGACTTGCTGTAATGGGTGAAAACCTTGTTCTGAATATGGAAAGCAATGGATTTAGTGTTGCTGTTTATAACCGTACGGTTGAGAAAGTAGACCGTTTTGTAGAGGGCAGAGCCAAAGGAAAAAATATCATTGGGACCCGTTCAGTACAAGAATTGGTAGATTCTCTTGAAAAACCACGGAAAATCATGGTCATGGTAAAAGCAGGAAAACCTGTTGATGCTTTTATTGATCAAGTAATACCGTACCTTGAAGAAGGAGATATCATTATAGATGGCGGAAATTCAAATTATCATGATACCATCCGTCGAACAGAATATGTCGAAAGCAAGGGGCTCAGATATATTGGAACAGGCGTATCAGGAGGAGAAGAAGGCGCACTTAACGGACCGTCCATTATGCCGGGAGGTACTACCGAAGCATGGGAATATGTGAAACCTATCTTCCAAAGCATTGCTGCTAAGGTAGAAGACGGAAGCCCTTGTTGTGAATGGGTTGGTGAAAACGGAGCAGGGCATTTTGTGAAAATGGTGCATAATGGCATTGAATATGGAGATATGCAATTGATATGCGAAGCCTACCAAATTATGAAAGACGTGTTGGGAATGAGTAACCAGGAAATGCATGAGGTTTTTAAAGAATGGAATGAAGGAGAGCTTGACAGCTATTTAATAGAGATCACAAGAGATATATTGGCGTATATAGATGAAAATGGTGATTATGTGGTAGATAAAATTCTGGATACAGCAGGGCAGAAAGGAACAGGTAAATGGACGGCCATTTCTGCTATGGAACAAGGTATTCCTTTAACACTCATTGGCGAAGCTGTGTTCGCACGTTTTTTGTCTGCTCTTAAAGATGAAAGATTAGAAGCATCGAAACATTTATCCGGCCCTTCCATTGAATTCAAAGGAGATAAAAAACAATTGATTGAAGACCTTAGAAAAGCGCTTTATGCCTCAAAAATTATCTCCTATACACAGGGATATTCTTTATTGAAATCTGCAGCAAAGAATTATAACTGGAATTTAAATTATGGAGGCATTGCATTGATGTGGAGAGGTGGATGCATCATACGTTCTGTCTTTTTAAGAAAAATCAAAGATGCGTATGATACCAATCCTGATTTGGATAACCTGTTGTTAGACCCATTCTTTAATGAGAAAGTGATGAATAACCATGCAAGCTGGAGAAACGTGATATCAACTGCTGTTACAAATGGTATCCCGGTTCCTGCATTAAGCGCTGCATTGTCATATTTTGACGGGTATCGCTCAGGCAGGCTTCCTGCTAATTTACTACAGGCCCAGCGTGATTATTTTGGCGCCCATACATATGAACGCATTGATAAAGAAAGAGGAGCGTTTTTTCATACCAACTGGACAGGCAAAGGCGGTTCAACAGCAGCGTCCACTTATAATGCATAGGATTTTCTTTATGAATTTTACATAACAAAATAAAGTGAAAAGGTGATAAAAGCCTTTTTACTTTGTTTTTTCTTTTTATGGAATTATGAGCCATAACTCATTTTTTCATTATCATCTTTTGCATCTTAGGGCATGGAAGGGCTTTGTATTTTTTATGTTTTGAAATGAACTGGCTTTCTGGTGGAAATTTATAGATGATCCCGATTTCATGAGCTCCCCACGAAGAATATAATTTTGAAATAACAATGTCATACGAATAGGCAAAAGAAAAACTGTCGAATATAAGTCCCATTAAAAAGATAATGGATTCATTATTAATGTTTTTGATGGAATTGTTATAATTTTTAATAGGGATTCCCCTGTACCAGGTGCCCATTAGAATGTCTTTATATTGTAGATAAACACCGAGATCAAGTTGGTCGGAGGGGCCTTGTGTTTTGTATAAAAAAGTAGGGATCACATGAAAATTATAGTCATTCAGGCTTTCTCTCATTCCAATGTTATATTTAAATCTGTAACCGCCAAGCAGTGTATGCAAAAAAGAAGTATTCGATCCGGAATTTTCCAAAAAACCTGTGGATGGCCTGTTAATATGATATAATGAATATCCTGCCCATAATTGATCTGAATATAATAAAAGGCCTGACCCAACATCAAAATAATGAGGATGCTCAATGTCTGTCAATATTTGTGGAAATCTCGTTGTGTTGTATTCAATATGATAAGTTGAATATTGGGATGGAAATGTTTGCTCCTGGTAATTCAGATGAAGGTTATTATATGCGCCTTCTATTCCTAATCTGAGACTGTATTCATCATCAATATTGATCCATGAAGCATACTGGAGAGCAATTTTTGTTTTCCGGATTATATTGCCACTTCCCTGGTAGTCGGATATGAAATACCCCCCAAAACCACTATTGTACCGTTCAAGATTATAGTCAGCAGAAAAATAATAGGTTTTGTACTTTGCATCAAGGGCGGGCCATTGAAACCTTCCGTCCAAAACAGCCCTGAATGCATAAGAGGTACCAACAAATGCAGGATTATGCGATTGTGCAATGTTATAATATTGAGTTAGTTGTATGTCCTGTGCATGACATGGAATGACCAATATCAGCAAATAAAAAGAGAATATTATCTTTTTAGACGTCTTAAATTGTTTTATATGTTGTTGATATTGAGATTTCATGTATTTGTTTATTATTATTCAATTTATCGAATAATGGTTACACTTCCCTGTTGTTTAATTTTTTTATTATAATCGGGATTGTCTCCTGTGTAGCGCATAATCCACGGGTATACGCCGGCAGGCATTAGTTGGCCGTTGTATGTTCCGTCCCATGCTTTTTCCGGGTCTTTGCTTTCAAAGATAATCTCACCCCACCGGTTGAAAATATATAAATGAAAATCACCTACATTGTAGTCGTGCAGATAGAATTTATCATCGCCCTGTTGTCCGGGGATGAATGCAGAAGGTGCCATCACAAGCGGGCCGCATCTGCTGTCGGTTATAATTGTGTCTGTATTGCTGCACCCTTCTGTGTTTGTAATCGTGACATAATATGTTCCTTCGATATTGGTTTTAAGATAGCGTTTATTTGAATCACTATGGGCCCATTCATAATGATGGGCTTCGCCTCCGTCAAGTGTGGCAAAGTTTTGGGTATTGCAAAATACCACTAATTCTTCATTGTGAGTAACATCAGGTACAGGATGATATCCAATGTCTGAATAACCCGTGGATTGACATGTCCCTACGGAAAAAATCAATGTGTATTGTCCTTCATTTTTTACAGTTATTTGAGATAATGATAAACTGTCTGACCATAATTCATCTTCATAATACCATTCATAACTACCATTCTGATACGATTGATTTACCGGAGAACCATAAAGTGTGACAGAATCACCTGGGCAAATATTTGTGTCTGAAAGGTTTAACACAGGTTTTTCAATAATGTCTATGTGTTTTTGAGTATGGTTTTGACACCCGTTGGTGTCTGTAATGGTGAGGTAAATTGTTGAAGGGGTATTTAAAATAGTTGTAGGATTTGCAATTGAATCAAGTATTAATGTATTGTTTGTCCAATAATAATTCATAGCAGGAGGAGAGCTGGTTGATTCAAGTGTAATGGTTTCATTAATGCAAACAGGAGGGTCGGTGGTTATGTTGATAATGGGCAAAGCGTTTATTGTTAAATGCATAGAGTCGGTTGTAGAGCAATTTACCACAATGTCTCTGACAGTAACCGAGTAAACACCTGAGTCGAAAACAGTGGCCGATGGGGAAGAAGATGCCACAGGATACCAGGTATATTCATAATCCGATGAGTCGGGCACATTCAATGTTATGGTGTCTCCGGTACAAATTGACGTATCATTTAATGAAAAGACCGGTGCATTCTTTACCACAATCGTATCTTGTATTGTTTCCTGGCATGTCAGGTTATCTGATTGGTCCAACCTGCTTAATATCAATCGGACGATCCTGTTTCCCGGCTGTTTGTAAGCATAAGTGGTTTGTTGCCCTGAGAAAACACTTCCTTCACCAAAGTCCCATGCAAAATCTGTCGCTCCTGAAGATGAGCTGTTAAAGCTCACAGAGTCGCCCATGCAAATAGTGTCAGAAGGCAATATGATTGTTCCATTAAGGCTTTTTATATGGATTAAGCTGTCTTGTTCAATAATGTCGCTGCAACCTTTTTCATCTTCAACTTCAAGCCTGACGCCATAATATCCTCCTTCGCGAATGGTAAATGATGGCCTTGAAAGTTCAGAAGATGCTACTGTATTGCCCAGTGTATTATAAATTGCCCAATGGGTTTCTTTAATTGGGATACTATCAATTAACAGAGTACTGTCATGATTTAACTCTATCTGTGCCGGCGGACATTCAAAAACCATTTTATTTATATCTATTTTAGCTGTAATAGAATCCAGTGTAGGGATAAAAGTAACAGAGTCTCCTGCGGCAGGGCAATATCCCAGAGAATCTCCTGTGATTTCTATCCAGGCTTTATATGTTCCTTCTTCGCCCCGGGAAATACCTATCTCAGTCCCATGAGGAGACCGGAGGTTTTTATGATGATGTATGGTATCACCATCCCAAAGCCAGTGTAATTCACCATAAACAGGAGCAACACCACCTATCAGGCTGTATTCTGCGAGATCGAGATAAGCCTCTTCATAACAACCAAAATCTCTTCGTCCAAAAATGAATTCAGGAACCGGATTGCGTAAAAGGATTTTTATGCTGTCCCGGGCTTCACACCCCTGGTCGTCTTTGACTGTTAATGTCACATAGTTGCCCTGGCTCTGTAAATAAGTAGGAGGGGCATCTTCGGGAAAAAACCTGTAAGAAAAAGACGATTGATTGATGACAGTATCTGCAGTGCCGTCCATATTCCATCTGTTCTCAATAATGGCGCCACTGGATGCAGATGTATTATTGATGTTAATACTGCTGAAAGCGCTGTCTGTCAGGCATAATATAGTTGTATCCATTATAAAATCTGCTGTTACACCATACGCCATAATGGTGTCGCGAATAAAGGTTGAATCTATTTCACACCCTGAGGAGTCGTATCCAAAGAGCCTGTATGTAATGGTGTCGGGGGAGTTAAATGTGACTGTCGGATTGGGGCCGCTGGCTGTTTGTCCGTTGCTGAACAGCCACATCAGTGTTGAATCTGTTTGTACTGCTTCTTCATTGATAATATTAAAATCTACTTCAAGAGGGATACATCCTTTTTTTACATTCGATGATGTATTGATATTTACTGTCATTACTTCTTTAATGATGGGAACAGGCACCCTGTCATAACATGCCTGGCCCGGAGGGCCGCATACATTATTGGCAGCAGGAGGTTTTATAAACCCGTTAGGGTCCTCAGGATCGGAATCGTATAGATAGGTATGTACAAAAAACTGGCCGGAAGCGCTCGAGTCCAGAATAATGACAGGGAATTCGTTATTTGCCTGGAATTGAGTGAAGTTTAGCCCCCCCGGGTAATCCTGACGCCTGTAAACAACAGTGGAATCAAACGGGGCATCAATACTGATGACAACGGAGTCAAGGGGGTAGTTTTCTTCGGCCAGCCATTCTCCCTGGAACACGGCAGGATCATTGAGGTCAAAAATGATCTTATCGCTTGTTGAGTCAACGTTGGGTTCGCATTCCGTGGGGGTATATAAAAAGTTGCCCCAGGGCAGGCGGTGATGTTGTATCTCAGGATATTCTATGTTGGTAGGGCATCCTTTGTTATAAATATAATAATCAAGCCCCAGGTTGTCTCCTTCTTCAGGGATGCTGTATGTTGTGAGAAAATAATCTTCCCAGGCCAGGCTATTGTTTGGATTGCCTCCCAAATCTTTGAATTGCCCCCCTTCCTTGTAAAATCCGTTGTAAACCGGAGGCAGTCCTGCTTCCTCGCCTATCATAGTCAGATGATACCAAACCAGATCAATCTGGTCTGTAGGCGTATTCGTATATAATTTAATACTGTCAAACGTACAACACACGGTATCTTGCGTGATAATATCCAGGTCAACAGTTCGTTGCTCCCCACGCCTCACGCAATTATGGCATGTGTCAAGGGACGTACAGCCTTGTTCATCGGTCACTTCCAGGATCGGGGAAAAAACTCCTTCCGAGGTATATACATGTGATGTTGTACCTGTAGAGGTTTCTTCTTCTGTACCATCTCCGAATATCCATTTATAGTTTATAATATTGTGTTCAGGGGTTGAATTGGATACAAAGTTAACGGCATCATTCAAACATCCTCCTTCAAGATAATCAAGTGGCAAACCGCTTAAATCATATCCGACAGGAATGGTTGATATCTCTCTGCCATTTGGGGTGCTAAAGGATGCATCGGGTGCTCCGATATGAATAAAGTCTTCTTCTGTAAATGTCAGTTTGCATCCTCCAGCTCTGGTAATGATCGTAAGCGAGACATCGTATGTGCCCGGATTTGCATACTTATGCACAGGCCTTTTTTCTGTGGAATAGTTGCCGTCTCCAAAATTCCAGATATATGAATCTGTGTCCCAAATATCCGGTGGCTCAAATGTAATAGAGTCATTGTTGCAATTCGCTTTATTGTCTGCTTTAAATGTTTTTGCAGGGATGTCTATATGAGCATTAACAGAACTTACATTGATACATGAAGGGTCGTCCGGGTCAGTAATGTATGCTTTGACCTGGTATACCCCTGAATCGGTAAATTGATGATCGATGCTACCGGAGCCAATAGCTGTGTCAACGCTTCCGTCCCCAAAATCCCATATTATTTTTTGATTATCTCCTACCCCAAAGTTTTCCAGTGTGAATTTATGGGTTGGCATGCCGCATTTGGGATATGTATTGCCATACGTGATATTGGGTGTTACACTTCCTACGTTAATGAATCCGGGATAGGTTTGGGTGACATCACATAACCCGTCTTTTGTAGATACAGTAAGTGTTATCTCGTGGCTCCCTTTATTAAATGTATGAGTAGGAGCGGCGCTGGTGTCTGTATCGCCTCCTCCGAAATCCCACAGATAATTATATGTGGAAAGAGGGATGTTATAGCCTATCCCCGGGTTAAATGTGGTGGTTAATGGAGTAGTGCTGTCGCATGAATAGGTTTTGTCTGCTTCAATGTTAAAACGGATAGTGTTGGTGGTCTGGGCTACATCATCGATGGTTATGTCTGATACACACCCTTTGCTGTCTGTTACATATAAGCTTACATTGAAATTTCCGGATGTAGTGTAAGTTTGTGTCGGATTTTGGACGGTTGAAGTACTGCCATCGCCAAATTCCCATAACCATTCTGTGACAGGGTTGTCGCCTGCTTCTGATTGATCCTGGAAATCTAACGTTAACGGAGCGCATCCACTCGTGGCTCCTGTGTAAGAAAAATTGGCAGAAGGGCCTTCATAAATATTGATCGTTTGTGTGTAAGGACTGCTTTGGTTGCCATTGGCATCTTCTACAATGAGTTCAACCTGATAGGCATCGGGAGTATTAAATATTGCTCTGGCTGTTGATGATGTTTCTGTCACAGGGTCATTGCCATTGTCAAAATCCCATATATATTTGAGAGGCTCCGTACCTGATGATGATGATGCGTCAAATTTAACCGTCAGCAAATCACATCCTTCAGAAACATCTGTCATAAATTCAGCATGCTGTCCAAATATCATGGTATAGATAAAGAGCCATGATAAAAATGATATGACGTGTTTCATCTGTTTGTTATTAAGTTATTAAGTTATTAAGTTACTAAGTTGATTGAGTTGATTGAGTTAATTGAGTTTAAAAGTTTAGCGGTTTAAAAGTTTAAAAGTTTAGAGGTATAGAGGGCGTGTGGGATTTTCCCGATAACTTTTCCAAAGTTTTAAACTTTGGAAAAGTTTATTTATAACCTCTATACCTTTCTTTTCCTTTTATAATCATATGCGTGTGTGTTAATTCGTGTCCGTCTATAAAATCAAGTGTTTGGACAAACACCAATTTATTTTGACAGCGCATACGATTAGATTATATTTTATAAATATAATGATTTTTTTATTGAGAAAAAATATTTTTTACATGCTTGGTTCATAAAGATTGTTATTTTTGTTAGAATAAAAAAAAACAAAATGATTATCTGTTTTTATGCCTAAGGCAAAATTAAAGTCCAGAAAATCAATTGAAATCATTAGGCATAAAAATGGATAACCCAAAAAAACAATATATTGGCTGATACATCCAAAAACACATCAAAAACAGTAGAAACTCCTTTGATGAAGCAATATAATGCTATCAAAGGAAAGCATCCTGATGCAATTTTATTATTCAGGGTGGGTGATTTTTATGAGACGTTTTCTGAAGATGCGATTAAGGCTTCTGAAATTTTAGGTATAACACTTACAAAACGGAAGAATGGAGCTGCTTCTTTTGTTGAATTGGCCGGATTCCCTTATCATGCCTTAGATACTTATTTGCCTAAATTAGTCAGAGCCGGTTTGCGTGTAGCCGTATGCGATCAACTGGAAGATCCGAAAACGACTAAGAAAGTTGTAAAACGGGGTATTACGGAATTGGTAACACCCGGTGTATCATATAATGAAAATATTCTTGAACGGAAAGAAAACCATTTTCTTGCCAGCTTACATATCGAAAAGAATATTGCAGGCATTGCTTTCCTTGATATTTCTACCGGAGAGTTTATGGTTGCCGAAGGCAATTTTGAATACATTGACAAGCTTCTCAATAATTTTCAACCCAAAGAGGTAATCTTTGAACGCAGCAAAGAACAACGCTTTACAGAATTGTTTGGCACTAAGTTTTATACGTATACGCTTGATGACTGGGTGTTTACAATGCAAAACTCCCGCGAAAAGCTATTGAGCCATTTTAACACTACTTCCCTAAAAGGATATGGCATTGAAAACCTTGATAATGCAGTGATCTCAGCAGGCGCTGCAATTCAGTATCTTGAGCATACTCAACATGAAAAAATTCAACACATTTCAGGAATCTCATGCATTGAACAAGATCATTATGTATGGCTTGACAAGTTTACTATTCGTAACCTTGAAATATTCTCCAGCATTAACGAAGGGGCCAAAACACTGATAGATGTGATTGATAAGACCAATTCACCCATGGGGGCAAGGCTTCTGAGGCGCTGGACAGCGCTTCCGCTAAAGGAGCTAAAGCCTGTTACAGAACGCCTGGATGCTGTTGAGTATCTTATTGACCAGGAAGATACAAGAGAGGAAATAAAAGAATATCTTAAATCAGCCGGTGACCCTGAACGCCTGATCTCAAAACTGGCATCCAACAGGATAACACCACGTGAAATGGTACAACTTAAAGTCGCATTAAGTGTTATAGAGCCCATTAAGAAATTATGCCTGGATTCATCAGATGCATTGTTAAAAAAAATTGGCGATCAGCTAAGCTTGTGCAAATCTGCCAGGGAACGCATTGAGAACGAAATACAACCCGACCCGCCAAACCAGGTTAATAAAGGAAATGTGATTGCAGCAGAAGTATCCAAAGAACTTGATGAATTAAGGCATATTTCCCATTCCGGAAAAGATTACATTGCCGGAATACAACAAAAAGAATCAGCAGCAACAGGGATTCCATCTTTAAAAATTGGGTATAATAATGTATTTGGGTATTATATTGAAGTAACCAATACGCATAAAGACAAAGTGCCGGACAACTGGATACGGAAACAAACGCTTGTAAATGCTGAACGGTATATTACAGAAGAGCTTAAAGTGTATGAAGAAAAAATATTAGGCGCTGAAGAAAAAATCATTGCTCTGGAAACCAATTTATTTCATGATCTCATAATGAGTCTCGTAGATTATATTGAAGCAATTCAACTCAATGCATCCCTGATGGCAAAATTAGATTGCCTTGTTTCATTTGCACAACTGGCAAAGGAGAATCATTATGTTAAGCCGGTTGTGAATGATGATGATATACTGGAAATCAAAGATGGAAGGCATCCGGTGATAGAACAGCAACTGCCTATGGATGAAAAGTATATTGCAAACGATGTGTTGTTGGATAACAGGGAGCAGCAAATTATTATCATTACCGGACCCAACATGTCCGGTAAATCAGCCTTATTAAGACAAACAGCCCTGATTGTCCTGCTGGCCCAGATGGGATGTTATGTGCCCGCTTCATCAGCAAAGATCGGATTGGTAGATAAAATATTTACGCGTGTGGGCGCCTCGGATAATATTTCCCTGGGGGAATCAACATTTATGGTGGAGATGAATGAAGCGGCAAGCATATTAAATAATATTACCCCCCGGAGCCTTATTTTATTGGATGAGATTGGACGGGGGACAAGCACTTATGATGGAATTTCTATTGCATGGGCCATTGTTGAATATATTCATGAACACCCTAAAGCAAGCGCCAAAACATTGTTTGCTACCCATTATCATGAATTGAATGAAATGGAAAAGTTTTTTAATAAAATTAAAAACTATAATGTTACTGTAAAAGAACTGGAAGATAAAGTGATATTTCTCCGGAAATTAAAACGGGGTGGGAGTGAGCATAGTTTTGGGATACACGTTGCCCAAATGGCAGGCATGCCAAAGAGTGTGGTAAAAAGAGCCGAAGAAATATTAAAAGAACTTGAAGGCAAAGGCAGTGAAAAGCAGATAGCCAGGCCGGTGGCCGATATATCGCAAAACCGTGAAGGCATGCAATTGTCTTTCTTTCAACTGGATGACCCGGTGCTAAAGCAGATCAGGGATGAAATCAAAAATATTAATATCAATGAACTCACGCCTGTTGATGCTTTGAATAAGCTGAATGACATAAAAAAATGGATTGGCATTAAATAAAAAAACAAAAAAACAATTTGGCTTTAACGAAAATTTAGATTATTTTTGTGCCGTTATTAAAAAATATACGCGGAAATAGCTCAGTGGTAGAGCACAACCTTGCCAAGGTTGGGGTCGCGGGTTCAAATCCCGTTTTCCGCTCTATACTCACACCATCTCTCACCCAATCATATTTATGCCTGGGT
>CAYMKE010000016.1:0-22401 GCA_964390955.1 uncultured Bacteroidales bacterium | reverse complement strand
AAGATAGCAATTTACACCCAATTATCTTACTTTTTTAATGAATTTTTCGGGTTAATAAGCCATCATTCTTATCAAATGTTGTTATTTTTTTTGTTTTTATATTCATTTTTGATAAACCACCAGGCGACAACATCCATAAATCACCTTTTATATCAGGCTCTATTTGGTTTATTCTATTGTCAGACAATCCATCTTCTTTAAAAAAGTATTCTATTGTATTTTCTTCAGGATGAAGCCTGTCTAATCCATAATCTGTCCCAATCCATACATATCCCGCACTGTCAATAAAAAGGTCATTTACATGTTGATTGCTTAATCCGCTGTTGGTCTGTGGATCATACACGTAGCTTTTATGTGATTTATTTTCGGGGTTATAGCATATCAATCCATAATTGGTTCCAATCCATATATTTCCCTTTGCATCTTCCGCTAATGTATTTACCTGATATTTTACCACATCTTCCTGTTCTGTAAAATGGATGATGCTTCCATCAGATTTTAATATGTCAATTCCCTTTTCTGTTTCAACCCAAACATTTCCTCTGCTGTCATGTAGTATTTCATAAATGGCATTATGGGACAAAATGTCTGTCTTCTCTTTGGTATTCTGAATTGTTTTAATGATTTTTTTCTTATATGGATCAAATATCGCTATGCCTTCTGTTGTGCCAACCCAAATATTATCTTTTTCACCTTGAGTTATGGTCCAAATAAAATTTGCGGGCAGAGAAGTTTTGCCGGGAATATTCTTAAACCGGTTGATTAAACGAAAATTTTTATCAAATAACAGCAACCCATCTCCGTATGTTCCATACCAAAAATTTTGTTGGTTATCAATAAAAAAGACTTTCCCATAATCCCTATATTTTGAATTTCCTATTTCATGGTAATATTTATTAAAATTATTTTTATGAAGAAAATGGACAAGTATTTCTCTTCTTGTTGACAACCATACATTTCCCATATTATCCTGCAATATGTCATCTATCATACTTCCCTTCTTAAACATATAGTCTTTATTGCTTCCGGCTGTATAATGGGCTATGCGGGAATAATCTTTCCCGGAATAAATGATTAGTTCGTCAATTCCACTTGTCCATATATTTCCTGCATTATCAACCATTGAAGCGCGCAGTTGCACACCAGAATGAATTGTATCAACAATTTTTTCTGCAACAGGGTCAAATAAAAAATGGTGTCCTCCATAGCTTCCTAAATGTAACATTCCATGGTTATCTTCAACGATTGTTGTAACCCTGTTTAAATTTTTATTTTGATGAACGTCAAATTGTTTTAGTTCTTTTTTGTCATAGTTTAACTTTATCAGGCCATGATTCCAGGTACTGATCCATAAATTATGTTGTTGATCTTCATGGAAAAACTGCCATGCAATATCTTCACCTTTTAACCAGTAATTTTCTTCGTCTTTCTGAATAATCTGATCTATATTTACCCTGAATATCCTTTTTTTCTCTATATCATAACGATTGAGCCCTTTTACTGTAGCGATCCATATGTCCCCGTTTTTACGTTGTAATAGTCCATTTATTGAATTATACCACAATGAATTATGATTTGCAGAATCATAAAAATAACGTTTGAAATTTCCTGAATTCTTATCAATTATATTTAACCCATAATTGGTTCCAACCCATATCTTCCCTTCGTCATCTTCCATCAAGCATTTAATATAATTACTTGATATACTATTGGTGTCTTTGGGGTTGTATTGAAAGACATCAAATGTATAGGCATTATAACGATAAAGCCCATCAGCACTGCCAAACCACATAAATCCCTGTTTATCCTGAAGGATATTTATAACAGACAGAGAAGCATCTCCTTCTCTGTTTTCAATTATTTCAAATGCAATATTCTGATAATCAATAACCCTATCAACAGCATTGACACAATGATGTGCACATAAAGTTAAAACCAGAATTGTGTAATATCGTACTCGTTGCATCTATATTTTAAAGGATGTATTAAAATAATCTAATTTACTACATTTATTTTTATTTTCAATGAAATATGTTATTTATTTAAATTATTTTGATAAACATAACAAAACCGCTATAATCCGACTCATATTATAAATATAATTGGCATTCTTATCTTTTGGAACAAAATTTGATAAATCAGATATAAAAACAGGCACTACTGCTATTTCAATGCATTTACAAGATCAAACATTAAATATCAAATGAAGGTACTTATCACAGGCGCAACAGGTTTTATCGGATCACATTTATTATATCATTTATTATTAAATAAGGATGTAGATGTGAAAGCATTAAAACGCAGAAGCAGTTCATTAGACAAGCTTAAACATACTTTTAAGTATTATTCTGCTGACACAAATATCACCAATTCATTGAATAAAGTAGAATGGATTGATGGCGATTTGTTCGATGCTCCTTCTTTATATAAAGCCACCAAAGATGTAGATATTGTATTTCATACTGCAGGTATGGTTTCTATAACTGGAAGTAACCGGGAAAAAATGTTTAAAATTAATAAAGAAGGAACTAAAAACCTTGTGTTGGCTTCCATTCGGAATCAGGTTAAAAAATTCTGTTATGTTAGTTCTACATCTGTATTCAACCGGAACAATGGGAATAATGCATTAGAAAACCCCTATGCCATAAGCAAAGCATCGGCAGACAATATTGTCAGAAAAAGCTCAATACATGGCTTACAAACCCTTATCATATATCCTTCTGTGGTCATTGGCTATGGAAATGGAGAAAGTGGATTTGAAAAGATACTTCATAGCATTTGGCAGGGGAACTTATTTTATACATCCGGAGGTGCTGAATTTGTAGACGTAAGAGACGTGGTAAAAGCTATAATCAACTTAACAACAAGCAATATAACCAATAAAGGGTTTGTGGTTTCTTCAGAATATTTCCCATACAAACAAATACTGGAATTAGCAGCAACAACTCTTCATAAGCCAAAGCCTTTTATCCCGTTAGGGTATAACATTGCAAAATTCATAAACTATTTGGGCCAGATAAAACAATACCTGATTCATCAAGATCCTCTAATATCCAATGAAAGTTTAAAAATATTATACAGCAAAAACGATGGAAATTACAAAAAACGAATGCCCAAATACCATACCGACTATATACCCATTCAGGAGTCTGTTATGGAGCTGGGAAATTATTACTCATCAATGCGAAAAGAAAATTCAGGTAAATTTTTTAACAAAAATCTAACGAAATAAACAGGTTAACCTCCCTCAAATATCTATACCATCCAACATGTTATTGTAAAACGTCACCAGGTCATCACTATTTTTTGAATCCATCCATTTCATGGCGCTCCGGGGGTGTTCATTCAGGCTTCCGGTAATTAAATACGGAATATGATAGCCCCATTGTATTTTGTTCTGAAGAGGTATCATATGATTCTGGATAAGCTTATATGCCGGCCTTAAATCAAATTTCGGATTTTTAAGGAACGAAAGGAGTACTTCCATTGGACAATTTCCTGCCCCTCTTCCAATACCTAAAAATGTGGCATCTAACATATTACAATTTTTAATAATCCCTGTAATGGTATTTGACATGGCCAATTGCATATTATTATGCGCGTGAATCCCGATGGTTTTATCAGGAAGTGCTTTTTGATATTTGTCTACCAAATATTCAATTTGTTCACAATACATACTCCCATAACTATCCACCAGATAAAAAACCGGTACTTTTGAGTGAGCAATATCATTCAGTGCTTCGTCTAGATCGCGGTCAATGACTTTAGATACGGCCATCAGGTTTATTGTGGCTTCATACCCTTTATTCATGCAATGTTCTGCTAATGCAATTGCTTTGTCTACCTGATGTACATAACAGGCCACCCGGATCATATCCAATATGCTGTCTTTTTTCTCCGGTATGTCTTCATATTCAACCCTGCCAATATCTGCCATTGCAGATAATTTTAATCCTGTTCCTTTATTATCACCAATGGTATTGATAATATCGTTTTCATCACAAAACCGCCAGGCGCCCATTTCTTTCCGGCTATAAGCCGATTCACTGCTCTTATACCCTATTTCCATATAATCAATCCCTGATTCAAGGCATGCTTCATAAACAGCTTTTACAAATCCATTATCAAATTGCCATTTATTCATTAATCCACCATCACGAACAGTACAGTCCAACACCTTTATTTCTTTTCTGTACATAGAGTTTTACTTTCGATTTATAATTTTTAATTCTTCGCTTATAAAATATTCAATTAATTCCCTGTAAATATTTTCTATGATATCCGGGTTTAAACCATTTTTCATAGCCAGATTTCTTCTTTCCTGTAATACTTTATTTTTTCTTTCTTCAGCAATGATACTATCCTTATCCGGTTTTTTGAATTTAACAACTTCTTTTACAAAGCCAAACCGTTTACCCAACAATTCAATGATCTCATGATCTAATTGATCAATATGTTCCCGTATTTCTTCAATGGATCTACAATCAGAAGGATTTTTCACGTCGAATGCTTTAAGTTTAATTAGTCTCTGTCTATAAAGTCGAGTGTTTGGATCATAATGTTCGATAATGAAGCTTGCGAAGTCCCAAAATGCACAGTTTACTGGTGTAAATGAGCAATTTTGGCGCAAGCGTAACGAAGCCTGCCCCGTAAGGAAGAATGACTGTATCGGGGTTAGCGGACATTATGGACAAACTCTAATTATTGTCCTGTATCTAATTGTCTCTCTACTTCTTCTACATCAGGCATTTCAGTGGGAAAAGAGGGCATTTGCTCTTCTTGGCCCATCGCATTTTTTGCTTTTTCCTGGAGCCGTGATTTTTGTTCTTCTTCTCCCCTTGGAATTGTCATACTGGCAAGTAAGCTTAATACCAGCAGTCCACCTGCCAATGTCCATGTTGCTTTTTCAAGAAAATCCGCTGTACGCCTGGCTCCCATTACCTGGTTTGAAGAAGAAAGGTTAGCTGTTAATCCACCGCCTTTCGAATTCTGAACAAGCACGATTAAAATCAATAAGATACTGACAATCAGAACTAAAATAATAAATAATATATACATTTTCTATTTTTTTTTAGATTTATTTATAATTTGATTTAATTCTTTTATTTTGGCTGCAAAGTAATCATTTTTTTTGGGATATTTCAAACTTAATTTTTGAAAAACACGAATTGCTTTTTTATAATATCCTTGTTGAATGTAAATATTCCCCAATGTCTCTGTATAAAACCCATCATCTTCTTTGGTACTGGATTTTGATAAATCTTCATTTTTAAAGGTATTGTTTTCATCTGCCCGGATTCTTCCGGGTTCATTTTGAATAAATTTATCAATTAAATCATTCCCTTTGTTTTTTTGTTTTGCAGGACCGGATTTACTTGTTTTATGTTTTGTATTGTCATCATGGGTTGTAAATGGTGTATCTTCTATTACAAGTAACCCGTTTTCTTCCTGCATTTCTGAAAACTGATTTTGTTCAACTCCAATTTCAATTGTTTTTTGACATGTGTTTTCCTGGCCCGTATCATCTATGATAAACATTAGTTCTTCTTCATTGTTTTCAGGCAATTCTTTTTGTGTATTGTCTTCAAATGTATTCACTTCATTTTTATTTAACACATCATATTGTTGATCCTTGTCTTCATGCTCTTTACGTTTTTCAGCTTCTTCTTCGAACAGTAATTGATAGAGTTTTTTCTTATCAATAATAAAGGCTGATGATATTTTGATTTGAGATTTAAATCTCCAATGGTTTTTATTATATAATGCTTTTAAGAATAACATATGGCCGGTATGAAAAAACGGGTATTTCTCCAACAGGTTACTCATTTCTTCCATGCTTTCATCGTCAATTGCTCCAGGCGATTGTATATATTGATAGAGTTGTTCTTTATGTATCATTACAAAATAAATTTACCAGTTCGAAAATGCTTTTTTAAATATATCCTCTACTAACCTGTCAGATATTTCCTTGTTAAGCTCTTCTTCAACATCACTTAAATTTTTTTCACTCAAAAAATCCTCATATCTGGAAAAATTTGCACTAAAATTTTCATCAGGATTGATGGAATTTACATAATCCACTTTAATTGTTATTGTTAACCGGTTCTTGGCTGCCTGTTCATTTCCGGTGATTGAAACCGGGCTCACCTTATAATCTGTAATGGTTCCCTTAAAATGTACATCTGCATTTCTGTTAACCAATTTTAAACGGGTTTCACTTTCTATTTTTTCTTTTAATGTATTGGTTAAAACATATCCTAATTGTGGTTGAAAACTCGGTGCCCTGTTTTCAAAATCAGCTACAGTAAACGTCTCTAGTTCAGGAGAAATCGTTGCACCTGAAAAGGAATAATTCACTGTACATGCGGTAAAACAAAAAATCAGAAAAAAATATATATAAATATGGCTGAAATATTTGTGCATCTGTTTAAAATTTTTAAAAATTTACCTGAAGTGTAAGACGCAAGTCCATATTGCGAACGCTACGGACAATATTTTGAGTGGCTGAAAGATATTTAAAAGCTAATATGATCATACCATATGTATTAATAATCCATTTCATAGGCGCTTCACATTATATTGTATTCTTTTATTTTACGATACAATGTTCGCTCAGAAATACCCAGTTCCTCGGCTGCTCTTTTTCGTCTTCCTTCATATTTTTCCAGGGCTTTTTTAATCAATTCCCGTTCTTTTCCTTCAAGCGAAAGAGATTCTTCAATGATCTCTTTCGTGTCTTGAATGTTATTATGATACGTTATATTGTGTATTTTATTCAATACTTGTTGTGCTTCCTGTCCATCTTGTTGATTCATGCTTTCAGATATTTTTTGGATCAATTGCGGGTTATAATCATCGGCATTGGGAACACATTCTCCACTTGCCATTGTATCCAAAACCAATCGTTTAAGGTCATTCATATCATTTTTCATATCAAACAGGATTTTATATAATATTTCCCGTTCTGAAGTAAAATTTTGCCCGTCATCAGAATTCACAAGCGCCGGCAATTTAACACTGTCATAATTAGGCAAATAGCTCCTTAATAAATCAGCATCAAGCGTTCTTTCTTTTTCAATAATTGATATTTGTTCTGTTATATTTTTCAATTGCCTGATATTTCCGGGCCATTCATAGCTTAAAAGTATTTCTTTTGCATCATCTGTAAGTGTAACCGGAGGCATTCTGTAATATTCAGCAAAGTCATTTGCAAATTTCCTAAATAACAAATAAATGTCATCTCCTCTTTCTTTTAAAGGCGGGATATTGATTGGGACAGTATTAAGCCGGTAGAAAAGGTCTTCTCTGAATTTTCCGGTTTTTACAAGTTCTGTAAGTTCTTCATTGGTTGCTGCAATAACTCTTACATTTGTTTTTTGAACTTTTGAAGAGCCGACTTTTAAATATTCTCCGGTTTCTAAAATTCTTAAAAGCCTTACCTGTGTTGAAAACGGCAATTCCGAAACTTCATCAAGAAAAATTGTCCCCCCGTCAGCTTCTTCAAAATAGCCTTTTCGTTTTTCGTGGGCTCCGGTGAACGACCCCTTTTCGTGGCCAAATAATTCTGAGTCTATTGTTCCTTCAGGAATTGCACCGCAATTAACTGGTATATAAGCTCCATGTTTTAGTTTACTGAATTGATGTATAATCTGCGGAAATACTTCCTTCCCGGTACCACTTCTTCCGGTTATAAGCACAGAAAGGTCTGTAGGGGCCACCTGGATTGCTATATCAATAGCCCGGTCGAGTCCCGAATAATTTCCAATAATCTCATATCTTCTTTTGATACTCTTTATATCCATATTGTATTATTTTTATCTTATACAAAAATAGTAAAAAAAGCAGGAATACTCAATTTTGTTTTGCAGTAAAGAGTAATGAGCCTAAAATAAATAATTAAAATTCTTTATTCATAATTGTATAATAAATTCTTTAATTTTGCTTACATCATTTTAAAAAATTTACTCGTATTATACATACAGATAAATGAAGTAAACGAAAAAAATTACAAATTAAATATATATTGTGTGAAATTTATTGGAATCATACCTGCCCGGTATTCATCCTCAAGATTACCGGGCAAACCTTTGCTTGAGATACAGGGCAAAACCATGATCAGGCGTGTTTATGAGCAGGCAGGAAAAACACTTAAACATGTGTATGTAGCTACTGATGATCAACGGATTGTTGACGAGGTGAACAGGTTTGGAGGAAATGTTGTGTTAACCAAAAAAACACATCATAGCGGTACGGATCGCTGTGCAGAAGCCATTAAAAAAATCGGCAGCACTCAATATGATGTTGTTATCAATATTCAGGGAGACGAACCTTTTATTCATCCGGATCAGATTAAAGAACTAATGAGTTGTTTTGAAGATAAAAGGATTCAGATCGCGACCCTGATAAAAAAAATTAATGATGCATCTGTAATAACAAATCCGAATATTCCTAAAGTCATCATTTCATATGATGGAATGGCCATATATTTCAGCAGAACAGCAATCCCTTATGTAAGAAACAAAGAACAAGCCGAGTGGCATAAACATCATACCTTTTATAAACATATTGGAATATATGCATATAAAATCAGTGTATTAAAAGATATCACAAAATTACCGGTATCTGCCCTGGAAAAAGCAGAATTATTAGAACAAAACCGCTGGCTCGAAAATGGCTATAAGATTAAAACCAAAACAACGGATTTTCAAAGTCATATGGTTGACACCCCGGAAGATTACGAAAAAATAAAAAACATAAAAGGCCATTATTATTTTGAGAATGAATAAACGAAAAATCATAAACGATCCGGTATATGGGTTTATTAATATTTATTCGGAACTGGTTTTCGATCTTATTGAACATCCATATTTTCAGAGGTTAAGGCATATCAAACAATTGGGATTAACCAATTATGTCTATCCTGGAGCCAATCATACACGTTTTCAGCATAGCCTTGGAACCCTTTATTTACTTGATTCTGCCATCAATATTATACGTTCCAAGGGACATGAAATATCTAATGAAGAAGCAGAAGCCACTACAATAGCATTATTGCTACATGATATCGGGCACGGCCCTTTTTCGCATGCACTGGAAGAGAATATCATCAATATTTCTCATGAAAAGATGTCTGAATTGTATATGGAGGAGCTAAATACCGAATTTAGTAACCAGCTTACTCTTGCCATTGATATTTTCAGGAATAAACATCAAAAAAAATTTTTACATGAGTTGGTATCGAGTCAATTAGATATGGACAGACTGGATTATTTAAAACGCGACAGTTTTTTTTCCGGGGTTACGGAAGGAGTGATCGGATCTGACAGGATTATAAAAATGCTGGATGTTGTAGATGATAAATTGGTTGTAGAATCAAAAGGCATCTATTCCATTGAAAAATTTTTAATTGCCCGGCGATTAATGTATTGGCAGGTTTATCTGCATAAAACAGTATTGGCAGCAGAATATTTAATGTTAAAAATTTTAAAACGGGTAAGAGAATTGTATGAAAAAGGCTATGAGATTCATACCACTGAATCACTTGATTTTTTTTTAAGCAATAACATCAATCCTTCCATTATAAAATCAAAAAACACCCCAGAACGAAAATATATTTTAGATGAATTTTCAAATTTAGATGATAATGACATTATTGCATGTGCAAAAACCTGGAAAAACAGCTCAGATAAGGTATTGTCAATGCTTTGCCAAAAACTTACAGACAGAAAATTATTTAAAATCCGTATCAGCAATGAACCTTTTGGCCAGCCTGTCATTGAATCATTAAGACAACAATTTTTAAAAAAATACGGCCATTATAATATAAAAAATGAGGAAGCAGATTATTTCATTTTTACTGACATCATTTCGAATAATGCTTACAGCAAAGAAGATGAAAACATCCAAATACTTTATTCTAATGGTGTTTTAAAGGATGTAGCGGAAGCATCAGACATGCTCAATATGTCTGCACTTTCCAAAACCATTAAAAAATATTTTTTATGTTATCCTAAAGAATTAGATTTTACTCAATTTATTTAATTACTTTTGTAAAAATTAATAGTTTTACATCCAGAAATAAAATATATCAATCCAAAAACTATTTAATGGAATATACTGCAAAAGAAATTGCTTCACTAATACAAGGAGAAATTGAAGGAAATCCTGATATTAAAATCAATGACATTGCCAAAATTGAAAACGGTAAAGAAGGAGCGCTGGCATTTCTTTCCAATCCCAAATATGCAAAATACATATATACAACCCATGCTTCAGCCATTATTGTCAATAAAGATTTTACTCCTGAAAAAAAATTAAACAAAACATTGATCCGGGTTGAAAATGCTTATACAGCATTTGCTAAATTACTCGAAACATATCAACAACAGACCAAACGCAAACTCAGTGGAATAGAGAAAACCTCTTACATTGATAAAACAGCAAAACTGGGAAAAGACATTTACATAGGACATTGCGTTTTTATAGGACGCAATTCTGTCATAGGGAACAATGTAAAGCTATTTCCTCATTCATATATTGGAGACAACTGTGTTATTGGTGATAATACAACTTTATTTTCGGGAGTAAAAGTGTATGATGAAAGCAAAATAGGGAGTCAATGTAAAATTCATGCAGGGGCTGTAATAGGTGCCGATGGATTTGGATTTGCCCCCCAGGAAAATTGTGATTATCAAAAAGTTCCACAAGTAGGGAATGTTATTATTGAAGACAATGTAGAAATTGGCGCTAATACTACAATAGACCGTGCAACGATTGGTTCAACAATACTCAGGAAAGGTGCCAAACTTGATAACCTGATCCAGATAGGGCATAATGTAGAAATTGGTGAAAACACAGCAATTGCTGCTCAAACAGGCATTGCCGGCTCTACAAAAATCGGAAGCGATTGTTTAATTGGAGGGCAGGTTGGTATCATAGGGCATCTTGAAATTGCAGACAAAGTTAAAATAGCTGCCCAATCAGGTATTTCAGCAAGCATACAAGAAGAAGGCAAGATCATACAAGGCTCCCCCGCCTTTGACATCAGGGCCTATCAAAAATCATATGCCATCTTTAGAAAAGGGGATGAATTCAGAAAACAATTGATAGAACTGGAAAAAAAGGTTAATCAACTTGAGATGAAACAACAAAACAAAGATCAATAACATGTTTTACTTTATTTAAATTTCTAACTATATGGGAATTAAAGAAAATCAAAAAACCCTGAAAAAAGAAGTTAAGCTAAGCGGAAAAGGCTTACATACTGGTTTAAATGTAGAATTGACAATAAAACCTGCTCCCATTCATCATGGCTATAAATTTAAACGGGTTGACCTTGAAGCTCAGCCTGTCATTGATGCATCCACACAAAATGTCATAGATACTTCAAGGGGTACTACAATAGGTGTTGACGGGGTTCGTATCAGCACAATTGAACATGTCCTTTCTTCACTGGCCGGCTTTAAAATTGATAATGCACTCATTGAGATCAATGCACCTGAAGTACCTATTATGGACGGTAGCGCTAAGTTTTTTACAGAGGCTATTTTAAAAGCAGGCATAAAAGAGCAAGATGCTGAAAAAAATTATTATGAAGTCAAAGAAAAAATCTATTATAAAGATGAAAAACGGGGAACTGAAATATTCCTTTTCCCTGACAATCATTTCAGTTTAAGTGTTTTAATAGACTATCCCTCAGACACTATTCGAAATCAATATGCTGAGCTGGATAATATTGAAGACTTTCACAAAGAAATCTCTTCATGCAGAACATTTGTTTTTTTCCATGAACTGGAGTATTTAATTGACAACAATCTGATCAAAGGAGGAGACCTCAATAATGCGATTATTATTATAGACAAAGAAGTAGATCAGAAAGAATTAAACCGGATTGCCGATTTACTGAATAAGCCCCGTATTAATGGCGAAAAAGGGAAGTTATTGTGCAATCCCGAATTGTATCATATAAATGAACCTGCCAGACATAAAATACTTGATGTATTGGGTGATATTTCGCTGGTCGGCAGGCCAATTAAAGGAAAAATATTTGCAAAACGTCCCGGCCATAAATCCAATACCGAATTTGCAAAACAACTAAGCAAGATCATTAAAAAAGAAGAAGATATAAACACAGCACCGAATATTGATTTTAATGCACATCCCCTGCTGGATATTAACCAGATCAAAAAATTATTGCCTCATCGTCCTCCTTTTTTATTGGTTGACAAAATATTACAAATGGACAATAATTCGATTATCGGGTTGAAAAACGTTACGATGAACGAAGGTTTTTTTGTTGGCCATTTCCCAAATGAACCGATCATGCCAGGTGTATTGCAAATAGAAGCGATGGCACAGGTTGGCGGAATTCTTGCACTAAGTACAGTACCAGACCCCGAAAAATATATGACCTACTTTTTAAAAATTGAACAAGCAAAATTCAAACGAAAAGTAGTACCCGGCGATACGATCATCTTTAAACTAGAGTTAAAAAATCCTATCCGGCGCGGACTTGTTCACATGGAAGGAAAAGCTTTTGTGGGAAAAAATATTGTATTTGAAGGTGAAATGAAAGCACAAATCTCAAAAGTCGAATAATTATGAAACAACCTTTGTCATACATCCATCCGGATGCAAACATTGCTGATAATGTAGTGATTGAACCTTTTGTTACCATTGATAAGGATGTAAGTATTGGTGAAGGGTCGTGGATTGGCCCGAATGCTACCATTATGGCTGGAGCCAGGATAGGTAAAAATTGCAAGATATTCCCGGGTACTGTGATATCAGCCATACCACAGGATTTAAAATTTAAAGGAGAAAAGACCACAGCAGAAATTGGTGACAATACTACCATCCGGGAATTCGTAACATTAAACAGGGGAACAAAAGCCAAGGGAGAAACCCGTGTTGGAGCTAATTCATTATTAATGGCATATGTCCATGTGGCTCACGATTGTTCAATTGGCAGTAATTGCATATTAGTGAATGGTGTAACATTGGCAGGAGAAGTAGAAATTGGTGATTGGGCTATCATCGGCGGTTTAACAGCTGTCCATCAATTCGTGCATGTCGGCGGGCATGTAATGATCGGCGGTGGTTCGCTGGTCAGAAAAGATGTTCCTCCTTATGTGAAAGCTGCCAGAGAACCTTTATGTTTTGCAGGAGTGAATTCAATAGGCCTTCGCAGACGAAATTTTTCAAATGAAAAAATTAATGAAATCCAGAATATTTACAGGGTTCTTTATCAAAAAGGTATGAACAATTCGCAAGCCATGGAATATATTGAAGCTGAACTGCCTGCTTCTAAAGAAAGGGATGAGATCATCCTGTTCATTAAAAACTCGAAACGCGGGATCATGAAAGGGTATTTTTTGGAATAATTTTTTTGCTGCTATTCTTCCAAAAATGAATTCCATCCCTGAGCCTTTATTTCGATGGGTTCGCCTTGTGGCGGATACAAATAAGCCCCATTCTCTTTATCGGTTATATGACCAATCATTGATATGCCTTGTACACCTTTAATCTTGTCATAATCATCTATTGAAACCGTAAATAATAATTCATAGTCATCTCCTCCATTCATTGCACATATGGTTGGTTCCAAATTCATCTTTTTTGCCATTTTACCGGTCTCTTCCGCGATGGGTATTTGTTCTTTAAATATTTTACATCCACATTGTGATGCATTACATATATGCAACACATCAGAAGATAAACCATCAGATATATCGATCATCGAAGTAGGTTGTATGTCATGTTCTTTTAATAGCGGCCCGAGGCCTTTTCTCGCTTCGGGCTTTAATAGTCTTTCAATAATATACTCATAACCAGATAGATCCGACTGGTTTTGAACGCCGGTTTCCTGGAAAACTTTTTTCTCTCTTTCCAGTAATTGCAATCCCATATATGCTGCACCAAGATCTCCTGTAACACAAATAATGTCATTTATTTGAGCAGAATTACGATACGTGAGCCGGTCCTTAGGAGCTGTCCCGATAACTGTAATACTTATAGTTAAACCTGTTAATGAAGACGTTGTATCTCCTCCTACTAAATCAACATCATAATTTTCGCATGCTTTATAAATCCCTTCATACAATTCATTAAGTGCTTCAAAAGAAAACTTTCCTGAAACAGCTAAACTGACTGTCATTTGTTTTGGAACAGCATTCATAGCATATACATCTGAAAAATTGACAACAGCCGCTTTATATCCTAAATGTTTAAGAGGAGTATATATTAAATCAAAATGAATGCCTTCGGAAAGCATATCTGTTGTCATAATCGTATATTCATCTCCTCCATAATCCATTACAGCAGCATCGTCTCCTACTCCTTTAATGGTAGAATGATGAATTAATGGAATGTTATTCGTCAAATGATCTATTAATTTAAACTCTCCTAATTCTCCTAATTCTGTTACTTTTGCTGATTCTTTTGTCATATTAAATGTGGTTATATTCCGTTTAAATAAAAACTTTTTGCCCCAAATACGTTAAACCCGTTGTAAGATAATATGTTTCAAAGGGTTTGCAAGTAATGCCCATCAAGAAGTTCTTTTGCATTTTTCAATGATGCATCTGTAATTTTCTCTCCGCTAATCATTTTAGCAATTTCATGCACACGTTCATCTTTATCAAGAAGTTTAATCCCTGTATACGTTCCCTTGTCATCATCTGTTTTATAAACCAGGTAATGATGATCACCCTTGCTTGCAATCTGGGGAAGATGTGTGATATTGATGACTTGCATATGTTCTGCCATTGATTTAAATATTGTTCCCATTTTGTATGCAGTTTCACCGGAAATTCCTGCATCTATTTCATCAAATACAATGGCTGGAAGTGATTTACTTTGAGAAATAAGATACTTAAGGCTTAGCATTAGCCTTGAAAGTTCTCCGCCCGAAGCAACCTCTGAAATATCATACTCTTTTTGATTTTTATTGGCTGAAAATAAAAATTTGATCAGATCCCTTCCTGTACTCACAAAATCATCCGTGTATTCATGATGAACAAGGAACGATGCATTGGGAATTGCCAATTGTCTGAGTAAATCATTCACTTTTGTTTCCAAAAGAGGTTTAATCGCCAACCTGTTTTCAGAAATCTGGCTGGCATAGTGTTCTAGTGTTTTCTTTTTCTCTTCAATTTTTGTTTGTATCTCGTTAAACCTAAGGTCAGAAGAATCTATTTCGTCTAATTTTTCCTGAAGATCCTTTTTAACATTCAATAGTTCCGTAACAGTATTCACATGATGTTTTTGTTGAAGGCCGTATATTAAATCAAGCCGTTCCTTGATAAAGTTTAAGCGTTGAGGGTCGTATTCTACGTTTTCTGCAATGCTGTCTACCTCAGAAGCAATATCTTGTATTTCAATATAAGCGCTTTCAAGTCTTCTGCTTAAATCTTTTGTTTTAGAAATATATTTTTGTACTTTTTCAATTTGGGAGGCCGCTTCTTTTAATTTATCAAGTGTACTGGATTGTTCATCATAAAATATATGGATCACTTCTGATAAACTTTTCCTGATCTCTTCGGCATGGTCAAGTTCATTCAATTCTGCTTCAAGTTCTTCCTGTTCATGTTCTTCCAACTTTGCTTTTTCGAGTTGATCAAATTGAAATGTATAATAATCTCTTTCTTCTTCTATTTGTTTTATTTTATGTTTTAATTGTTCAAATTCTTTTAATAATTTCTTATAATCATCATAATTGTGGTTATAATCATACAGCAGTTCATCATGAGAAGCCAATGAATCAATCACTTCAAGTTGAAATTGATTATTACTCAAATGTAAATTCTGATGCTGTGAATGAATGTCAATGATTTGCAAAATTAAGCTTTTGAGTATATTCAACGTATAAGGTGTGTCATTAATGAATACTCTTGATTTTCCGTTTGATGTTATTTCTCTCCGGATGATAGTAGTTTCCTCATAATCAATATCATTTTCTTCAAAAAAAGGTTTAAGCTGCCGGCCTTTAATATCAAAAACCGCCTCTACAACACATTTTTTCTGGTCGTCTTTAATAATTGATTTGTCGGCTCTTTGACCCATAATTAAAGACAAAGCACCCACGATGATTGATTTGCCGGCCCCAGTTTCTCCGGTCAAAATGGTTAAGCCGGGATGGAAATCAATTTCCAACTGTTGGATTAATGCATAATTTTGTATTTTAAGTGATTGTAACATATTTAAACATAATATGCATAATTTATTATTGCTGTTCTTTCATTTTTTTGTATTTTGATGCATTGGGAGGGTCAATTTGCGAGAGAATCCTGATAACTCTTTGCATTTCAGCCGGTGGCGATTCAGAAAAGACCTTTATGAATTCATTTGATTTTGCATCAAAAATTACTGTCATATAATGCATATACGGGTCGGGCCTTCGTTTATAAACATTTTCAAGTAATTTAAGGCTTTCGGCCATAGCTGCCCTGGATTCATTCAGGGTTTCGGCCATTTTGTCCAACCCATGACGATGGTATTGATACATAAATTTCCGTGTAGGATTAAAATCATCATCAAGAATGCTGGTTATTAACCAATACCTGTTTTTGTGATCTGAGCTTTCAAAAGCCTTCCAGCCTGATTTGTTTGAACTTTGTGCGTTATTCATAATGGTTTCGGCCTTTTGAAAAAATTCTGTTCCCCCTTCAAAAGAATAAGTGTCATAATCCATCCCAATGATAATATAGGCATAAAAAGCCAAAATGGAAGTAAGATTAGATGTATACGAATTGAGATTAAATTCAAGGGGTTCATTTTCAACATATTCAATATGAAGATCGTTGTCTTTATACACAAACACCGGTGAAGAATAAGAACTATTGTACACCGGGCGGCTCGATTGCACCTGTACGTAGCCTTTATATTCCCCCTGCGATACTTCTTTTTCAAGATTGATCATGATCCTGCATTCGATTCTCTCCTGTGTATTAAATTTATGGTCCGTCCAGTTCCTTGTATTCATGAATTCCTGGATATCCTGCTGAAGGGTTCTAAACAACTGCCTGTCGCTTCGTTGTATCTCCTGTGAAATCACGCTTACCCTACATTTCAATTCCTGTCCCATCATTTGCAAGGAATAAACACATAGTATTAAAACAAATAGTAACGTTCTCATTTTGTTTATTTTTTTAAATTTTTTCACAAATTTTTTGAATTATATCTTTGGCTGCATCTTTTTTCTTTTTTAACTCAAATTTATCAATATTATTTTGGTTATCAATCAAAGTTATTTCATTCATATCGCTATTTATTCCGCCTTCTTGTTGATTAAGGGAGTTGAGCACAATCATATCCATATTTTTTTTCAAACATTTTTCCCGGGCGTTTTGTATTTCATTTTCTGATTCGAGGGCAAAGCCGGCAATAAATTGAGATTTTTTCTTGCGTTTTCCCAATTCATTTGCAATATCTGGTGTTGGAATAAGTCTTAAGTTTAATTCCTCCCCGGTTTTTTTTATCTTTTCTTTTGAATACCATGCAGGTTTGAAATCTGCTACCGCAGCACACAAAACAGCAATTTGCATACCAGGGAATAGTTCTATAGCTTTTTCAAACATTTGGCCGGAAGTAGTTATATCATAACGTTTTATATTAGGATGTTGGGTATTTATAAAAACCGGCCCTGCAATAAGGTAAACATCGGCACCATATTCAGCTAACACTTCGGCCAATGCAAATCCCATTTTACCGGAAGAATGGTTCCCGATATACCTGACAGGATCGATTGGTTCAAGGGTAGGCCCTGCAGTGACAAGACATTTTTTGTTAACCAGTTTGTTCTTATTGATTATTGTGTGATTTACGTTTTTTAAAAAATTTTATTACATCTTCGAGTATTTGTTCTGGTTCCTGCATCCTCCCTTTGCCTTGTAACCTGCTTGCCAGTTCTCCGCTAACCGGTTCAATAATTTGCACATTGAAAGATTTGAGTGTCCGGATATTTTGTTGTGTAGAAGGATGTGCATACATTGCATAGTCCATGGCAGGTGCAACCATAACAGGCCCGGTTGAAGCAAGATAAGTTGCCAGAAGAAGATTATCGGTAATACCATTGGCCATTTTTCCTATGGTATTAGCAGATGCCGGGGCTATTAGCATCAAATCGGCCCATCTTCCTATGTCAATATGACTATTCCACTCACCGGAGTCAGATATAAAAAATTCACTTAACACGGGGTTCATTGAAAGAGTTGACATTGTACCCTGTGTAATAAACTCTTTGGCAAAAGGGGTCATGACAATTTTCACTTCTGCACCTTCTCCAATAAATAAACGCGTTAAATATGCTGCTTTGTATGCAGCAATGCTGCCGGTTATTCCAAGTACTATTTTTTTCTCTTGTAAATTCATGAATGGAATAAACAGATCATTAAGATTTATTTGGATTGCGGTAATAAATTTCGTCATCTAAAAACTCCTGAAGTGCAATTAAAGTTGGTTTAGGAAGCTTTTCATAGTATTTAGATACTTCGATTTGTTCCCTGTTTTCAAATATTTCTTCGAAATTATCAATATAATATGCAAATTCTTCTAATTTTTTATCCAGTTCGATTTTCATTTCAGCATTGATTTGTGCAGCTCGCTTGCTTATGATATTAATGCTTTCAAAAATATTGCCGGTTTCTTTTTCAAGTTCTTCAATATTATAAGGAGTGGCAACTACAGGAGCTTTAGTTTTTTTGTAATCCATGTATTTCAGGTTATTAATTATTATTAATTGATAAATATTTATTACTTCTTTGATAAATTGACTCTGCTTCGTTTAAATATTTGCTTGATGGATATTCTTCTGCAAATGAGTAATAAGCATCAATGGCATTTTGAAATCGTTCTTTCTTTTTACTTTGGATACTGTTTTTTGCCAGCAAAAAATTTGACTTTAAGATCAGGTACATTATTTCTTCCCTGTATTTTGTATTTGGGTATTCCTGAAGGCTGTTATTCAAAGCAATAATAGATGCTTTGTATCTTTCCAGTTGAAAATAGAGTTTTGCACTCATGAATGATTTTTTAATCAACTTATTTCGCATTTCGTCAATGTATTCTCTTGCTAATGAAACTCTCTTGTCATCCGGGTAGCGGCGTATGTATTGCTGAAATGCTTCGATAGCTTGCAATGTATTGGTTTGATCCAATGAAGGTTTAGGGGATGTTTGATAAAAACAAAAAGCAAAATAAAATGAGGCTCTCTCGGAAAAAATACTTTTGGGATATGTATCAAATAAATTTTTAAAATGATGTGCAGCTAAAATATATTGCCGCTGTTTATACTTAGCATATGCAAAATAATATAAAATAGTGTCAATTTTTTGGGTCCCTTTGTAAATAGGTTTTAGTTGATCAAAAAGCCCGGCAGCCTTCACATAATCTTCATCAAAATAATATTCTTTGGCTTTTTGATATTTATATCTATAATTATCGCTTTTCAATAACTTTTCATATTTACTGCACCCTGTAATCAACAGCATGGAAAATATTATCATGAGCATCAGTATGTGAATTCTTCTTTTTTTCATTCTGCAAAAGTATATAAATCAGTTAAAGTATAAAAGTTTTTATAATGATATTTTAAACGATAAAATGAATGTGTTTATTTTTTATTTATTTTGTGAAATATATAAATTTGAATAATTTTGTTGATTAATTTTAAATAATAAATATTTAGCACGTGGATATATTCGATAAAATAAGATCAGGGAAAGGCCCTTTAGGCAAATATCAGGAACGGGCACACGGATATTATATGTTTCCGAAACTGGAAGGTGAACTCCATCCACATATGACATTCAATGGCAAAAAAGTACTAAACTGGAGTTTAAACAATTACCTTGGATTGGGCAATCATCCTGAAGTAAGAAAAGCGGATGCTGAAGCGTCAAAAGAATGGGGATTAGCTTATCCAATGGGTGCACGTATGATGTCCGGGCAAACAAGGAAACACGAGGAATTGGAAGAACAACTTGCAGAATTTGTTGGAAAAAAAGCATGTTACCTGTTAAATTATGGTTACCAGGGAATGACATCAATCATAGACACATTGGTCTCAAGACATGACATTGTTGTATATGACTCTGAATCACACGCCTGCATTATTGATGGTTTGCGTATGTTAATAGCAAAGCGTTTTGTATTCAAACATAATGATATGGAAAACCTCGAAAAGCAGTTGATTCATGCGTCTAAGCTTGCAGAAAAAAATGGCGGGGGCATCCTTGTCATCACCGAAGGTGTTTATGGAATGGCCGGAGATTTAGCCAAATTAGACAAAATTGTTGAACTCAAAAGTAAATATAATTTTCGCCTTTTGGTAGATGATGCTCATGGGTTTGGCACAATGGGCAAAACCGGTGCTGGAACCGGTGAACATTTTGGAGTACAGGATGAGGTGGACGTGTATTTCAGTACTTTTGCAAAAGCCATGGCTGGAATTGGTGCTTTTGTGGCCGGTGACAAAGAAATAATAGATTATTTAATGTATAATATGCGTTCCCAGATTTTTGCCAAATCACTTCCAATGCCAATGGTAGTAGGCGGCATAAAACGACTGGAACTACTAAAAAAAGAAAAATCATTAAGGGAAAATTTATGGCAGGTTGTCCATCAATTACAAGAAGGGTTGCGTGCAAAAGGCTTCAATTTAGGCAATACTGAATCTCCTGTTACTCCTGTTATCTTAAAAGGCGGTGTCCCGGAAGCAACTCAAATCACCTATGATTTACGTGAAAATTATGGCATTTTCTGTTCAATTGTTGCATATCCAGTTGTGCCCAAAGACATCATCATGCTCAGAGTTATCCCTACTGCAATACACACTTTTGAAGATGTGAACAGAACCATCGAAGCTTTTTCCGAAGTCAAAGAAAAACTAAATAATGGGGAATATTTAAAGGAGATGGCAGAGATGAATCTTTCAAAATTCGTATAACGCAGAAATTGATATTTTCTTAGTGCCACAAAGTAGAGATTAAAAAAATTGTTGCACTTCCTTTTTCAAATACCGTATAGCAGCAGATGTTGGTTTTTGGTCCATTTCCATCACTTTTTCAAGAATAGCCTTGCTCAGATTAAAGGAAGGACTGTCAGGTTTAACGGTTCCTGCTGTAGTATTGATCAACTTAATAATCATTTCTTTGGTTTTCACAATCAACTGCCATGCTTCAGGTGAAACATATAATTGCTGGGCAAAATTGTGTTCAAATTCTGCCCTTACCGTGCTAAGCAATAACGACTGAAACTGATTGCTTTTCATTCCCTGCTTATGCATCCTTTTGATCATTGATTCCGGAGAAATACGTTCCAAGAAAAGAATACACCGCTCATACGCCTGTAATCTTACCCGTTGAATATATTTTTGGTTATTTACAAGGATTTCATGTTTTTTATTTTCATGCTCTTTTTTAATAAAAGCACGAAGTATAAAAAAAGCCGTGAGAAAAACAATAATAGCAGGTAACGTATATTTTAAAACTTCCAGTACTTCATTCATTTTTTTAATAATTTAAAATTTCAATGTTATAATTAATGACAGAAATTAACTTAAAAGGACTATTGCTTCATTGAATTTAATACATCTGTAAGACTTTTCTTCAATTCACTCCGTTGCTCATGGTTTAATGCTGAAATACTAACCGGAGGATATTTGGCCACCCCTTTTTTCATACGTTGAAATAGTATCAAATATTCTTTCAAATCAAAAAAAGATTTTTGAATCTCAAATTTGACAAATTCTTTCTTAGGAATTTCTATGGATTTATATCCTTTTGATATGGAACGAAGTGAATAATACCTTAAAACAATTTTTCCATTTTCATCTGTATAATAAATATAATTCAAATCAAGTATGTGGAAATATAAAAATATAAATATATATACTAAAACAAACACGAGTGCTATATAATTTTTATTAATCCCAATAAGGGGTTCTACAAAATCTCCAACATAAACCACTAATAATAAAGCTGCCAAAATTATTGTCAAAAAAAGTTTTCTAATCTTTACTTTGATTGCTTTCTGTGTAATATCAATTTCCATGTTTTTTTATATTATTAAGTAAATAATTTGTTATAAACAAACATCTTACCATAAAAACCTGTTGAATAACTAAAAAATTATTAAACTCATTAATAAGATATTCGTTTTTTAGATTTTAAAAATAATAATTTTTTAATCATCCACAAAAAATATCTTTATTGTATCCGGCTTTAATGCTGCAAAATTAAACGAGGTTGTTTTTATTCAAAACAACCTCGTGAATAATAAATTGATGAATGAATACTATTATCTAATCGACAATCAATTTCTTTCGTATTATTTGATTATTGGATTTTATTTCCATTAAATAATATCCACTTTTTATTGCTTCTATGCCTGATAAAGGAATGG
>CAYMKE010000015.1:0-24346 GCA_964390955.1 uncultured Bacteroidales bacterium | reverse complement strand
AAGTCGGGGGTTTGGATCATCATGTTCGATAATGAGGCTTTTGAAGCTCTAAAATTCGTGGTTTACTTGCCGTAAATGAGCAAATTTTTGGGCAAGCGTAACGAAGTTAGCGGACATGATGTAACAAACACCAGTTGATATATTTATATATATAACTATTTAAATGCATTCTAAATTATATAAAAAAGTACTTTTTTATAAAAAAAAACTATAATTAATTGCAAAAATCGGTTAAAACAAAACATGGCATGCATCTTGTTTATAAGTTGATGTTGCAACATGGTTAACCATTGTACTGAAAACTATTATTGTTTTTACAAAACAACAATAGTATTACTTTTTATTGGAAATCATATTGATCATTTTTATAAAAACATGAAAGAATGAATTCTATTTCATGTTTATTGGTTGTTTTGCCTCTTTTAACCAGGAATCAAAGCAAGAAAGGATCAGTATGCACTTACATTTAATTTATTAACCTTTAAAACAATTGAATCATGAAAAAACAAATATTAAAAAAAACAGGATTTATATTAGCAGGAATTTTATTAATTACTAATTTTCAATCACTTTTAGCACAGGATGATGAAATGGATGACGCATCAGAATTTGGAGTGAAAGGAGGAGTCAATTTATCTTATATGGCTATTGAAGATGCTGATCAAAATAATATGATCGTGGGTTATCATGCCGGTTTGTACATGAAAGCCATGTTAACAGCTTCAGTGGGTATCCAGCCGGAATTATTATATTCGAAAATTGGAGGAAAAGCAACGTATGATGCGGATTTTCTCGGGATTGATTTAGCAGACGGTGAAACCACTTTAAACATGCATTATATTAATATTCCCATAAAACTCTTATTCAGGTTGTCTGATAATGTAAATATTCAGTTTGGCCCTTATGCCAGCTATTTATTAAATTCAAGAGTAGAAACGGATGCCGAAATCCTTGAATTTATAGAGATAGATAGTGAAGATGATATTGATACTGATGAATTTAATCCATTGGATTATGGATTAACATTGGGCCTGGAATTTGATGTAGACCCTATTGTAATGGGAGTAAACTATAACTTCGGACTGCAAAAAGTTGCGAAAGATGACGAATCCATGGAATTAATATTAGATGATGCTAACAATCAATATTTCCAGGTATATATTGGCCTTGGAATTTAAAATCATACCAACAGAGGGAGTTCAAAATCATAAGAAAAAACTTATTGGACTGTCCTGTGATTTATGTAATCATAAATAAGTATGTAAAAACAATTTTATAATTTAAAAAACATTTATTATGCTAAGATGGGTAATTATTTTTCTGATTATTGCTCTTATTTCTGCAATATTCGGATTTGGAGGTATAGCAGCAGGCGCTGCGTCAATTGCAAAAATTATATTTTACATTTTCCTGGTATTCCTGGTAATTACTTTGGTTATGGGAATCATAAGGGGATTTTGACGGCAGATGTTATTTGTTTTTTAAAGTGGCTGTTTGCAAGGCATCAATAATATGTCTATTAGGCAGTGACTAAACAGAAAACAGGTTGATTTTAAAATCAGGTATACGGCAGAAATGTTGTATGCCTGATTTATTTATTTTTTAATATTTAAAAACATGATTGTTTTAATGAACAGATTTGGTTGGATACATATAATGATCATCGGGATGATTGTTATTACATCATCGTGCAATGTATTGAAAAAACGAAAAATTGACCTGGAGGTTGCGGGAAAAGAATTACAGACGAAGATAAATAAAATGAAAACACCAGACTCGATCATCATCATCAATCATTTGGACGAATATGACAATAAACATTATTGGACACAAGAAACAGAAGAGTTTTATGTTCAGCGGAATAATTTGCCTGCCTGGGGAACTAGTAAGTTTTTGTCAATCAACCAAATGGAATTGATTCAAGCCATTGATTATGCAGAACACGAAGGCTTGATGACCAAAGAATATAATTATATTGAAATATTGAATACATTGATTAATATTCGAGACTCTAAGGATGAAGAAGAATTAACCAATTTAACAGCCCGGTTAGATATTTTATTGACCAATGCGTACCTTACTTATGCCGGCGATCTTTTATGCGGGAAAATTAATCCACAGAACTTGCAGGCAATTGAGGAACTATATCCTAAACGGAAAAGTTTAGCTCAATATCTTGAAAAAGCCATAAACAATCATTCAATCTCTTCTTCATTGGAAGAATTAAAACCAAAGTCAGGACAATATGCATTATTAAAGGCAAAACTTAAAGAATACAGAGGTAAACAGGAGCAAGGGGAATGGCCCCAGCCGGGTTATTTTGATGTAAAAGAACCGGGGGATACTTCCCCCCATGTTATTAAAGTAAAGCATTATTTATATGAAAGAGGATTTTTAGAGATAAATGATTCATCCCCGTATTTTGATAACAATCTTGCAGCAGCAGTTGCCAATTTTCAACAAAGGCATGGGATCGAACCTGATAGTGTTTTAGGGCCGAACACACTGGATGAAATGAATAAAATGATTGCAGAACGGATTAGCCAAATCATAATAAACCTGGAACGGTTAAGATGGACTCCTGATGAGCTGGGTGAAGAATATATTACCATTAATTTGGCCGGATTTACATTGCGGTATTATCAAAACGACACATTATCGTTAAAAATGAAAGCTATTGTTGGGAAATTGGAAAATAAGACCCCTTTACTTATTGATACGATTGAGTATCTTGTATTTAGTCCTGTATGGAATGTGCCAAGAAGCATTTCCGTGAAAGAATTTTTACCTAAAATCAAAGCCAATCCCAATTATCTGTCCAATCATAATTATGTTTTATTGCATGGATATGGTGCTTATACAGATACGATCAATCCAACTCAGGTTAATTGGGATTCTGTAACCAAAGAGAATTTTCAGTACAGAATTATGCAAAAATCAGGACCAGACAATGCATTGGGGAGGGTTAAATTTATTTTTCCGAATAAATACAGCATCTATATGCATGATACTCCAAGCAAACATCTGTTTGATAAGGTTAAACGAAATTTCAGCCACGGATGCATCCGGCTGGAGAAACCACTTCAACTGGCAGAAAAAATTATTAATAAACAGGGAAATCATCCCAGGGATTCAATATTGTCGTATACTCGCAGAGATAGTTCCAAAATCATTTTTTTAAAGCACATCCTGCCAGTTTATATACAATATTATACTGCAATTGTTAATGATCAGGGAAAAATACTTTTTTTCCAGGATATTTATGGTTACGACGAGAAACAATTCGCACGCTTACGAGAACTTAACGGTTACGAAACCAGGAATGTGAAATAATAACCCGTTATTTTTTTAAATTGTAAAACAGAGTTTACAATTTTTTATTTATTTTGTTAATCCTATTAGACAATTTTGTATTTTTGTAAAAAATGTATTGCGAAAATGGAAAAATTAATTCAATATTCTAATAAAAGGATATCAAACGTGGATGTCCGGTTTAAGCGGTATCTGTGGCATAAAATAAATTGGAGCCAACGGCTTATTGTGATAAAAGGATTTCGTGGAATAGGGAAAACAACTTTTTTATTGCAATATATAAATGAAAACGTATACCAAAATCCTGATGAAGTATTATTTGTAAATGCTGATGATTTATATTTTGCCAAAAACAATCTTATTGATTTTGCCGATCATTTTGTCAAAAGAGGAGGTAAGTATCTTTTTATAGATGAAATTCATAAGTATGACAATTGGTCACAGGAAATTAAAAATATGTATGATTATTTTAGCGAATTGCATATTGTCATTACCGGTTCTTCGGCACTTAATATTTATAAAGGGAAGGCAGATTTAAGCAGACGTGCCATTACTTATAAAATGCACACGTTGTCATTCAGGGAGTTTATTGAATTGAAATATGATATTCCATTGCCTGTGCTTAGCCTGGATGAAATAATGTATAACCATATTAAAATTGCATCAATGATTTTAAAAAAGATTAAGCCATTGAAGATTTTTGATGAATACCTGCAATATGGCTGTTATCCATTATTTGTTGAAGGGATAGATCTGTTTAAAGAAAAATTGAATCAAATCATTCATCATGTACTTGAAACAGATTTGCCTGCAGTAGAAAAAATAGGTTTTAATTCTGTTTATCATATTAAAAAACTTGTTTCTGTGATTGCTGAAATTGTACCCTACAAACCTAATATAAGCAAGCTTAGCCAACAGGTAGAGGTGAGCCGTGAAACATTGTTAAAGTATTTATATTTACTTTCCGAAGCAGATATTTTTATGCTGCTCAATCCAGATACTTATGGAATTAGCAAAATGAATAAACCGGATAAAATATACCTGGAAAACCCGAATCTTGTAAACTTACTTTCTCCTGGTATTGCAAATCCGGGAACTATAAGAGAAACGTTTTTTTATAATCAATTGAAAGAATCGCATACAATTAAACACGCGGTAAATGGCGATTTTATAGTTGACAATAAATTTACATTTGAAATAGGTGGGAAAAATAAAACAAAAAAACAAATACAGCAGGTTAATGATGCTTACATTGCAGTTGATAATATTGAGTATGGTGCCGGGAATAGAATTCCTGTCTGGTTGTTTGGATTTTTGTATTGATCTGTCCGGTTGTATCTTTTATGAAAAGAAAACCGGCCAGGGGTTATAACCACCTGACCAGTTGAATGTCTTGTTTATGTGGCAGCAATGGGTGTTTTGGGGTCATTCTGATGGCATAATCATACACTCCGGCTTTTTCAATCACAAACGATGCTTTGAATGTGACGTTATCATCTGATTTGGTGATATTATTCATTTCTTGTTTTATTACAACTGTTCTGTTTTCATCCTCGTCTTCCATGTTTTGTCTGAAGATGATTTCCAGGCTAATGTCATCTTCACTGATACCGTTTGTTTTAAGGGTAACGGAAGCATTGAATTTATTTCCTACTTTAAGGGCTTCTTTGTGGCTCTTTGGTAGTTCTTTTGAAATCACTTCAATATTTTCCCAATGAAGATTGATATTCTGTTTCCATTTTACAATGTTTTTGATCTCTTTATGATTGTCTTTTTGAAGAATTTTACTTCTTTCCAACAGTTTGGTATAAAAAAGATTTTGATAATCATCCAGCATGCGTTTCATGGTAAAATGAGGAGCTATCCCGGAGATGCAGTTTTTGATCATTTCAACCCAGGAAAGATTATTTTTTTCTTTGGCTTTTTCTTCATTAAAATATAAAGGGATGATTTCATTTTCAAATTTGCTGTATATGACTTCTGCATCCAATTTATTCTGTATATCCTGGTTATTGTATGTTTTGTTTTCTGTAAGGGCCCATCCGGCATTTTCTTTGTATCCTTCGCCCCACCAGCCGTCCAGTACACTAAAGTTAAGGACACCGTTCATGATGGCTTTTTGTCCGCTTGTTCCGGATGCTTCCATTAACCGGGTGGGCGTGTTGAACCAAACGTCCACTCCCTGTACCAGTTTCTTGGCTGCTTCAATATTATAATTTTCCATAAAAATTATTTTTCCTAAGAATTCAGGACGTTTGGATATTTCAATGATGTTTTTAATAACCTCTTGTCCTGCTTTATCGTGTGGGTGAGCTTTTCCGGCAAACAAGAAAATGACAGGTTTATTTTCAATATTCACCAATTTTGCAAGTCGCTCGAGGTTTTGAAATAATAGATACCCGCGTTTATAAGTAGCGAAGCGCCGGGCAAACCCGATAACGAGAGCGTTTTCATTAATGGCATTTATAGTATTGATGATGAGGTTAGGGTCTTCCTGGCGTTTTGTAAGGTCATTGTTAACCCGTTTTTTTAAATATTTTATCAGGTCTTGCTTTAATTCACTACGGATTTGGAGTATCTTTTCATCTGACACGTTGTGAATTTTGTTCCAATAATCCGGGTTGCTTTGGTCCCTGTCAAAACCTTCTCCGTAAACATCTTTGTATAATTGTTTCCATAATGTTGATGTCCAGGTATGGTAATGTACCCCGTTTGTTACATATTCCATGTACAGTTCATCGGCAAAATAGCCGGGGAATAAATTCTGGAACATATCTTTGGTGACGATGCCATGCAGTTTGCTCACCCCGTTTGTTTCCTGCGAACAACGGATGGCAAGGTGGCTCATTGAGAATTCTTCTTCTTTATGGTGTTTTCTGGTTCTGCCCAATGCCAGAAAACTGTCCCAGTCCAAATTGACATTTTCTACATAATTGGCAAAGTATTTTTTCATTAATTCGGGCTTGAATTTATCATGTCCGGCAGGGACAGGTGTATGCGTGGTAAATAGAGTTGTAGACCTGATTAATTCAATGGCTTCATCAATGGTAAAAACTTGTTTTTTGATATAATTTTCGAGGCGTGCCAGGGAGATAAAAGCAGAATGCCCTTCATTGCAATGATAAAGAGAAGGAGAGATGTTAAGTCTTTGTAATAATTTGATGCCACCCATTCCAAGCAGATATTCTTGTTTCAGGCGGTTTTCATTATCTCCTCCATATAGTTGATGTGTGATAAATTTATCATCATCATTATTTTCATTGATATCTGTATCCATTAAATACAATGGCACTTTTCCAATATCCAACCGCCATATTTTGGCAAATACAGTTCTTCCGGGATAATCAAGTGAAATGACCATTTCGTTGCCATGGTCATCGAATAATGGTTTGACAGCCATTTTACTGAATCGTTGGCGCTTGTAATCGGCAATTTGGTCTCCGAACAATGATATTTGTTGCTTAAAATAGCCATACCTGTACAGCAATCCGACTGCTACCATATTTAAACTATTGTCACTTGCTTCTTTCAGGTAATCACCTGCAAGCATCCCCAGTCCGCCTGAATAGATCGGGATATGGTCGCTCAGTCCATATTCCATGCTAAAATAGGCAATGGGATCCTGGGGGCCAATATGGGCCCGGTCCATGTATTCTGAATAAAGCGTGTAAACACGATCAAGTTTTTGATTAAATGTTTCGTCTTTTTCAAGTTCACTTAACTGCTGGTATGAAAGTGATTCAAACATTTTTACAGGATTATGCCCTGTTGATTTCCATAACTCTTCATTGACCATTTGAAACAGCTCATACGCTTCATCATTCCAAGTCCACCATAGATTATAAATGATTTGTTTTAATTTATTGAGGTTCTCGGGAATCTCCATTTCAATAAGCATTTTTTCCCAGTTTGCATGTTGTTCCGCTTCACTTATATTTCCAATGTTTTTAAACAGTAATCGATTTTTTGTTTGTTCGTTCATAATCAAGTAATTTTGTTGGTGTAAATATTATTTCAAAAGTAACAAAGTTTTTTTTAAAATTATATGCTTCTTTAGAGGTTGATTTTATGTTGTTGACATCAAGCATATAAAAATAAAATTGTTTTAAAAAAGGCAATAAAAAATATGTCCGGGAAATTTTTTAATCTCCGGTATTTATTTTAAATATAGGGCCCTGGATTTTTAAAATACAAATGTGTATTAATTCCAGCCAATAAACCTATGTGCCGGGTATAATAGTTTTCTGATTTTGTTATTTTATTGATTAAACCGGTAAAAATGGATATGACAAAAATCATACAGTACTTTTTAATTCATTTTCAGCAACATACCAGTCATTTTCGGGCGATCCTTCAAGGCCGGATTGCTCTCTTTGTTGATAAATTGCATAAGCACGTTCGCGCACTTTGGTTTCTGTTATTTTGGGTTTACGTGTCCTGCTGGTAGATGATTTAGATTTTGAAGTTGTTTTTTTCGCGGTGGTTGATTTTTTTGTTGCCATAATTTTAAATTTTAAAGTTAATTTATGAATATTTTCTTTTAGGTTATTTGCAGTGCATATATACAAATCTTATTCCAAAAAGTTTCATTTTTTTAGAGGAAAAAATGAACAACAAAAAAATATTTACATGGCCATATTCGTAACTTTTGAATATCAATGGATTCAAGATTATAAAGATCGTTTACTCGTGTGAACAAGAGTTTTGTATTGAGCATAACGAATAAACCGGGCATTAGAGTTCAACACCTGTTAATCATTGATTTTGATGAGGCCTTTTTGATACAGTTCATTTAAAAAATGCATGGTTTCTTCATTGCATTGTTCTTTCTGAACGTCATATTCAGTTGTAAGATTTTTTATTATTTGTAGCGGTGTTGTTTCATGTTCCAGAAGTTCCCATATCAGGCTTCCTGTTTCATCCAACCCGTAGTATTCTCCCTGTTCAAGACTCATCATCACGTATTCATCATCCATTTTGCTGGCCAACATGTCAGGGTCACGCGTAATCTTGTCATCAGGCTGTATGGGTTTCTTTTTTTTTGTCATAATTCTTTAACCATTATAATTTTTCCACGAAAGATAAAATGCCAATTGCTCTTCCTGCTTTACCTTCCTGAAATGAAAAGAATAAATGGTAAACTCCGGTTTTTTGGCATTTGAAATCAAATGATTGAAAAATCTGTCCGCTTGATTCAAGGAAATTGCTGGCAATCATTCTTTTTGTATCATATAATTGCAGGATACATTTGCCTCCCGAATTTTCAGCATCACATATCGTAAAACGGTATACCGTATTTTGTTTCAGTATCATTGAATATTTAGCCACAGGAGCTTTTTCTCCCGGGCCTGCAGCTTCTAATTTTACAACAAAGTCTTTTAAATATGTTGCATCATCACCTGCTTTTGTAACGCAATGATCAATCAATACATCATCCGGTTGTCCATGTGTTGGAATAATAAGTCCAAACAACATGGTAAAAAAGGCAAAGTAGAAAAATATTTTATTATTCATAATCTATTATTTAACGAATTAAATACTATTTTTTGGTTATTAATTTGTTTCTGGTTTTTTTGGTTTTTTTGATTATATTATTTAATTGTTCATCATTGATATGAACAACACTTTTTTCATTTTGTATAATGGTTAATTTTCCATCTTTAACAATTGATTTAGGTTCTCCAACTTGGATAGTGATTTTGATTTGGTCAAAGGCTTTTTTAATGGGTGAAATTTCATTTATAACTTCTGCAATATATTCATTGTTTTTGTAATTTTTTAATATTAACATCAGTTCGTTTAATATTGTTTTTTGTTCTCCAATGGATTGTTTCAGTTTTCCTGATTCGTCTAATTTTGCTACTTGTGTTGCAATGTAAAGGCCCTCGATCCATGCCCCGGCAATCATAATAGAACTGATATCTCCACGATCATTTTCCCTTAGATAATTATCCATGTTATTGAAATTCTGCACGGAAATATACATCAATGAATCAAGGTTCTGACTGTTTTTTGATAATCGTTTTAATGTAGAAAACTCAAAAAACTGTCCTACATTGATCCCGTCGGCAAGGGTTTTTATTGCTTTAATGTATTCAATCACAAGTGATTGTTGTTGATACATATTAATGTATCCCAGGTTTGTTCCATAAACCCCCAGGTTAAGCGCTTTTCTGTTATCCGATTCCAATTGGTTTACAATATCTGTTGATGCCAGGTATTCTTTAGAAAACGGAATGCCAAGGCTTTTGATCTGGGCAGCTATTTCTACAGGGGAAGCAATGTTTTGTACAATACTCTCCATGGCTTCATCTGAAACTTCTATTTCTTCTTCGATTTCTTTTACAGAGTCCGGGATTTCAAAGTTTTTTTCTTGTGCATTTTGATTGTTTGATTTACACGAACCAATTAAAAGTAAGAGTGCAAATAAGGTAAAAATCAAAGAGATATGTCCATCTCTGTATGTTTTCATCATGATAAATAAATATTATATATTTAGAACAAATTTAAGAATTATTCGTGACATCATAAATTTTGATTTAATATTTTTTTGTGTTAAATGCGTTTATCATTTTTTTGCCCATGTCGTAATATAATATTAAGTAAAGGATTAATGCATAAATCCAAATCAATGCAATATTAAACCAGAATGTATCTATAGAAAAACCTAAAAATTTTTTTTGAGGTGCAAAAAGATGTGTGCGAAAGTTCAATTTATTGACGGGTTTTGGAGACAAATATATAGGGTATATTTTAGGATAAAGACGTTGTTGGGATTCGATGATTTTTTTATCTTCTAATAATTGTTTTACAATGTCAGCAACATTTTCATTGTAATATCTGTTTTTCATCTCATAAAATAGTTCAGGATTTTTTTTCATCCAATATTGAATCATTTTTTCTTTTTGATGCTGATGTTTATTAAATTCTTTTTGATAATATCTTTCAAGCTTGTCAAGGATGGAAGTCACTTTTTTTGCAACGGAAAGGTTGAATTTATCCGGTGTTAATTCCGGGATATCATAATTAATTTTTTGATGGTGTTGTTTTTCATATGTCAACTCATTTTTTAATAAAACTAAACTATGTTTTGCCGTGTCAATACCCCCGGAACGTTGAAATTCTTGCTTGCATTGATCAAGATGCTTACTGAGTTCAGGGAGATAGTAAACTTTTTTATAATCGGCTTTGTTGATCATCTTCTCAACCGGGTAAAATTCTTTTTCAAAACGGTTGTCCTTAAATTGTTTAACCATCAATGCCTCGTACGACCATTTGGTAGGCATAAGTTCTGCAATAACAGGCACTTTTCCAACACTTGTGATGGAACGGTTTAATTTGTCGAATTCAAACATTGCGCCGCTTAATATCATCATCGGAATCATTGCAAGGGGGATCATGATATATATCGTAACCACAGAGTTGAATGATGCAGAAAAGATAAGGCCTAATAAATTTGCAAATGCCGCGGTTGTAAACAGTGCAATCCAATAATAAAAGAACATACCCTTTATTTCGAGTATATTATTTGCGACTAACAAGAACAGGAATGCCTGGATGGCTGAGATCAGGAATAGTATGAATATTTTAGAAACCAGGTAACCGGACCGGCTAAGGTTTAAAAAATGTTCTCGTTTTAATAGTTTTTGGTCCCGGAAAATTTCTTCGGCACTTACAATTAATCCCAAAAACAATCCTACAATCAATGTCATAAATATAAACCGGGGGATGTTTTCATTTTCCCTGAAAAGATATTGTCCGGTATCCGGGTCTGAAACATGTCTTACGATGAATGATAGAATGAAACCAAGAATTGGAGCTTCTAACAGGGTTAATAAGATATATTGTTTGTTGCTGATCTTGGATACTAAATCCCGCAAAAAATAAATTTTACATTGCTTAAGCCATCCCGGGATGTTTAACGTTTTAGGCGGAGGTGTATGAATAACCGGTTTTTCTTCGATTGATATATTTTTTTTCATCCGGTTTTCCCATTCTTTTGGGCTGATTCTCCGTTTATCGGTATATCTTCCGAATTCGTCAACTACGCGGGCTTCAATTACATTAAATATGAGTTCGGGGTTTACACTTCCGCATGTCGGACATTCACCGATATTACTGTTGATTTGGGCATCCATGCGTTTAAAATACATCACGGCTTCAATCGGATTTCCGTAGTAGATCATGCGTCCTCCTATGTCCAAAACCATCACGTTGTCAAACATCTTATATGTTTCAGAAGATGGTTGGTGTATAACTGCAATGACCAATTTTCCTTTCAATGAAAGCTCACGCAACAGGTCCATAACATTTTCTGAATCTCTTGATGATAAACCTGTTGTGGGTTCGTCAACAAACAGGATTGAGGGCTCACGGATAAGTTCCAATGCAATATTCAACCGCTTGCGTTGTCCTCCCGAAATGATTTTGTTTAACGGAGATCCTACCTTTAAATGTTTTTGATCTAATAATCCCAGGCTTTCCAACGTCTTTAAAACAAGCCTGTTGATATCTTCTTTTGATTTATCTTTAAAACATAATTTAGCATTGAAATAAAGATTTTCATAGATCGTGAGGTCTTCAATGAGCAGGTCCTCTTGCGGGACCATCCCAAAGACTCCTTCAATTTTTTCGGATTCTTTATGAAGATCAATGCCATTAATGAAAATATTTCCCTGGCCGGGTTTTTCAATTCCGTTTAATACATTCAATAAGGTGGTTTTTCCTGCTCCGCTCACACCAATGATACCCACAAATTTTCCATGATTCTCTGAAAATGTAATATGATCAATACCAGTGACTCCATTCGGAAATTTGTACGAAATATCATTACAATGGAATGATATTTTATTTTCTGTGATATCTTCAAGGTAGTGGGCAGTAACGTCACTGTAATACAATGGTTTGCCTTTGGGCAATTTTATGGTACTGCCGGTTGCAAACAAGTTGATGTTTTTTCTGCTTATTATCAGGCCGTTAAAATACAGTTCTTCGTTCCCGGTGTATTTAAGGAAATAAAGGTCAACACTGTTTACATGCAGGACGAATATGTTCCCGTTTAGTTCTTCGGTTTTTATATATTTAGCATTTTCATAAGTTGTTTTTTGACTGTTGATAATCATGAAATTGCTTGATATATCGAATTTTTCCGGGGCATTTTGAATGATGAATGTTTGAATTTCTGAAATCTCATCGGGAGATATTTTAAAAACTTCGGCTACCGTATTAATAATGGACATACGTTGGGATGTAAATTTTTTATCTGCATTTACCATTTCATATAACCTGACAATAACAATGATTTTTTGTTCCTGGTTCAGCGTTTGATTTATTTTACGGCATATACCAAGTATTTTGACTGAGTCTCTTACTGATGTTAGCTTTTTTTTATCTTGTTTTTCGGATGTTTTTTCATGAATGCCTGCATATTGATCAAACAAATTGATGTATTCATTGACAGTTTCCTGGTTAAGTTGACTTTTTAAAAATTCAATGACAAATTTTCGTTCGTTTGAATCAATATTTACCCCTTCGTCTTGTTTTGCTATTATGGCAAATAATTGCATCAGGGCTTTTAAAATTTCTTCACTCATATATTAGATGTCTGGAGTAGAGGTTTGAATAAATTCATTAAATAAAAAATGTTTAAAGAGTTTTGTTCAAAAGATTTGTTGGAGAGTGTTTGCAGGAATTATTAAATAATTGTTAATAAAGGGTTATTCTTTATAACTTGTTTTTTCAAACGGAATGTCTACAATTTCAGAGTATTCTTCTCCTGCTTCTTGCATATCTTCGTCATCATCAGGATAAAACCATTTTATCAAAACATCATTGCCATTTTCATAAATTTCTTCAAGTTTCATAAGAATGTCCAGAAGTGCTTTGGAAGATGCCGTATTGAAATACTCGAGTTTAAAACTTACAATGCTTTTTTCATTAGGGCTTTCTGCATATTCATCAAGCCAGTTAAGCAGCGGAGAATAAAAGTTTGCGACATCCTCGGGCATAGAACGGCCTGATATCTCAAATTTATTATTATCCGGATCAAAAATGATTTTAGGTGTATCTTCTGTTTCTTTTATAATAATTGGTTCCATAGTTGCTGATTTTTAAAGGTTTACCCTGGGCACTGATGATGTTAATAAAAAGAAAGACGTGTACTCTGTGATAGGGAGAAAATGATAAATGAGTTGTTTTCCTGTTTTTCTTTTAATATCAATAAATCCAAGGCCTGCACCACCTTTATCAGATAATTTTCCTTTTTGTATTTGTTCTTTGTATAATTCTTTTAATCCCGGTTTATCTAATTTATTTATACGTTCCAACATGTCTTGAAGTTCTTTAATTCTTCGATTATCTATAATATTACCGGTTGTTATGTTGTATTCCTGATCACCTTTGCTAACCAAAAAAATGCCTCTTCCTGAAAATGAATTATCTATAATATTGCTGTTGTCTTCTGCATGTTTGCTGATATTTTGAAGGCATTCAACCATTACATGGAATACTCTTTTTTGCACCGACCCTGTTTCTGCTTCTTCTTTCATGTTAGATTCTGCCAGAGAAGTGAACGCTTTGGTTATCTGGTGGGTTATCTCCCCTTCGTATACAAGGGTTATTTCATGAGCTTTCATGGTTTTATAAAAGTGATAAACAAACTCCAGAAATCCCTGTAATTTTTTATTTTTAACCATGATTATAAATATATTTGAAGGCCATAAAGTTAATATTTTTTTTATTAAGTAGTTACAACTGATCTGCCCTCTTTGTTTTTTTTTTAATTAGTGTTTGTCCATAATGTCAAATCCTATTCCAATCAATAAAACATCATCTATTTGTTTTTTATTATCAATCCATTTATTAAAATCTTTTTCAAAATAATTCATATATTGGGTCATCGAAAAATTGGGATGTGCCAGGAGTGCTTCACGGATCCGTTTAGGCGAATATTTTTTGTTTTCCGGCCCCCCGTATTGATCGGTTAATCCATCTGAGAAGAAGAATATTTTGTCTTTTTTATTCAATTGAATGATGTGATTTGTGAATTTTTCTTCTTTTTTCTTAAAGTGTGGAATTCCCCCAATGGCTTTTTTATCGCCTTTATATTCTTCTAAATCTGAATTTCTTAAGAGATATAATGGACGGTGCGCACCGCAATATTGCAATTCCATTTTTGTAGTATTGATTTTACAAAATGCTATATCCATCCCGTCTCTTGCATAGGCATCTGGTTTATCCTGGTTTAATGCAGATCTTACACGGTAGTGTAATGTGTCGCATATCTCTCCTGCTGTTAGATTCGAGTCATGGTCAACTATATTATTGAGAGTGAAGTAAGCAATGAAAGAGAGCAAAGCGCCGGGCACACCATGGCCTGTACAATCAACAACAGCTATGTAAGCAATTTCTCCTTTGAAAAACATCCAGGGAAAATCACCGCTCACCACATCTTTGGGCTTATAAAAAATAAATGAATCAGGGAATGCTTCACGAAGGCTCTTATTGGTAGGAAGAATAGAGTTTTGAATACGCTGGGCATAATTAATGCTGTCTTCAATTTTTTGATTTTTTTGTTGTATCTCTCTTTCTATCCCTTTAGCTTCCGTGATGTCATGGCCGATAAACAGGATTGTTTCCAATTCAGATTCATTAAATTCAGGTATTGCATTGATATTTATGATTTGCAGGAAATTATCATCTTGTTGATTCGTATTAACAGAAAATTCGTCTTGTTGTTTTACAGGATTGTTTTTTATTTTTTTAATGGTTTCTTCAAAATAATCCGCGAATATTTGAGGAATATTTAATTTAGATAAATGTTTATTAACCATTGTTTCAGGAGGCATGTTCAAAAAATTCCTAACCACCGGATTTGCATAATAACACTCTCCGTCTATACTAAACCGGATGATCATATCGAGGCTGTTTTCAGATAATGACTGCATACGGCTTCGCATTCGTTCTTCTTTTTCTGCTCTGACACGTGCCGTAATATCTCTTGAGTTAAATATGATGCCTTGTATCGAGGGGTTGTTCAATAAATTCCTTCCTGTGGTTTCAAGAAAAATTTTTGTTCCGTCTTTTTTTAAGTATGCATATTGTTTGGTTATTATTTTTTGGGGACTTGATAAAAGCGTATCCAACATCTCATTGAATTCTTTTCTCCCTTTTTTGGTTAGTCGTTCCCGATCTTTCCCCCCTTTTATCTCTTCGGTTGTGAACCCTATGATATTGTTAACAGACGGGCTCACGTAGATTAAGTTTTTATCTTTGTCATAGATATAAATAATTTCAAAAGCATTTTCAAGTAATGAGTGAAGCCTGTTTTGTACTATTTTAACCTCTTTAATTTTGCCTTCCAGTTGATCATTTGATATTTTTAATTCTTCCTGGGTGATTTGCATTTCTTCTGCATTTTTCCTCAACTCTTCTTCTCTTTCCTGTAATTCTTTTGTTTTTTGACGCGACTCTAATAACAACTGTTCGGTTTGTTGGTTAACTTTCAGATTAAAGATGGTTTGTCCAATGATTTCACCCATTTCTTTCATGAACCGTATTGTTAATTCTTCAATTTCTTCTTTAATAGAGGCGAATTCAAGAATTCCCTGGATTTTTTCATTGCTTAAGAGCGGAACAATCAATATACTGCATGGCTTTTTTTCACCTGTTAATCCTGATGTAATGGTCACATAGTCTTCCGGTATTTCTGTTCTGTATATGATCTCTTTTTCATAGGCGCAGGCCCCGATCAATCCATATCCTATTTTAAATTCCTGATTGAGGATTTTTTTCCGGTTATATGCATATGTTGCTGTATTGATTAAGATTTCTTTCTGTCCATCATAGATATAAAAAGCCCCCTGGATAAAGTCAGCATATTTTACTAAATTGACAAGCACATCATATGAGACATCCTCGATTTTAGTATGTGCACGTAAGATGTCAGAAATTAAATCTTTCCCCTGGGATATCCAGTTTTCTTCTAATTCTTTTTTGTAATTCTTTAAAAGATTATCGCGCATTACAAGCAACGAATTACCCAGTACATCTGTATCATCTATGTCAATATCAATTTCATAATTTCCTTCACCAATTTTTTGGGCAAATTCAACGTTTTTGTTTATTTTTTCATCTCTTTTTTTGATTTCCTGCTGAAAATATTCTTTTCTTTTTACATAGTATGATGAAGCATAATAAGCTAAAAATCCTGACAAAAGAGGAAGGATATCTAAAATATAAAGTACAGGATGTGTTGCATGTAATCTTCCCAGGCCCTTAAGTGTTATAGAGACATCAGTAAAAATAAAGCAGGCGAACCAACCGGAAATTAATAATAAAAAACCTGTTGCAGCACCAATTATAGTGATGTTGGAAACAAAATTCGATTTGGTATTATTTATCAATGGTTCGTTCTGCATATTTATTTTTGCTTCATTAATAGGGTTTTAATTTCTTGTCCTATGATTTGTGTGAATTGAACTAAAAAACCGATTACGTCTTCAGAGTATTGTTCGAAAGTTGCCAATTCCAATACACCAACAGTTTCGTTATCGTAAAGTAATGGAATGATAAAAAGGTGATTTGGGGTGCTTTTCCCAAGCCCTGAAAACACCTGCATGTAATTTTTCGGTACATCCGATAGATGAAGTGTTTTTTGGTCTTCCGCAACCTGTCCGGGTAACCCTTCACCGGGTTTAAACGGAGATGGCTCCTTTTCAGAATAATAAGCATATTTGCCTTTGATCTCAAATAATCCGTTTTTTTTATTTTTAATATAACACAATCCTTGTACAATAGAATATTGCTTTGCAATATGTTCCAGTATTTTATGAGAATATGTTTTAACATTATCTTCTGCTTTTGGAGGGATTGTGTTTTTTATTTGCTTATCAACATCAGTATCCTGTATGTTGTCATATTGTCTTTTTTCTTGTTCCATGATCTTGTTTTTTTCCAGGGATTTAATTTTTTCATCCTTCATCATCATCGTCTCCCGGAAATTTTTTTCTGTCTCTGAAAGTTTCATGTTTGTCTTTATATAAAAAAGGAACAGGAAAAATCCCGTGATTATATTTAACAATAATAATAAATATAGCATTATCATTGGTTGTTCTTTTTCAGGCATAATGATATTATGTTCTAAATAAGCCAATATAAGAAATGGCATTAAAAGAATAAAAGCCAATAATATAATGCTCAATATTTTTGTACGTCGGCCCATTATATTAAATTTTCTACAAATTACATAAAAATTTAATAATTTCATCGGTTTTTAATACATGATCTACATTAACGGCTTGAATTGCGCTTTTTGTCATGGTACTAATATCACATTCTTCCGGGTCCTGGACAATTGTTGTACCATTCATTTCTTTTATTTTTTTTAATCCGGCTGTACCATCCCTGTTTGCACCTGAAAGTATGATGCCTGTTAATTTTTCTCTGTATACTTTTGCAGCTGTCATAAACGACAGATCAATTGAAGGCCTTGAATGGTTCACATTATCTTCTGTGGAAAGAGCGATTGTATTGCCAATTTCTACAAACATATGATAATTAGCAGGTGCAAGGTATGCATGGCCTGGTTTAATCGGATCTTTATCATTGGGTTCACTGATTTTAATTTTGGATTTTAATGAAAGAACTTCAATGAAACCGGAGCGGATATGTTTTAGCCTGTGTAAGCACATTAATATACTCCGGTCAAAATCATCAGGAAGAGAGCTCAGGATATTTGTAATAACCTTGAAGCTGCCCGCAGAACCACCTATGATAATTGTTTTTTGCATGACAGGGTTTTATTTTTTTTGATAAATACTCTCAACCGGAGAAAACAAAGTAAATTTATTGACAATTTCGTGATTATTGATTGTTTCTTTGGTTCCAATAATAAATAACCCTCCTTTTTTAAGGCAATCATATAACCCGTTAAGTGTTTTTGATTTTAATGTAAAATTAAAATAAAGCATTGAATTTCTGAAAAGAATCATGTCATTATTTTTTGGAGGATTTTCCAAAATATTTTTTTTATCAATGGAAGACACTTTTTTTAGCAGGTCATCATTCAATGTAGCATACGATTCATAATTAGTGTAATATTTATCCAGGCCCCCTTCTTTGCCGTCTATACGGATATAATTTTCTTCACTGATTTTAATTTTTTCTTGCTTGATAATTCCTTTTTTGATATCAGCCAAGCTCTTGTTATTTGAAGTGTGAGCAATTATTTCAACGTTATCCAATACATTCCCCTCTTTCAGGATGATCAATAAAGAGTAAAGTTCTTCTCCGCTTACACATTCAGGAAGCCATATTTTATAATGGCCTTTTTGGGTTATATAATGAGGTATGATATCGTTGCTAAATAATCTCCAAAGAGAAGGGTCCCGGAAGATTTCAGTTTCTTCAACTGCTATGGAACGTAAAAAAATATCAAAAAACCCATGATTTTTTTTAAGCCGTTTTATAAGTTCTTCAGTGGAATTAAACCTGTATTGATAGAGCAACCTGTTTAATCTGCGTATGAATGAAATTAATGCATAATCTTTAAAATCATGCTTGTAAACGTCATGAATGACCTGCATTACTTCTTTCGCTTCTTTTATTCCAATATCCGGCTGAACTCCCATCAGTTATTTTGTATAAAATTATGGCTATGAAGATAATGTTTTTCCCTGAAAAAATCAATAATAAATTATTCCTTAACAAAAGATTAATAAAACAATCAGATTATGTAAACATAATAATTACCGGTTGTAGATACGCGTGATCTCTTTTAAAAATCTGGTTTTATCGTTTTTATATATAGATTTTTTTAATTTCCAGCTCCAATTTCCTTCGGGCATTGAAGGGCGGTTCATGATTGCTTTTTCTCCCAAACAAAGGACATCCTGCATAGGAATAATGGCAATATTACTCACAGACCCAAAAGCAAGCCTGGCCAATTCGTTGCAACAGGTTTTGGTTGTTATTTTTTTTCCAATATATTGTTGAAGGCGTTTTTTTGTTGCTTTGTCGAGTTTTTTAAACCATCCTTTGGTCGTGTTATTGTCGTGGGTTCCTGTATAAACTACACTGTTTTTAATATAATGGTGAGGGATGTCTCCTGATTTTGGCATGTTTTCATCAAAAGCAAAATGCAATACATTCATTCCCGGAAAATTATAATGATCTCTCAATTCCAGAACCGGGCTGTCAATATCTCCGAGGTCTTCTGCCACGAAGGGAAGCTCACCGAAACAATGAGACAATGTATTAAACAATTCATAGGCCGGCCCTGGTTTGTAGACTCCGTTGATTGCGGTTTTTTCTTTAGCAGGTACTTCCCAGTATGCAGAAAGCCCCCTGAAATGATCAATCCGTAAAAGGTCAAAAAGTTTTAAGTTTTGTTCAACCCGCTTTACCCACCAATGATACCCATCTTCTTTAAGTTTTTCCCAGTTGAATATTGGCATGCCCCATAATTGGCCGGTCTCACTGAAATAATCGGGGGGTACTCCGGCAACTACATATGGTTTTAACGAATCATCCAATTTAAAATATTCAGGATGTGTCCATACATCAACACTATCATAATTTACATACAGGGGCAGGTCCCCGAATATTCGAATGTTTTTGGAATTACAGTATTTTTTTAAAAGAAAAAATTGTTGATGAAACAAGAATTGAAGAAATTTTTCTTTGTTTATTTCATCCTCGTGTTCCTTTATAAATATATCCAATTGTTCATGATTCCTGTATTTATATGGATCCGGCCATTGGTGCCATGGCGTTTTGAAATGATTTTTCAGGGCTGCAAACAGAGCATGATCATGTATCCAAAAGGCTTCTTTTTCAAGAAAAAGCTCATATGCTTTTTTTAAATCTACAGGCTGTTTTTCCCTAAACCGTACAAAAGCTGCATTAAAAACATTGTTTTTAAATTGTTTGGATTGTTCGAAATCAACGGTTGAACCTGTTTTAATACTACATTTGCCCAGCTCTGTTAATTCTATAATTTTGTGTTGTAAGAGCAAGTCAGGGCTGATAAACATTGTATTTCCGCCAAAAGCAGAATAAGAGCTGTAAGGCGAATAGCCATGCCCTCCATCTGTTGGATTAAGAGGTAGAATTTGCCAGAGTTTTTGTTTTGTTTCAGCCAGGAAGTCAGCAAATTTATAAGCTTCCATCCCCATGTCACCAATCCCGTAATTTCCGGGCAGAGAGGAGAGATGTAATAAAATACCGCTTCCCCGTTCTTTTATCTGAATCTTATTGTTTAAAACAGATTCCGGATAGTTTGTGAAAACATCAGTCATTTTAAAGATTAAGATTATATGGTTTGATATTAATGTTCCAATAATAAGATAGAATTTTTTTTAATGCAATGATTCCTCTTTTTATTTAAATTCTTTATATGCATTCCTCCCCATTCTTCTGCAGACGAATCAAGCAAAATGTTCCAGCCATCATTTGATTCAATCATTAAAGGATCTTTCGAGAAATTAAGATAAGCAAGAATTTCATTATCCTGATACCAGCGATGGATTATAATGTGTTTTTTTTGTTCGTCATACGAAACAGCCATTGATTTCCGGTCTGTTTTATTCAATACCGGGTGGTTTGTTTTTAGTTGGATTAGTTTTTTATAATATTTAAGCATGGTTTGTTTCCTTGAATTCATGTTTATATCATTCCAATGAAGTTTGCATTGAAAGTATGTATCATCTGCTCCGATATCAGGAGGTTTTTTTGAGCCATGCAATGCTTTATATTCCCGTTTTCTTCCTTTTTTTACCCGTTCAACAAGAGCCTGGTCCGTATGGTCTATAAAATACATAAAAGGGGCATCTTCTGCAAACTCTTCACCCATAAAGATAAGAGGAACAAAAGGTGAAATAAAATAAGTGGCTGCCGATAATTTCAGTTTTTCAAAATCAATTTGTTTGCTCAGTCGTTCTCCATTTAGCCGGTTGCCAATCATATCATGGTTTTGAGCATATACAATAAATTGATGGCCGGATATTCCATCAGCCCTGGCGCCAAATATTTTTTTGCGGTATTTGGAATATATCCCGTCATGTACATATCCTTGTGTGAATGATTTAGCCAAATGTGCAACGCTACCAAAGTCTTCATAATATCCTTTTTTTTCACTAGTTATGAGAGCATGAAGCGTGTGGTGAAATTCTTCAAGCCATTGGGCATCCAGTCCATATCCGGCTTTTGATTTTGGGCGTATGTATTTCGGGTCATTCAAAGCACTTTCTGCTATTAAGTAATATTGTTTGTTCGTTTGTAGAGAAAGATGATTAACTGCATCGTTAAGGTCGGATAAAATATGTTTTGCGCTGAAATCAAAAATGGCATGCACTGCATCAAGTCTTAATCCATCAATATGAAAATCCCGGAACCACATAAGAGCATTTTGAATATAATAATTTCTTACACCATCACAGTATGCATCGTCAAAATTAATGGCTTTTCCCCATGGTGTATGATATTTATTGGTGAAATAAGGGGCGAATGAATCCAGGTAATTTCCTTCCGGCCCCTGGTGATTATACACGACATCAAGTATAACGGCAATACCATTTTGATGACATACATTCACCAGTTTTTTTAATTCATATGGCCCCCCGTATGAATTTTGTACTGCAAACGGGTATACTCCGTCATATCCCCAGTTTTTGTGTCCGGGAAACTGGTTTACCGGCATTAATTCGATTGCATTGACCCCAATGTTTTTTAAGTGGTTTATCTTTTTGATTATTCCTTCAAATGTACCTTCAGTAGAAAATGTTCCTGTGTGAAGTTCATACATGATCATGTTTTCCAGGGCAATGCCTTTCCATTCATCGTCTTTCCATGCATATTTTTCTGTTATGACTTCAGAAGGGCCGTGAACACCATCTGGCTGATAAGTGGAAGCAGGATCAGGACAGATGATTGACTGGTTAATAATATAGAGATACTTTGTGCCTGGTTTAATGTTATCTAATTGTTTATGCCAATACCCTGTTTTATTTTTTTCAAGAGCATAACGTTGTTCAAAAGGATGGATGATTTTCAGTTCCAATTGCTTGACCAAAGGAGCCCATACAGTAAAATCACATGCATTGGTTTTGTTGTTATATACAGCGCCTAATGTTCTTTTTTCTGTTTGTATGCTCATTTTATAATTAAGCGGTTAATTTGACAAAAAGTCAGCTACAATAAATATACTCCCGCAAATAAGGATTAGATCGTCCGGTTCCGCCTGGTCCAATGCACTTTTGTATGCTTTTTTTACATCCTGGTATTGATTCCCGTTTAATCCGTGTTTTTTTGCAGCTGATGCGATTTGGTCAATATCCATAGCCCTGGAGACAGAGGATTTCGTGAAATAATAGCGTGCATTCCCGGGCATTAATGAGAATATTTCATCAATGTCTTTTCCTGTTGTAGAGCCAATAATGATGTGAAGTTCTTTATGTTTTATAAACCGGATATTATTCATTAATTCTTTTATCCCTTCCGGATTATGGGCTATATCACAAATCGAAAGGGGGGCTTTTCTGACTACTTCCATTCGTCCCCTTAGTTGTGTGTTTTTAATAATATTTTTTAATCCTTTTTTTATTTCATTACTATTGATTTGATATCCTGATTGTTTTAAACAGTCTATTGCTTTGATCGTTGTAATGAGGTTTTTTCCCTGGTATTTTCCAAACAAATCGGTTTCAAAGGTTCCGGACTCATGGTTTTGAAGAGAGATCATCTGAGATCTGAAATTTTTGTAAAAGGTCTCTTTTACTTTATATTCCTGATCCGCAAAATATATTGGCGCTGATTTATTTTTGGCTTCCTTAATAAAAATTTCTTTTGTCGTTTCTTGTGTTTCTCCTATTACCACAGGAATGCGGTGCTTTATAATGCCTGCTTTTTCTCCAGCTATTTTTTGGACAGAGTCCCCGAGAATGTCGGTGTGGTCTGTGCCAATATTGGTGATAACAGAAAGTATAGGAGATAAAACATTGGTTGTATCCAATCTTCCTCCAAGGCCGGTTTCAATAACTGCTATATCTACATTTTTATCTTTAAAATAACTCAATGCCATGAATGTAGTCAATTCAAAAAATGAAGGTTTAATATTATCAATATGTCTGTTTGCTTTTCTGGTAAATGCATTTACATATTGTTTGGATATTTTTCTCCCGTTTACTTTAATTCGTTCTCTGAAATCTACCAAATGAGGTGAGGTAAATAAACCGGTTTTGTATCCTGCAGCCATTAATATTGATGCAGTCATATGTGCAACTGAGCCTTTGCCATTTGTCCCCGCAATATGTATGGCATCATAGTATCGGTGTGGATAATTAAAGTGGTAATCAATCAGGTGGGCATTGTCCAGATCGCATTTGTAAGCTGCCTTACCTGACCGTTGAAACATCGGCAGGGATTTATATAAGTATTTAAGGGTTTTTCTATAATTCATCCTGATATTTAAAAATTTTTTTCGAATGATTTATAAAAACCGGAGGGTTTGCTATTTCAATATTCCGAAATAATAAACCCTCCGGCTGAAAAAAGTCAAGAAAAAAGATTTATTAACAAAATTTAAGCCAATAAATTAAAATGATTAGACATAAAAAGGGATAACAATTATTGTTTTAAAAATTAATTGGTACCAAACACTTTTTCAATTTCTTCAAGTGACTTTCCTTTTGTTTCAGGAATGAATTTTTTAACAAAGAAATAGGTTCCTACCATGAATATTGTGAAAATATAAAAAGTATTTCCTTCTCCAATGGTGTCGAGCAGCCAGGGAAACAGGAAAGTAACCAGAAAACTGATTGCTCCGTTGAAAAATCCGGCAATTGAAATAGCAAATCCCCGCAAATGATTTGGGAATATCTCAGATAATATGACCCACATTACCGGGCCTATGGATATGGCAAATGAAGCGATGAAAACCAGGATAGCGATTAAGACCACGACTCCCGGTAATTGCACTGTTTTTTTTAACAAGTCTAATTTATAATCGTCTACTTCTGATTTTGTCAGGTCTTTTTTT
>CAYMKE010000014.1:0-25080 GCA_964390955.1 uncultured Bacteroidales bacterium | reverse complement strand
TGGAAAAGTTATCGAAATAATCCCACACGCCCTCTAAACCTCTAAACCTCTAAACCTCTAAACTTCTAAACTTTTAAACTTAATCAACTCAATTAACTCAATCAACCCAATTAACTCAATCAACTCAATTAACTCAATTAACTTAATCAACTTAATCAACTTAAAAATAAACATATGAAAACATTAACCATTATTCCCTTTGTTTCTTTATTGCTTGTTTTGAATTTACAGGCACATGAATTTGTAAAAGTAGAAGATTTTAATGCTATTAAGGTGTCAAGAAACGTACAAATTGAACTTGTAAAGGCAGATTCAGTCTCTGTTAACATTAAAGATATGAATGGTTTTGAGCGGGAAAATTTAGAGGTCAATACAGAGGATCAAATGCTAAAAATTAAAACAAGTTTGGATTTATTCAGTGATGAAAAAATCAGGATTAAAGTCACATTTAAAGAATTGAATAAAATAGAAGCGATTGCCGGAGCAAAAATCTTAACCGAAGATACTTTAAAAGGCTCTCATATTGAATTGAAATCGGCGAGTGGCTCCATTTTATCAGTAAATGTAAATGCAGATTCGATTACAAGTATAGCTATTTCCGGTGGGTTGATCTCTATAGATGGGGGTGTTACCGGCCAGTATGTCAAAGTGAATTCCGGGGCAACATTCAGCGGGTTTGATCTGATTAGCCAAAATGCTGTCGTTGAAACTAATACAAAAGGGAAGGCCAAAATATACGTTCAAAAATATGTTAAAGCCACAGCGAAAACAGGTGGCTTTATTAATATAAAAGGTGATCCTGAAAAAGAGCACATTACAGCAAGTTTTGGTGGTGAAGTGATTAAGAATGAAGACATTAAAGAATGATTATAATTTACGTATTAACCAAATAATAAAACTCAAGACAATACTGAATAATATCATTGAAGTGATGGGTGCATAAAAAGAGAAGTTGTCCTTTTTGATTTTAATGTCACCGGGCAAATTACCAAACCAGCCCATTTTGTCTCCAAAAAACCAAATGATAGCTCCAAGTACTACTAAAATGATGCCGGCAAAAAGGATGTATTTGCCAAATTGTTGCATTGTTATAATGTTGTTGGGTTCTGTATTACCTGCCTTACATTAAAAAAACCTACGCTTCACTATTCATTGAAATTAAAAATTCTTCGTTAGATCTTGTTTTAGTCATACGGTCTTTCATAAATTCCATTGCTTCGATTGAATTGAAGTCAGAGAGGTAATTTCTTAATATCCACATTTTGTCCAGTGTTTCTTTTTCGTGCAGAAGATCTTCCCGTCTTGTACTTGAAGAATTGATATCTACTGCGGGGAATACACGTTTATTGGATAATTTTCTGTCGAGCTGAAGCTCCATGTTTCCTGTGCCTTTAAATTCTTCAAAAATGACATCATCCATTTTTGAACCTGTTTCTGTAAGTGCTGTGGCTAAAATTGTTAATGATCCTCCGTTTTCAATATTTCTGGCGGCTCCGAAAAACCGTTTAGGTTTATGGAGTGCATTGGCATCCACGCCACCGGAAAGGATTTTTCCTGATGCAGGGGATACTGTATTGAATGCTCTTGCCAGCCGTGTAATTGAGTCAAGTAAAATCACCACATCATGGCCGCATTCCACCATTCTTTTGGCTTTGTCAATTACAATATTTGATACTTTCACATGCTTTTCAGCCGGTTCATCAAATGTAGATGAAATTACTTCGCCATGAACATTTCTGGCCATATCTGTAACCTCTTCTGGCCGTTCGTCTACGAGTAAAATCATAAGATAAACTTCCGGGTGATTTCGTGCAATAGCATTTGCAATGTCTTTAAGCAAAATGGTTTTACCTGTTTTAGGTTGTGCTACAATAAGGCCTCTTTGTCCTTTCCCGATAGGAGTAAACATGTCTACTATCCTGACAGAAAGGCTTGGGTTTCCTTTATCCAGCAGGTTGAATTTTTCGTCAGGAAATAAAGGGGTTAAATAATCAAATGCCACCCTGTCCCGAATAAATTCAGGTGAACGTCCATTGATCTGCTCAATTTTTATTAGCGGAAAATATTTTTCACCGTCTTTTGGCGGCCTTATTGTTCCCTGGACAACATCGCCTGTTTTGAGCCCGAATAATTTTATTTGAGATTGCGACACATAAATATCATCTGGTGAATTAAAATAATTATAATCGGCAGAACGAAGGAAGCCATATCCATCGGGCATGATCTCAAGCACTCCGAAATTACTTATAATGCCGTCAAACTCATAGTCTTTTAATGAGTTATCTTCTCCGGGAGGATTTTCTTTTGCAACAGTTGTTTTGGTTTCTATTTTGCTCTCTTTTACCGTATCAGGTTTTTTCTCGGTAAAATATTTACTGTGCTCACTTGAAGTATTATCATTTACTGTAACGGTACCTCTTTTTTTAGATGTTTGGGCTTCTTTTTCTTTAGATACATTATAAATCTTTTCTGCTGTGAAAGCCTGATCAGAGCTGTTGATTTTGATATAGTCTGAGTTATGCTCTTGCGCTTTATCTGTTTTTACAGGATTCACTGCTGATGTAGATTGAGGTTCTTGTTCTTTTTTAGCAGTTGTAGTTTTGCTGCGGGGTTTCCTCTTTGTTTTGTTAGATTCTTCATTATCAAAATTATCATTAGAGGCTTCTATCGCTTGTTGATCTAAAATTTTATAGACCAGGTCTTGTTTTTTAAGAGAATCAGCCTTTTTTATTTTCATTTCTTTAGCGATTTCTCTTAAATCAGAAACAAGTTTTTTGTTCAGTTCAAGAATGTCGTACATATTATATTAATTAAGTTCAACAAAAATTATAAATATTATTATAGATGATTAAAACAAATCTTTTTAGCTGTATGTTTCCATTATGATTCCGGGAACTACTATGAAATTAAAATAGTGCCTGTCCATAAAGTCGAGTGTTTGTTTTAGAAAGTTTGAGTTCGAGGCATGTGAAAAATTTAAACCGCAGAATACTTGTTATGGTATTTGAGAACTTACGAAACGATCTCATGAGCCTTGCGAATAATTTAAATTTTGAGCAACAACAAAGAAGTTGGACTTTATAGACAAACACTAATTATATTATTTTACATAATATCAATTGATATATAATGGTATTGATCGTTTTAAAAATGGAGAAATAAGTTGTTTATCAAATAAATAAACGATTGCTGTCCGGCCAGGACTCGAACCTGGACTCCTCTGGACCAAAACCAGATGTGTTAGCCGATTACACCACCGGACAAAATAGAGTACAAATATAAAAATAATTTTCTTCTTTTTAGAATTCGCAATAAAATTAATGTTTTAAAAATGGTATTTAAATCTGTCCGGATGAATAATGTCTTAATTACTATTGTAAACGTTTATCAACATAACCTATTATTCAAACTATTTAACGAATATATTTTTTTTTTGGTATCTAATCTGATTAATTTTAAAAAATTAATCAAATTAGGATATAATTTTTTCGTCATTGAGTTTTTCAGTATAGTCTAAAATACTATATGCTGAATTATTGCTGATAAATTCCGGGATTATTTTTTTTATTTTCTCAACCATTGAATTATCATCCATTTCATCCAGTGTATTGATCAGATGTTCGATATCATGAATGACTTTGTTGTGATCATATTTCTGTACTTTTCCAATCATGATTTTAGGGTTATGAGTTGCAACAGTATTTTCTTTTTTTGTTAAAAGTTCTTCGTGTAATTTTTCTCCGACCCGTAATCCTGTGATTTTTATATCAATATCTTTCCCAAGTTCCAATCCTGATAGTTTTATCATTTTTTTGGCAAGATCAATTATTTTTACGGATTCGCCCATGTCAAATACATATATTTCTCCGTTTTTTCCCATAAAGGCAGCTTCTAATACCAGCTGGCATGCTTCGGATATTGTCATGAAGTATCTGGTGATATTAGCATGTGTAACAGTTACCGGCCCGCCATTTTCAATTTGTTTTTTAAATAAAGGGATAACAGAACCATTAGAACCCAGGACATTGCCAAAACGGGTAATAATAAATTTTGTGGACCCGGTTAATTTGTTCAGTGACCTGGTGTACATTTCGCTTAATCGTTTGGTTGCCCCCATTACATTAGTGGGGTTCACAGCTTTATCTGTAGAGATCATTACAAACCGTTCTACATTATATTTAACAGCCAAATCTGCAACTGATTTGGTACCCCCCAGATTCACCTTTATTGCTTCATAGGGGTTTGTTTCCATTAATGGAACATGTTTATACGCCGCAGCATGGAAAATTAAACCGGGGCGGTAATTTTTGATAATATTTTCAAGTTTATTTGCATTGTTAATATCTCCAACAATGAATTTTACATTTTGATAGTTCATTTTGTCATATAACTCAACAAATAATTCATTCATAGCAGTTTCTGCCTGATCAAACAGGATTAACTGCCGGGGGTTAAATCGTAGTATCTGTCGGCTAATTTCACTTCCAATGGAACCCGCAGCGCCGGTTACCAAAATGGTTTTGCCTTTAATTCCTTTTATAATGTTTTGTTCGTCAAGATATATACAATCTCGACCAAGCAAATCTTCAATTTTTATATTATTGATTAGATTTATGTTCAGTTCGCCGTTTATCCAACGGTCTACAGAAGGGATGTTTTTTACTTTTAAATTATGATTTAAGCATGTGTTGGCAATTTTTCTTTTTTGTGTAATGCTGATACCTTGAATTGCAATAATCACTTCTTTAATATTTTCTTTTTCAAGAAACGCTTTATTAAATACCTGCCCTGATGGGTATGTTTTTATTCCTTCAATAATTTTTCCCTGTTTCGAAGGATTATCTTCTATAAATCCCATTACTCTATAATTATTATAATGATCACTATGAAGCGCATTTTTAGTGATCAGGCCTAAATTACCCGCACCATAAATCAGCACATTAATACTGTCTTTCGTATTGTTGGATAAATACACATACAATAATTTAATGAAAAAACGACTATTGATTAAGAAAAAAGCACATAGAAGATAATGTATCAATATAACCGAGAAAGGGATATTTAAAACATGATTCTTAAAATGTGTTTGAACAAAATAAGTTACCAAAGCTATTATGGCTGCACTTAATGAAATAGATAAAAATATTTTAATGGAATCGTGTAATGTTGTATGCCTGATAACACCCGAATAAGAACTGAAAATTATAAAACTCGCAGAGTAAACGATGATAATATATATCATTTGATATCCGGCCAAAAATTCCTTTACAGATGTAATATTGAAATTAAACCGGATAACATAAGCAAGAATAAATAGTAAAAAGACCATAATCAGATCAATTAATAAAATGATCCATTTAGAGACGAATGTATTGGAATATTTTTTGATGATCTTTTGAACCATATCTTTTAATTAATGATTTAATTTCTAAACAGAAAAGAATTTGGGACAAATTTAATGATTTATTGTTAAATTTGCCTCTTAGTTTGTTAACATTATTTTAACATTAAATTAATTTAATATCCTTTAGATGGTGAATTAGATATTTTTAAAGAATTATTTTAACTCATCAGAATTCCAATCTCTGTTGCTTTAAATGATAATCATTAAATATCAGGTAGTTATAAAATAAAACAAAAAAAGCAATTCCCGATAATCTAAGTAACATAGATTCAATAAGCCAATAGAAAATTATTAGAAAAAGGAAACCTGTAAGTAAATAATATTTTCTTTTTATGCTATAATATAATGGTACGAATATCATGAATATTAATAATATAAATCCTATAATCCCAAGCTTCACAAAAGTACCCAAAAACTGGTTATGGGTATTAAAATGGTTTGCATAACAAACCCAATATCCTTTTGATTCATAAATTTTAATCAGTTCTTTTTTTACATCACCGGTTCCTACTCCTATAAGCCAATTTTTTTGAATTATATTAAAGCTACTATTCCATATTTTTATTCTTATAGGAATATTTTTTTTAACAGTTGTTTTTTGTTGACTATATGAATAGTTGGAAATCATATTTAGTATAGGTTCAAATCTTTTATTTTTTGAGATAAAAAATATTGACATCCCGAGAATGATGACAATTAAAGAAAGGCTAAAGAATTTTAGATAATTAAGTTTTTGTGATTTATAAATTATCCAGCTGATAATTGTAAGTGCATATATAATTATTCCGGCCCGCGATTGCAAAAGCCAAATAACCATTCCAAAAAATACAGTAATAATTAACCAAATACCACGTGGTTTAATGATAATATGTTTTTCAAAAAAATAAAAACTTAAGATAACAGAGAAATTAACATACATTGAAATATATGTATGATGAATAAAATTAAGATTTTGTATATTCGGGGAAAGGTTTGAAAAACCTTTTATTATGCCAATAATTAAGGTTATTAGAGATATTACAAAAGTACCGGATAAAAAGCTGGCAGGAATATGATAAGGCTTTTTTTTATAGAATTCATTTAGTCCGGCCATTGCAATAACAAATAAAAGCATGATAATTTTTAACTGAAGGTCAACCATTCCCTTTGATATATTTTCGGTATGGAGCAATCCTATAATATGTATTGCATAAAAGATGCATACTATAATGAAAATGCTTTTATGATATTTATTATTAAACGAATGCTTTAATTTCTTTCTTAAATCACCTTCTAAAATCCATGTTCCAATCCATATCCAAATTGCTATTGGGAAAAAAGTACGCTCAATAGGTAACCAAAATGCCATGAGCATGGCAGATAAAAAATTTAGTTTTTGAAAAAATGGTTTTAATAACTGATAGTGAATATTTTTCAAATTACTCGTTTTTTTTGAAGGAAAAAGGAGATATCTTATTTATTTTGGACATGATGATGGACAAAAATAATAAATCTATTAGTAGAAAATATAGCTTATACTGTTTAAATTCAATTGAAAGAAAGGCTATGAAAAATATTATTATGTTTACCAACAGTGCATAAATCACTGTTTTTTGTGCACTATATCCTGCAATTACCATTCGTTGATAAGCATGTTTTTTATGAGGATGAAAAATTTTTTCTTTATTGAAAAGCCTCCGGATGAGTGTATATGTTGCATCATACCAAAATAATGAAGTAATGATAATCCAAAAAATAAGCGAAGAAACAGATTGATTCTGATAATGTATAGCTATAATCGCTATAGTATATCCCAATAAGGTACTCCCAACATCACCCATAAATATCTTAGCAGGTTGCCAGTTCCATATCAAAAAACCAATCACTGAGGCCATCAGTACCAATAATATTTGATGATTGAATAAAATAAAAGCTGAAAAACAAATAAATATAATTTCCATTGATATATACCCATCAATACCATCTAAAAAATTAAATAAATTAACAGACCATAAAATTCCTAATAATGCAATACTATTTATTAATATATTTCCTTCAATAATTTTAACGCCTAAGTCAATAAATTGTATTCCACCTAAAATCCACAATCCTAAAGCAGCTGAAATAATCTGGACAAAGAATCGTATAGATGAAGGGATCGTGAATATGTCATCTAATAAACCGATAACGACAATCAACAAACCTACTATATTTGCATAATAAAACGAGTTATTTATGTTATTGGTGAAGTAAAAATAACTCAATGTTACATACCACACTATAACGATGGCTAAGCCACCTCCTCGGGGAGTAGGCACATCATGTGAACTTCTGGCATTTGGAATATCCAGAATGGATTTTTTAATTGCAACTTTACGAATAAACCCAGTGAATAATAAAGTTGCTAAAAAACATATGATCGCTATAATAAAATTCATTTACCTATATTTTCTGTCATAATTTTAATTCCTTCATCAAAAGAATAGGGAGGTATAAAATTAAGATATTTATTTGTTTTACTTGCATTTAAAATAAAATTGCCATATAACCTGTTATATGTTCCGGGTAATAATAATTTAAAGATTCTTTGAGCAAATGCGGGCAACTCAAAATTTATCAACCGCGGATTTATATGCTTTTTTAATGTCATAATTAATTTAGACGTGGAAATATCTTCTTTGTCTCGGGCAATGAAAATTCCTGAGGCTTTTTTTTCGATGATCCGTTCAATTAATGCTGTAAGATTGCCAATGAATACCATTGAACGGTTGTTTTGAATATTTTTGAAAGGCAAAAAATATGTTTTATTCATCAACTTCATTAATTTCTGGATATTCCCTTTAACTCCCGGGCCATACACTACAGGTGTTCTGATAATGGCTATTTTAAAAGAATCATCTTCCATCTTTTTTAATTCTTTTTCAGCTTCATATTTACTAAAACTATAATCATCTTCAGGGTTTGGTTGAGATTGTTCATCCCATGCATGTATGTCTGATGTTTCACCATACACTTTCGCTGTACTCATGAATATGAAATGTTGAACACCTTCTTTTTTTGCTTTTTTTGCCAATTCTATGGTTTTGTGTGTGTTTATTTTAATAAATTCTTCTTTTGAAGGTGGTTTTTTCATGCAATGTACCAATGCTGCTAAATGAACGATAATAGGTGCATTAAATGTTGTTTTTTGCCAATGTTCTCCCCGAACATTTATCTGTTCAATGTTCAGGTTGGAATGCTCTTTAAAGTATTGACTTATAAATCCATTTGTTCCGGTTACGATGACTTTCATTTATTGTTTTTTTTACAGAATTTTCAATGACTCTGATATATTGTTTGTTAATAATATTAGAGTCAAAATTATCAATAATATGTTTTCTTCCGGCTTGTCCCCATTCATATAATAGATCATCATCTAATAAAATCATTTTTTCTATAGCGTTTGCAAGGGATTTGGCATCTTTTGCATGACATATCAATCCGGTTTTTTTATCAACTACAATGTCTTTACATCCAGGGACATTTGTGGTGATAACAGGTTTAGAACAGCTTGCTGCTTCTAATAATAATCTACTTAATCCTTCCCTGTAACTTGGTAAAACAACTACATCTGATTGTTGAAAAAATGTTCTAATATCATTGGTTTTTCCGATATATTCAATAATATTATCTTTTTCCCATTTAGAAATCAGTGCTTCAGAGATATGAGAAGGATTATTGTGGTCAATGATGCCTCCGAGCAAGAATTTTGCATTCAATCCCTTTTTTTGAATTATGCTTATGGCATCAATGTATTCTAATACTCCTTTGTCTTTTAAAATTCTTCCTGCAAATAAAAAGACCTTTTGTTTTTCAAGAGGTTTAGCCTCTAAATTAAATGTTTGGGTATTTATACCGGAACCTGCAATATAATCAGTTTTTTTAGGGTGGACTAATTTATTTTTTATAAAAAAATTACGGTCATCTGAATTTTGGAATAATACTTTTTGTGGATATCGCATAGCCTTTCGATAGAAAAACCTTACTATTTTACTTAAAAATTTCCCTCCTATAATCCCTGAACCCAATCCATTTATGGTGCTTATAGAGGGTATTTTAAGTAGTGCACATGCAAAGCTGCCATATAAATTTGGTTTTATAGTAAAATGTAGAACAATATCCGGTTTTATGTTCCGGTAGGTCATAAAAAGTTGATAGAAATAATAAATATCTGTGAAGGGATTGATTCCTTTTCTTGATATTGTTACTTTATAAAAATGAACTCCAAGTTTTTTTAAATTGTTTTTTGTTGATTCTAAAAAATGATCAACAGAACTGACTATATATACTTCATAACCTATTGCTTTCAGTTCTTCTATTAATTCAGAACGAAAGTTCGTAACTGTCCATAATATATTCGAATTAATGATTATTTTCATGATATGTTATTAGAAATAACTTTATGATAGATTTCATTAAGTTGTTTAATAGAATTTTCAATAGAAAATTGTTTTGCTCTTTCCAATCCCTTCTCTGCATATGATTGATATAGTTTTGGATTTTCAATCAGCAACGTTATTTTGTCAGCTAAATCTTTGGCATTTCCTTGCTCAAATAAAAGCCCTGCATGACCTATGATTTTATTAATTCCTTCAATATCAGGCCCTATAAAAGGTTTTCCTGTAGCCATACCTTCAACTGCTACCAATCCAAATCCTTCCCAATGTGAAGATAAAACATTGATGTCAACGGACTTCATATAGCTTGCTATATTTGATATAAAACCAAGAAAAGTAATTCTGTCACTTACTCCTGTCTGCCGGGCAAGGTTGATGTTTTTTTCCAATAATTTGCCTTCTCCGGCAAAATATATATGAATATGAGAAGGGAGGTATTGTAATGCTTTAATCAATGTTCTCTGATCTTTTTGTTCAGAAAATCTTCCGGTCATTAATATTGTAATGATTTTCTTTTCTTCTTCCATAGGTTTTGGTAAATCCAATGGTTTAGCGTGAATGTAATCGTCAAGAAAAATTCCATTAAATAAAAGAGAAATACAATGATCATTGTACCGAATCCATTTTTGAAGATTGATCTTAGCATCATTGGATATGCAAATGATATGATCATATTCTTTATATATATATTGTTCAATCCATTTATATATTGTTTTATTTCTTCGTTTATTCATCGTACTATGTTCATGAAAGATAAGTTTCGATTTTAAACCGAAAAATTTTTTTATTAGTGAAACATAATAAAATGCAGGGAATAAATGCACATGGATCAGGTCGTAAGTGTTTAATTTCTTTTTTAATTTCTTTATTAAGAATGGATTATATAAAGAACCCTTTGAAAGGGTGATGATATTGATATGATGATCATGGAGGATTTTGTCATAAATATTTCCTTTATCCGTAAGGATAATTAGATCAATTAAGATATTTTGGGATTTCCAGTGAATAAAAATATCTGTAATAAGCTTTTCTGCACCACCACCGCCAAGATTATTGACTACATGTGCAATTTTCAAATAGTTCATTATAAGTATTATAGATAATCATTTTAATTTATGTAAAAAAGTGTGTAAAAAGGTTTTCATTACCAGGGTGACTTTCTCACCTGTTAATAAATTTAATAACTCAACATATCCTCTTAAATTTAAGGGGGCCGACATAATCGCAAACTTAATATTTTCAAACGCTTTTTTTGTGTTTTTTTGGGATAAATAAACTCGATATTTATTTAAATAATATAATAGATGGAGTTCTCTTTTTTCTTTCTTTGATAATAAATTCAAGTATGGGCGTTTCAATTCATAAAGTTCTTCTAATCCTTTTATCATATTAGAAGAAGTTGATATGCGTTCTGAATCATGAAGGTGAAAAATGACCAATATTTCATTTACAAAATCAATGTGATAACCTTTACTTAATATTTTCAATGTTAAATCATATTCTTGTCCATTTATAAGATCGCGAAACCCCTCCACTTCTTCTAATATCATTTTTTTTGTTAATATGGTTGGGCAAGGTGTTATGTTTCGGATAAGATGTTTTTTTAATGCGTCTCCTTTTGCTTTTACTATACTATAACTTAAGGTTTTCCCATTTTGATTGATTTTTTTACTAAGGCAATACACAATACCAAGATTATTTTGTTTGCTGGAATTAAATAAGTTAACTTGCTTTTCAATTTTTTCTGGCAAATATTCATCATCATCATCTAAAAAAGTAATAAAAAAGCCATTTGCCTTTTTTATTCCTTCATTTCTCGAAAGTGCACCACCTAAATTTTCTTTATTTTGTATATAAATTATTCGAGCATCTTGCTTATACTGTTGCATATACAGTTCTGTTTGTTTCCGTGCTTCGCTTTTCGGATGATTATCATCTATCACAACTAACTCCCAGTGAAGATAGGTTTGGTTTAAAACGCTGTTGATAGCACGCTTTAACTTATCAGGCCTTTTAAAAGTAGGTAATATAATACTCACTAATTCACTCATTATTTCCGTTTTTGGATGGCTTTAAAAGAAAAAAAACCTTATAGTTTTTGTATGCTGAATGGTTCATTATTTCCGTTTTGTAATCATACAACAAAAAATAAAAAAAAGTATAAATAAATACAGGATTATAAAAAGATAAAACATATCTGTTCATTTGAGCAGATAATATCAGGTACAGTATAATGAAAAGGTGTTTTTTGGAATCAATTGTGCTAACAAAAAATGATGTCACAATAAGAAATAAAGAAAAAATTATCAATCCGGAAACAAACATCAGATACAATGTTATATTATGAGGATTATTAGTGATGCTTCCCGAATACATTATTTCAGGAATATTTTTTAATTTTAATAATGTATCCGGAAGGGTAGATAAAAAATATTGATTAATCATGTCATTCCAAATAATTATCCTTTCCGATGTCATTTTAATTAAGAATGCATCTAAATTAAAGGAATTATAAACCCCTTTTGCTATAAAAGGAAACAAAACGATTATAATAAAAATAATCGTTTTGAATTTAAAGAAAAAACAGGTGAATAGTAATGATAAAATTAAAGCAAGCAGGGGTGTATAGCTCGAAGTCAGAATATATACAATCACACCTGTTATTACAAAAGCATTGATTCTTTTTTTAATTATGATATTGAGAGATACAACAAGCAAAGAAAATACATCAATGCCGGCAGGAGACCCTTCGACTCCTAATAACCTGTTAAAACCCGGAATAAAACGGTTCGACATTTGTTTCAGTTCGGGATCAATGACATTTCCAGAAATATAGAATAAAAAAAAAGAAATTATCACATAAAATATATATGTTACATTAATAAACCAGATAAAACGATCCTGGTCAATTTTATAAGTAATAAAAAACAAAAAAAGAATAACAAAAAAAATTAGTTCATGTGAAAAATCAGAAGAATAACAACTTGCCAAAATAATTAAAAACAAGAGAATGAATGAAGCTAAAAATAAATTAACAGAAAAATGAATTTTATAAATAAGAAAAATATAAATAACCAAACCGGCATATATCATAGTAACAACAAACCGGCTTGCTTGTTGAGCAAATAACGGGACATCAAATGAATTGAATAAAAATATTGCAAAATGAAAATAAAGAATCATTTCAATCGGGAATATGATATTTTCTTCTTTTCTTATCATCTTATGTTGCAGGCATAAAAAAACGATTACGATCCGAAATATGATTTACATGACCTGTACTTAAAGTATTTAATAACTCTGAAGGAGATGATACTTTAATGGCCATCCTATTATTTATTAAATTTTCCATGTATTCAATCCCAGGCAAATTTATTAAAATGGATTTACAACCAAAAGAAATTCCTTCATATATGGCTGTACTAAAAACCCCTATTTGAAATTCGGAAGAAGCAAATAATTCATACAGATCAATCTTATTATGATCAATAATTTCAATGTTTTGATAGTCATCTAATAATTTTAATGATGGATATCTGGTTTTCCAGTTTAAATATTCTCCAGGGTGTAATTTGTAAATAAACCGGTATTTTTCATTCCCATGCAGGGCTTTTGCCATAAAGTTGCCCAGATCTTTTCCGATAGCTCCTTGAGAAATGATAATTACCTGGTTAGGGTTCTTTTTAATGGTACGATATTTTTCACGTGTTTCTATAAAATAAGGGAAACCATATTCAATTATATTTTCTTGAGGGATTGGCCATGAAACAGTTTGACGCCAAAACGGGCCAAATGAATAAAAATAATCAGGGAAATATTCAATAGGAGTATTATCAGGGTAATGATACCCTACATGATAATTGCTCATAGTCCCATGTTGTAGTTCCGTAACAGGGATTTTTAATGTCTTTGCAGCTTTAATTAAGGGAGCTAAGTTATATGAAACAACAAGAAATATCTTTTCAGGGGTTCTTTTTAAAAGTAATTTTTTATAAAAACGAAAATCTAACTTAAAATCAATGGTGTGTTTAATAAAAAGGTTTACCAGATTCAATTTTATTCCGAATTCTTTAAAAACATCTTGTTTAATATGCTCAATATACTCCAATTTTTCATGAGATAATTTAATGCGACTTAATTTTTTTGGTATGTATTTCCTAACAGATAAAATGTCGTTGTATTTTCGATTTTTATCATTGATTGGAGAATAATGCTTGCGTTGATGGGGCGATTCAATGACATCATATTCTTCTTTTTTTAAATTTTCAATGAGTTTGTAAGTATATTGATCTCTATAGGCCCCGTTAATCCATTTTTTCCTGGGATGGTCAAAAATAAGGTACGTTCTATGATATTTGCCAGCTAAAGGATTTTTTTTAATCGCATAGATCAAATATTTGGGTATGCTTAGCAATGTTTTTAATAAACCCACATCAGATACCTGAGCTTTAGAATAGATACCATAATGTTGAGCTATCAGATAAAAAAAATATATTCTTCTTGCCTGCCATATTTTAACACCCTGAATGTCAAACTGAAGAAGGTTATGTTTTTTTTCCAGAGCCAGGAATTTTGTTACAAAAGATCTGAATGGGGTATTATTCATAGAATGATTTTCGTGCATTAAAGGATGTTAAAAATTTTAAAGGAGTTTATTTATTCGTTTCGTTAAAAAACATGATAAGCTTATGGTAGAAAAATACAAAAATAATCAAAATCGAAAATATAATTTTGATTATAATGCTTATGATATAATTGATTTGAAAATAACTAATAAGGTATATCAATAGAAGACTAAAAAGAAACGTTATTATATACAAAGGGATTGATCTGATTTTTAAAAGATGAATTTTCAAAAATAATTTAACATTTATATAATGGAATAAAAAAAGTAATGCGTATGAAATTAAAGTAGTGATTGCAGCTGCTTTATAATCATAAATTGGAATGAGCCAATAATTTAATGCTATATTTATAATTCCCACGATAATAGTGGCCAAAGATATGAGGAATGTTTTTTTCTTGTAAAAAGCATAGTTTAAAATTAAGGTATAGAAAAAAAGAAATAAATAACCTGAAATTACATAAGGGATAATAGATAAAGCATCATAAAATTTTGCATCTGCCATAATCATGATGAGTTCTTTGCTGAAAAAAATAACAATGGTGGCTATTAAAAAAATATATCTGGCGTAATTATTGGCTAAAGCATCGAGTTTATTATATTCTTTTTTACGGAGTTTATCATAAAAAATAGGTTGCCAGGACCGGTTCATGGCCGTAATAACAAAATAAATGATCATACCTACATTATAAGCAAAAGTATATAAACCGGTTTGTTCGGCGCCCTCTAACTGATTGATAATAAGTCGGTCGAATACGGTTAAAATATATCCCGATAGAGCATGAGGAATTAAAGGAAGCCCGAAAGCAAGAGCGTATTTTATATGAGAAGATAAAACCTGAATTTTTGCTTTTTTATTTACTTGATAAATGGCTATTATAAACAATATTGCTGCGATGATGATATGAGCATAAATCCTTCCAAAAAATTTATGTTCTTCTTTTAAAGCAATCCAAATAACAGAAATGATTATGAGTCCGGTTCCTTCAATAATTGACAATACAGCAAATGCACGGCTTTTCGTTGAAGCTCTTAAATAACTTTGATAGAGCCTGAAAGCAGGAATACAAAATGATACACCTAAAGCATATATAAATACTTCTTGGTTTACATTAAAAAATTTAATGATTTGTTCCGAAAAAATATATATTAATCCTACCAATAAAATATCTATAACAATCTGAAAAATTAAATTCCCTTTTAAAAAGGTGAAAAAATCATCTTTGTTTTCATAATAATATCTTACGATAGCTCCTCTTATGCCAAGAATCAAAAGAATAGATAATACTGATACAAATGAATTGAATACTGCAATTATTCCATATTCTGCCGGTGTTAGCAGTCGGGTAAGAATTGGGATGGCCAAAAAGGTAACAGTTTTGTTTATAAATTCTGCAGATAAATAATTTTTGGAATGAACCAAAAAATCTATATTGTCTTTACTGATTTTAGAAATAAACCGTTTGTATGTTGAATGAAAAATCATGTTCTATTAAACATAGTGATCTGTTTTTTACAAAAATGAAAGGCAAAATTAAAATAATATATATCTATGTCATTATAATAATGATAAAATTTAAAAGAATTTAACCAATTGGGGAAAGAACAATTATATTTGCATTTGAAATTTTAATCAAATATTTTAGACAACAACATCTTTTGGATTATTTGGAAAAAAAAATATTGGCAATCATTCCTGCACGCGGAGGTTCGAAGGGTATCCCCCGAAAAAATGTTCGTCCGTTGAACAATAAACCCCTTCTTTATTATTCTATTCATACATTATTGGCTTCAAAATACAGCCCCGACATTTATGTGACAAGTGAAGACGAAGAAATTTTAAATTTGGCTAAATGTTTTGGGACAGGTATCATTCAACGGGATAAGATTTTATCTGATGATGAGGTGACACTAGATATTGTGATCTACAAGGCGTTTCAAGAGGTGCAAAAAACGCTTAATATAAATTATGACCTTGTAATAACAATTCAGCCTACTTCACCGCTTTTAAAAACTGAAAGCCTTGATAAAGCCATTGAACAAATTTTAATTAACCCTCATATAGACACCATAATATCGGCAAAAGAAGATACACATCTTTCCTGGAGAAAAGAAAATGGAAATTACATTCCTAATTTTAAACAAAGAGAAAACCGGCAGTACCTTACCCCTCAATATAAAGAAACAGGGGCATTTTTAATCACTCGTAGCAATTTGGTTACTCCGGGAAACAGAATCGGAGAGAATGTAGAACTTTTTGAATTGTCTGGCGCAGAGGCTATAGATATTGATACTTATGATGATTGGAATATTTGTGAATATTACATTCAAAAGAAAACCATTTTGTTTGTTGTTACAGGAAATAATAAAGTAGGGCTTGGACATGTATATCGGACGCTGCAATTAGCTCATGCGATTTTAGACCATCAGGTACTATTTTTAGTGGATGAAAATAGCTCAGTAGCATATAATTTAATATCAAAAAATAATTACCGGGTTTATAAACAAAAAAACTTATCTCTTATACAACATATTATAGATATAAACCCTGATATTGTTATTAATGATATTTTAGATACTTCATACGATTATGTAAAGACCTTAAAACAACACAATTTTAAAGTTATTAATTTTGAAGACCTTGGAGAAGGAGCGTCCGTAGCAGATGTAGTGATCAATGCATTATATAAAGAAAAAAATCTAAAATATAATCATTATTTTGGGCATCAATATTTTTTACCCAGAGATGAGTTTTATTATCAAAAAACAAAAAAGATAAATAACAGGGTAAAAGAAGTATTAATAACATATGGCGGGGTTGATCCGAACAATTTTACCCTTAAAACATTGCAGGCTATTAATTCATATTGCAAAAAAAAATCAATTAAAATTACGATTATATTAGGGATAGGATACAATAAAGAATTGAATATAGCAGAGGAACATGTGCATGTTTTAAAAAATGTAAAAAATATTTCAGAATACATGCTGCATGCGGATGTTATTTTTTCTTCGGCAGGAAGAACAGTGTATGAAATTGCATGTATCGGAACACCAGCCATTGTGATGGCACAGAATGAACGGGAAACAACCCATTTTTTTGCTAATCCTGAAAATGGTTTTATTAATTTAGGATTAGGGTCAACAGTATCTTTGGAGAATATTCATAAAATATTTGTTGAATATTGTGATAAGCCTGAAAATAGAAGATATGCAAATAAATTAATGCTTTCTAAAAATGTTAAATCCGGTAAAGAACGTGTAATTCAATTAATTAAAGAATGTGTAAATAAAAAAGCACCAGAAAACGAAAATAAATTATAGATCAACGCTTTAAAAACAATAAATAATTGGATGGTATATAATGAAAAATGTGAATGATATATTTTATAAATGCAATTCATTAAAAGAAGGACCAACGTTTCCTTATATAATAGCAGAAGCAGGAGTAAATCACGAAGGTGATATTAACATAGCCGAACGCTTGATTAATTATGCTGCTGAAGCAGGGGCATCTGCAATTAAATTTCAAACATATAAAGCCGAAACTCTGGCTTCTTTGAATTCCCCCGCATATTGGGATACAACCAAAGAAAAATTATCAAGCCAATACGAATTATTTAAAAAATATGACCGGTTTTGGAAAAAAGAATACGAACAGTTAAAAATTACATGTGATAAAGCTGGGATTGATTTTTTAAGTACTCCTTTTGACATCGAATCTGCAGATTTTTTAAATGATTTAATGCCGGTTTTTAAAATTTCTTCATCAGACATTACAAACAAACCATTTATAGACTATATAACAGGTTTTAATAAACCTGTTATTCTTTCAACGGGCGCTTCATTCTTGTATGAAATTGAGCAAGCTGTCCAATGGATAGAAGAAAAAAATGTTCCATATGCACTTTTACATTGTATTTTAAATTATCCTACCAGCAATGATAAAGCAAATTTGGGTATGATAACAGGGCTTAAACATAAATTTCCGGGAATACCAGTTGGTTATTCTGATCATACAATGCCACAAGACATGAAAGTAATGGAAATTGCCTATTTATTAGGTGCAGTAATTTTAGAAAAACATTTTACGCACGACAAAACTTTACCAGGAAACGATCATTATCATGCTATGGATAAAAACGACCTAAAGAAGTTTATTTATAAAATTAGCAATGATATTAAAATGATTGGAAGTTATAAAAAAACAAGCCTGGATTCAGAAGAAATATCAAGGAAAAATGCCAGGAGGAGTATAGTTGCAAAGCGAAACATAAAAAAAGGAGAAAAATTAGTTGTTGAATCATTAACTTTTAAACGTCCTGCTTTTGGAATAAGTCCTGCATATATTGATCAAGTGGCCAATATGAGCGCAAGGCATGATATTCATCAGGATGATATTATTTATTGGTCAGATTTAATGAAATAAATATGTTTGTAGTATTATCAGGAGCAAAAAAGAATGTAGGGGATTTTTTAATTACCCATCGGGCAAAACAACTTATAAACCATTTTTATCCGGATGAAGAACTAATCCAATATCCCAGTTGGCAACCTTTAACGGATTATTTGGACATCATAAACAGCAGCAAAGCGGTAATTATTCTTGGAGGGCCAGGATACCAGCAAAATATGTATCCTGGAATTTATAAGTTTGTCCCCGACCTAAATCATATTAAACCTCCTATTGTACCTTTAGGATTAGGATGGAAAGGAATATCTAATGAAATAGATGTTATAAAAAAATATAAATTTTCTACGTCATCACGTGGATTTTTAGATAGCATACAAAAAAATAAAAGTATATTAGGATGCAGGGACTTTTACACTGAACAAGTCTTAAATCTTCATGGCTACCAAAATACAATGATGACCGGATGTCCTGCCTGGTACGATTTGGATTCTGTTGGAAAACCCGTAAATATTCCCGAAAATATTAAATCTTTGGTATTTACCCCTCCACAAAATCCTCTTTTCAGAAATCAAGGCGCATCAATCCTTCGATTATTAAATAAAATGTTTCCATCTACTACAAAATATTGTGTTTTTCATAGAGGCATTAAATCCGATGATGAATTTACACCAACATCAGATGAAAGAAACAATATATATATATCAAATATTGCAAAATCAAATAATTTTGAAATGATTGATGCAGCATATGACCTGAATAAAATAAATTTTTATAATGATTGTGATATCCATATCGGGTATAGAATACATGCGCATCTTTATTTTTTAAGTAAACGCAAACCATCCATTGTTATCAATGAAGATGCAAGGGGAAATGGGATTGAAGACGCCTTAGGGATAAGAGGGATAGATGCTTATAAAACAACTTATTTTTTAAAGTATTTAAATACGAAAGCTGGCCGATTTATTAGAAAAACAAAAACACATATAAAAGCAAAAAAAAATGTTGATGATCAATTACATCTTTACCTGTCACAGGAAATAAAAAATGGATTTAAACGATTTGAACATATTGGCTATAAAATAGATCGTTTTTATCCGATAATGGAACAGTACATTAAAAAAATATATCCATCGGGATAGTTTATTATGTTATATGGTATCCGGAATGGAAAGAAATATAAAAAGAAAATAATTTTAAATAAATAATTATTATGAAAGAATCATATAAAGAAGTCAATATCTATGAATTCATAGCTTTAGTTTTCTTTTTTTTTAAAAGGTATAAATATATATTCATTATTTCAGTATTGATCGGAAGTTTATATGCTGTAATGAATAATATTGTTATAGGTAAAAATGTGAAGCATTTAAAAGCTATGGTATATTCTCCGGTTGATATTGTAATCATTGACCATGCTTTAAAAATAATGGATGAAAATAAAGAATTGATGTTCCCATCTTATAACATTGTAAATACAGAAATTGAAAATATTGAAAATGCTGATAATTTCGGACGTTCTTCAATATCATTACATCCAAAATTTATGTTAAAATTGGATGTTTTATTTAAAGATGAATTTACAAAAGATGATATTGATAGTATACGTGTTATTTTAAATACTTTGTTAAAGAAAAATGAAACTATCTCAAATTTATTAAATACTGAAAAAGAAAAGCTTTTAAATCTTTTAGACCAAATAAAAATAATCAAGGAGAATGAAAATAATGTTTATGATTTGAATGTCCATTCTAAAAATGTGGTCTTGTTTGATAAATCATTGCCCCAAAGCATGTTAGAGCTTCAGCAAATTGAAGAAAAATATAAAACACAACTAAATTATTTAAAACCACTGGTTTTTTTAACGGATTTACATGTCTTAAAAGAAGAAAATAGAGTATTTAGCACCGTTTTTCAAATAATAATTTTCTTTTTTATAGGATTAGTTATAGCCATTTTAGCCGAAGTTTTCAAGGGGGTGAGTTCTTATAAAAAAATGAGCAGTGAATAGCTTATGTTTTGAGATAAAGCGTTTTTTCATACACCTCTTTGTATGGAGGCCAATGATCCACATTAAAACTCGAATTATGCCATAATAATACAAAATTTCCATTGTATCGTGCTATTTTCTTTTTATACTCAAGTAGTGTTTTTAATGCCTGATCTACAGTTTGTTTTTGATAATTAACTAAAGTTACCTCCATAATTATTAAAGGCCTTTCATATAAATGTAATGTTTTTTGTTCTATAATATGAAAAACGGGATAATCATAACATATCCCACAACGGAATCCCACTTGATCTGCATACCCCAGAGTGCTATCAATGTGCATGTTATTATCTTCCCAAATGCTCCAAGTATCCGGGTTCCTGAACCGTAAATAATGTTGTCTCCCTTCATTTAATGGGACATGAATAATTTCTTCCAATTTGTCTTTTTCTTTACCGAATAATTGTGTGTTAGTAGATGAATTGTAACTCCCATGAAATCCAATTATATGTCCGCGTGATTTTATCTGAGAAATAAGATCATAGAATCTTTTTTTATGCAAATATGATTGAGTGTCATATTTTGAATATCTTCCTCCCATGAAATAAAAGTGCGATTTGGTATTCATTGCTTCACTTAAATCCATGAGATATTCATATATATCATAAGGGTCTTTTTGAATATTCTTATGATATTTTTGCAAAGCATTTTTTTCGTGCTTTATAAATTTACTGTGTATTAGATGAATCCATTTTTTTTTAGGATAGGTTAAAAAATCGATATCATGGGTCGGTATAATTTTAAATTCATGTTTTTTTCGTTCTTGCTTAATGCCAAGAAAAGATAACATATTCCATACAAGTTCGATATATTCATTAACCACCGGACGATGTAAAAATCCTTGTTTATATGCAAGGCTTGCTTTGGCAGGAAATCGATCATATTGGTCACGTACAGTATTTACATATTCTTCCCAGCGGCTAAGCATAAAAAATGTAGATGAAATGATATCAAGTTTACAGTGAATACTTTTTATTCCTTTTTCTTCTTTTACATAGCATTCAGGCGTGCCATATATGGCAGGTATATCTTTTTCCGGTGCGAATGGTATTTTTTTAAAAGGAATATGTTGAGGGATGTGGGCTTTTTTAAGATACATCTTTTCCTTTAATTGATAGAAAAAATGATCTTCAATAAAAAGAAAATTTCCATTTTTTAAACGAATATGCAATCCATTGCACGTGTTTTCATATTCTATGGAATATTCTAATCCTAAGAAAACCTGAAACAATGTTTTGATAGTATATTGGATTTCCTTTGTATGATATGGATGGGTTTTTATGGTCAATTCAGTCAATCAATTTATATGATTCTCAAGCTTAATTTTATAAAAATCTTTATACCACCTCACAAATTCTTCTATCCCTTTTTCTACCGGTGTATTGGGTTTGTAGCCCAATTCTTCCGAAAGGTCTTCTGTATCTGCCCAGGTTTTTGGGACATCGCCGGGCTGCATGGGCAAATAGTTTTTTGTTGCTTCTTTGCCAAGCGTTTTTTCCAATGTTTCGATGAATTTCATGAGGTGCACGGGACTGCTGTTACCAATATTGTATATTTTATACGGAGCCGTAGATGTTGAAGGATCGGGTTGATGTGCATCCCATGATTTATCTCCGGAAGGTATAGCATCAATGACACGCATGACACCCTCAACAATATCATCCACATAGGTGAAGTCGCGCTGCATCTCCCCATTGTTGTATATATCAATGGACTGGCCTTCGAGAATGGCTTTGGTAAACTTGAATAAAGCCATATCAGGCCTTCCCCAGGGGCCGTAAACGGTAAAAAACCGCAATCCTGTTGTGGGCAGGCCATATAAATAGCTATAGGTATGCGCCATCAATTCATTGCTTTTTTTGCTTGCCGCGTACAAACTAATCGGGTGATCTACATTGTTGTGCGCAGAAAATGGCATGTTTTCATTCAGGCCATACACGCTGGAACTGCTGGCGTATGCCAAATGTTGTATGCCATAGTGCCTGCATGCCTCTAATATATTGATGAATCCTACTATGTTGCAGTCAATATAAGTATATGGATTGGTGATACTGTAACGGACTCCTGCCTGAGCCGCCAGATTACATACCCGGTCGAACTCTTGTGTTTTAAACAAGCTGACAATGGATTCCCTGTCTTCTAAGCTGAGTTGTATAAATTGATAGTTCTTGTATGAATCGCTTGGAATGAGTTGATTGTATTTAATTTTTTCGTTTTGTATTCCGCTTTGTTCAAGACGGCCATATTTTAACCTGACATCATAGTAGTCATTGATATTATCCATGCCCACTACCTGATCCCCTCTTTCTAATAGCTTGTTGATCAGGTGATATCCAATAAATCCTGCCGCACCGGTTACTAAAATTTTCATGCTCATAATGATTTTAAAAGCAAAGATAATATAAATCATGATTGAGTAATTGATAAAATGGTTTTCTGTATTCTATGTTTATATTTTACTTTTATTCACTTTGTTCATGAGAAATCTTCACTTAGTTTAATGGTCAGATAGCTTGTCCCGCTAACGGCGGGGAAGCCCGCCATGAGGCTAATTCATTGACTTTTTAGCACCTGATAAAACTGGTAATAATCATCCTGTCTTCTGCCTTCTATATTCTAACAGTCCTTTTTCCACAATAATTGCAGTAGTACCTTAAAATAAATATTTTTTTATTACTTTTATTCCTATATAAAATTGTTACATTATTTTAAAAAAAATAACACCATGAAAATTTATTACAAAATTTTTTTAGTCACAATGATTGCCTTATTAATGGCAATTGGAGTAAATGCTCAAAAGGAAGCCACCATTAAAAAATTACCCCCGGACGCATCTGTTACCATTGATGGCGTGGAAGATGAAGATTTTTGGTCAACAGCTGAGGAATTTACAGGATTAACTTATAATAATGCTTCTCCTGATGACGAATATGATCATAAATTACACTATTGGAAGGCTGTCTGGAATGATACAGCAATATTTTTCCTGGCTAAAGTAGAAGATGATTTAATTTATCCCAATGACCATTGGGCATCAGACCAGGTAGAATTGTACTTTCGGTTTGGCGGGAAGGAAATATTGCAGTATTATATTTTGAGTTATCAGGATAGTGGAGTATATCAGGTTCCTTGCAGAACGACAGCAGCTGGTGTAGCTAAAAAAGGTTTATACAAATCCGATACGAGTAATTATTATTGCCAGACTACAGATGTTAAAACAGCAACTCACTGGGGATATACAATGGAAGCGTATGTAAAATGGGATTATTTTGTTGAATACAGTGATACCGCTGAAGGCGATACGATCCCTGTAGTACCTGAAGATGGTTATACATTTGACTTTGATGCCAACTTTCAGGATAATGATACAGACCCTGAAGACCCTAACTATCCTAATTATGAAGAGTTGGCAAGAGGGTATTGGTCGTCTGATACGAATTTATTTGAAAATGACTGGTCAACAGTGGGAACAATTATATTGGAGCAGGATACTCCTTATCTTGAAAATCCCGGATATACAATATCATCAAAAGAAGTATGTCCTGATGAAAACATATCGTTTTTAGCTGAACCTGCCGGGGTAAATTATTCGTGGAATTTTGGAGACGGAGTAACTTCATCCATGATGGATCCGGATCATTCATATGATACTGCCGGAATGTATCCGGTTTCTTTATATATGTCAGATAATGTTGGGAATGATACAACATTTTATGACACGATAAAGGTTGCAAAAAATAAAATCATTTCGAATGGTAGATTGAATATATCCGATCATAATCCTTTTTATGGAGTCAATATAACGTTTTCAGCAGAGCCGGATAATGTTTCTTATGCCTGGGACCTTGGCGATGGGAGTTCTTCCACCCAACAATTATTGAATCATAGTTATGCAAATGAGGGAACTTATCAAATATCGTTAACATTGACAAATAATTACGGGAATGATACAACCTTATTTGATTCTGTAATAGTAGAAGGGGCAAATTTGTCTTCTGATACTGCTGTAATAATGAAAATCAATCCTAATGAAACCGTCACGATAGATGGGGTAGGAGATGAATCATTCTGGACTAATGCAGTTGAAAATACAGCAGTCAATTACCAGAATGCATCACCTAGTGATGAATACGATTTCAAGCGTTATTGGTGGAAAGCTGCCTGGAATGATAC
>CAYMKE010000013.1:0-25428 GCA_964390955.1 uncultured Bacteroidales bacterium | reverse complement strand
TTTGCACATCTGCTTCGTTGCTAAGCCCTTGAACCTTTAGCTCACGAACACAATTAAAAAATTATTTTTTTGTGAGTAAATAGAATGCCATGTTTTCGGGCTTAGGCGACTTGCATCTGCACAAAGCTAATGGCATGAATTATCCGGGTTAAGTACTTTAATTGTGATATTTTATATTATATATGAGTTGACTTAAAGTCTGTTTTGTATTTCTATTTTTCCATTATCTGTTTTTTGATTTTTCCCTTATTTCTTCTCCTTTAGGGTTTTTTTTTATGATTTTCATTTTAGAGATATTTAATTTAGAATATGGATTTGTGGACCCTATAACTTCAAATTCGGTACGTCTGTTTTTGGCCCTTCCTTCTTCTGTTTCATTCGTGGCTATAGGTTTACTTTCGCCATATCCTTTGGCTCTAAGTCTTTTTTTATCAATTCCTTTGTTCTGGAGATAATCAACAACACTTTGTGCTCTTCTTTGTGATAATTTTTCATTGTATTCGTCGCTTCCTTTGCTGTCTGTGTGTGAACTCAATTCAACTATAATGTCCGGAGTTTCATGAAGAATTTTATATATAGTTGTATCAATTTTATTTTTAGCCTGTTCTGTTAACGATGAACTGTCAAATTCATAATATATATTGTAAACAATGGGCTCGTCTGGTATTTTAAACAGGAAAGCATCTTTATGGAGAGTATCAGAACGTTCCATCTCTTTTGTATTTAAGCTCGCCATTTCATAAAAATATCCATCTTTTTTCAAAAGTACTCTGTATGTTTCATTAGGATCAAGCGGTACAAAATAATCGCCATTTTCATTGGTTGTATCAGAATAAAGGAATGTCATGGAACTATCTGTTTCGTCCCAATAATAAACTTCGGCAAGTGCGTTGTTTAATGGTGTTTTTTGAGAAGTGTCTTTTTTAATGTAATTGGCGCTTGGTGGAACTTCAAATATTTGTCCCGTTAGAGCAATGTTAATGAAATCTTTATAAAAAACAGAAAAAATATCATCACAACAATTAGGATGCAACAATTCTACAGTACCATCCCTGTTCGATGCAAAAAATGCTTCTTCCCTTTTCCATTTGTTTATTGAATAATAAGATTCATCAGCACCGGTATTTACAGGATATTTTAGATATTCTTTGTTTTTCCATCTCCTGCCACTTCCCCTTATTTTATAAATATCATATCCGCCATAGGGGGATTTATGATCAGAACTATAATATAACGTACGTGAATTTTGGTCATAATAAGGTGAGATTTCATTTCCTTCTGTATTAATATATCTACCGCCAACATTATCTACACGTTTATAAATACTGTCGCGTGTATCAAATATGCTAAACCATATATCCCATCCTCCCTGGCTTCTTACAGGCCGGTCGGAAACAAAATAAAGGATTTTATGTTTTCTGCGATATTTTGTAATGTATCCAACCGTAGGTTGTGTAGAAGAATGATTTTCTATGTTTACAGGTGCGCCTAATTTTTCGGGTGAAGACCATCCATTGTTTTCTTTTTTACTTACATAAATATGGCAAATCATTTTATTATTCCAATTGGGCTGGCATTTTGCAAAATAAAATTCTTTACCATCCGGAGAAAAAGATCCGTTACCGGTATTGGCATTAGGGTAGTTGAATTGTTCATTAAATTCTCCGTCAAATGTCCATTCATTTTCTCCTGTTCTCTTGGCTTGATAAAATTTTCGGACAGGCCTCTTTTGTATCTTTTCACCTTGTTCGGTTTGAATCGTTGGCAATGTGTCTGCTCTTAATGAGCCATATATCAGTTTATTATCATTTAATAATAAAGGATTGAAATCAATATGTGCCCTGTTGATTGATGTGTCAAGGTGAAATATTTCTACATTTAATGGATTTTGTATTTGCTCAATAACGTTGTTAAGCATTTTTATTTCTTCTAGTAAATTTCTGCGGCTATATTTGTATCCTCTGTATTCATCTTCAAATTTTTTTAGCTTTTCGATAGCCAGTTCATATTTCCCTTTATTTTTTAATATTTGAGCATATCCATACAAAGCTTCTGTATGTTTTTCAGGACTTTTTGCATATACTTTTTTAAAATATTTTTCAGCTTGGTTGTAGTTCCTTGTTCTTTGATAAATTTTAGCCAGTTTCAACATCATGTCATAGTCAGTGGAGTCCAATTCGCAATAGCGTTCATAAAATACAATCGCTTTATACGGATCACCCATTCGAAGCGCTTCAGCGCCGAATTTTTGTAATTGGCGTAGTGAAAGTTTATTTGCTGATATATTTGTTACCTGGGCAAAGCTAACAGCATAAAAAAAGATAATAAAAATAAAGCTTATTAATATTTTTGAATATTTAGTATATTTCACAGGGTATGGTTATTTTTTTGATTTTTGTACTAATTGCTCTATAAATAATTGATAACTCAAATCCGGCAGGATTATTTTGTGTTGTTTTTAATTCAGACATATTTACATCATAACTAATTGCAGCAAGCCAATTGCCATAATTTATTCCGGCAGAAAAAATCATAGCGTCATAATTTTCAAATCCATCTCTTAAGTGCCAGCCTATAAAAACGGATCTTTCAAGAAAATATTCATCAAATATAAATCCAAAATTACTTCCCATGATCATTTCAGATGCTCCTGAACGGCCCATGTACATAACACGGGGATGTACAAATATTTTTTCTTTAATGTCTAATCTTGATCCTGCATGAAATACCTGACGGATTGGAAGTGTGTTATTTTCACTAATAAAAGATCCTTTTGGAAAGTTTATATGAAAAAATGCAATTCCTGCTTCGGGCGTTGCATTTCCAATTTTTTTATCCCATCCTATTCCTACATTGATATCCAAATAATTGAATTGTTCTTTGTATAAAGGTTCACCTGTCCCAAGGTCAGAATTAAAATGTCCCTGGGAAGGATCATACTGATCAGGGAAAGAAGTATTTTCTGTTGGAAAATGTACATTAATATACCCTATCTGGAGGCCCCCATGAAGATGATGTCCTAAAAGATTTTTATGATAAGCACCGGCTAAATATGCACCATTTACATTCATGCTGGCATAATTAGATCGATCATGTAATATATGGAAACCTGCGGTTAAATGCTCTTGTTTATACATTACCTGGTGTTCAAAAGCCAATGCTATCGTGCTATATGGAGAAATTGACCCCCATTGGCTTCTCATGTTGTTTATTAATCTCCAGTCACCTTCAAAATTACCATTATTTGATGGGTTAAGGTTATAAGGAGCAAAATAGAATTGAGAGAAATGAAGGTCCTGGCTAAATGTATTGACAGAGAGAAATCCAAAATACAATACAAATAAGTAAAATATTTTTGTACCCTTTATTTTATTTATGTAATGAAATAATAACCTCATACTATAATAAGTGTTTTTTTAAGTTTCGCAAATATAATAGATTTTTTTAAAACAAATTAATATTTTAATCAAATATTAATTAATATTTTAATTGCTACAAACATCATCTAATAAAAAAACAAATAAATACCATGTTTAAATTTAACGTTTGATTAATGAATTAGTATTAATAAATATTTTGTTTATATCTGTACCATTGAATAAATAAGGCCTTCCTCTTTGTTGAGAAAAATAAAGTCGTTGACAGCAATACAATACACGTTTTTTTTTTTTAACTTTTTTATAAATCAATAAGTTTTAAATTAGAGGTACTACTGCAATTATTGTGGAAAAAGGATTATTAGAAGACAGAAGTCAGAGGTCAGCAAAATCATAGAAGCTTATAATAAAACTATTCTGAATTCTTGATTCTGAATTCCGGATACAAAGAATCAACTTCCACTAAAATGGTAGTAGAACCAAATTAGATTACATTATATAAATACCATTTGTTCTTCTTCGGTTATTTTTTCACAGTAATGACATTTTAATGCAACAGGTTTTTTGGTGATAATTTTAAAGCGGGTTGTGACTTCCTCGTGATTTGTAATGCATTCCGGATTTACACATTTTACGGTTTCAGAAATATAATCAGGCACCTCCACCAATCGTTTTTCCGATACTTTGTAATCTTTTATTATACTTAATTTTGCATGAGGTGCCACAAGTGCTATCTTGTTTATATCACTTCCATAAAAATATACTTCAGATAATTTAAGGATTGCTTTTTTTCGGTGGTTCCTGCTTTCTAAATTTGTCCCAAATGTCATTTGGGTTTCTATATTTCCTAAATCAAGTATAGATAATACTTTAAATAATTTGTCAGCAGGTATATGATCAATGACGGTACCATTTTGAATAGCGCTTACTTTTAATTGCTTTTTATTTGTTTTCACGTATTTTTTGAATTTAAATTGCTGAATTTTTTTTTTCAATTATTATTTGTCAAACCCAATATTTCACTAATAATTGCCTGACGGATATATACCCCGTTGAGTGCTTGGTCAAAATAATAAGCTTTGGGGTTTTCATCAACATCATTGCTAATTTCATTTACCCTTGGGAGTGGATGTAATATTTTTGTGTTTTTTTTGCTGTTTTTTAACATGCTGTTCTTTAATACATATGCATTTTTAATTTTTTCGTAATCAATTGGGTCTGTAAATCTTTCTTTTTGAATTCTGGTCATATATATGATGTCGGCATCAGGAATATTCTCTTCAAACATATTATCTTCTTTGTAAGATAATCCTATATCTTTCAAATGTTGTTTATATTGTTTTGGCATTTTTAATTCTTCCGGTGAAATAAATGTAAATGAAGTATTATAGTTTGCCAGGGCTATAAGCAGTGAATGTACAGTTCTTCCATATTTCATATCTCCAACCATTAGGATATTTAAATTTTCCAATGTTCCCTGGGTCTTTTGTATTGAATATAAGTCGAGTAATGTTTGGGTAGGATGTTGGTTTGCCCCATCTCCGGCATTAATCACAGGAACCCTCGAGATTTCACTGGCATAGCGAACGCTTCCTTCAAGAGGATGCCGCATGATTAGTAAGTCGCAATAATTATTTACTGTTTTAATCGTGTCTTTAAATGACTCCCCCTTTGAAATACTTGAAGATTGTGTATCTGAAAAACCAATATATCTGCCTCCTAATCTGGATATAGCTGATTCAAAGCTAAGCCGGGTTCTGGTAGATGGCTCAAAAAACAAAGTGGCAATGACTTTATCTTTTAGAATATGCTGATTCATATTTTGTTCATAGTAGTCAGCAACTTCAATGAGTCTCATATAGTCCTCTTTTGAGTAGTCGTTAATAGAAACAAGATTTTTTCTATACATTATTTTATATAATTAGTATTTATTTAGATAATTGTTTTTAAATATTTAATCTCTATTGCATAGTCCAATGAATTAAAAAGGGTTAACATTTCTTTAGTCATCTTTTGGTCTATAGATAAAGTAATGGATGCTTTATTGTTTTCAAATATTTGGTTGATTATTCGTGGATTTTCTTTATGAATGATTTTCATGATAGTATCCAGATGTTCATAACCGAATAATATTTGATAAATATCTTTATGTTGTTGGGTGATGATTTCAGCATGTTCCAGGCTGTTTTTTGCTGCTGTCTTATAAGCATTAATCAGTCCACTTACCCCCAGGAGTTTACCGCCGAAATAGCGTGCCACGATGATTAAAATATTGGTAAGATGGTTTTTTAATATTTGGCTATAAATAGGTTTTCCTGCCGTATTAGAAGGTTCTCCGTCATCATTCATTCTGTATTTTATGTCCTTAAGGCCTAATTGATAAGCATAACAATGATGTTTTGCGCTATGATGCATTTTTTTAGTGTTTTGAAGTATGGTATGTATTTCTGTCTCTTGTTTAACGGGATGAGCAAATGCCAGAAATTTGCTTCCTTTTTCTTTGTAAATTCCTTGAGCAGGAGCAATGATGGTTTTATGTTCGTTTAAATGTTCCATCATATAAGATATTATTATTTAGTGCAGGAAACATTGCATGATAAATATATTCATAAAAAAAAGCAGAATCGGTAATACCAATTCTGCTTTTTTTATGATTTGATCTTTTTCTCAATATCCTCCACTTGGAGGCGGAATTTTTTGTCAGTTTCCATTAAATTATTGACTGTTTTGTATGCATGCAGTACAGTGGCATGGTCTTTTCCTCCAATTTTTGATCCTATGGTTGTCAAAGATGCTTTTGTGAGATTTTTAGAGAAATACATGGATATTTGCCTGGCCTGTACTATTTCACGTTTTCTGGTTTTTGATTTTATGAGATCAAGCCCTACATTGAAATAATTGCATACTACTTTTTGAATAAACTCAATAGTAATGTCTTTTTTTGTATTTTTTATTACTTTGTCAATTATCTCTTTGGCAAGTTCTGTTGTAATTTCTTTTTTATTAAGTGTTGATTGCGCAAGGAGAGATATCAGGGAACCTTCTAATTCCCTTATGTTTTCGGTGATATGAGAAGCCATATATTTTACGACATCATCGCTCATATCAATTCCGTCATTATATATTTTTTTCTTGAGAATATTGATTCTTGTTTCAAAGTCAGGGGGTAATAATTCTGCAGCCAATCCCCATTTAAATCTGGATATTAAGCGTTGTTCTACTCCTTCTAGTTCTACGGGTGGTGTGTCAGATGTAAGAACGAGTTGTTTTTTTGAATGTTGTAATTGGTTAAATATATGAAAAAAGATATCCTGTGTTTTTTCTTTTCCGGCAAATTCATGTATATCATCAATGATGAGCACATCAATCATTTGGTAAAAATGCAGGAAATCATTTTTTGTATTGTTTCTTACAGAATCAACAAATTGTGTTTGAAAATGATTGGCATCAACATATAAAACAATTTTATCAGGAAATTTTTCTTTCGCTTTAATTCCAATGGCTTGTGCCAAGTGAGTTTTGCCTAATCCTGAACCGCCATAAATAAATAATGGGTTGAAGGCAGTTCCTCCAGGATTGTCTCCTATTGCTAAACCCGCAGCTCGTGCTAATCTATTGCATTCTCCTTCTATAAAATTGTTAAATGTGTTTTGAGGATTTAATCTGGGGTCTATATTTAATTTTTTTATTCCGGGGATAACAAATGGATTTTTAATGGCAGTATCTTCACCATTATCCTGTATGGGAGGTAAAGAGACAGGACGGTTTTGATAGTGCTTGTTGTTTTTTGTCGGGAATTTTACAGTATATGGACGCTGGTCGGTATAATAATTATTTTCTACTACCACATTATATTCCAGTTTGGCATCACTACCCAATTCTTTACGAATGGTCTTTTTTAATAAATCAATGTATTGTTCTTCAAGGTATTCATAGAAAAATGGACTGGGAACCTGAATCGTTAATATTTTTTTTTCAAGCTTTAGCGGTACAATAGGTTCGAACCAAGTTTTATAACTAATGGAGGGAACATTATCTTTTATGATTTTCAGGCAATTATTCCAAACCTTTTTGTGCATGTGTACTTAAGTTTATTATTATCAAAGAATTGTTTTGTTTTAACATGATATTTATTTTTGAGCAAGTTGTAGAAAAAAAAATTAAATAACAAATTATTTTTTGCTTGTTTTTTTGAAAAAATTGATATGGTTTTAAATTTCAATATCTTACTAAATTAATTTTTTTTAATTTTTTTTGATTTGATAATCAGTGAAATATGGATGATATTAAGATACTGTTAAATAGGACTTTACATAAAATTAACATAGAAATCAATTATATTATTTACTTCCAAAAACTGAAAAATGAATATATCGTTTGGGATTTTCATGAATATCCTTGATTAAAGTATCAAGTTCTTTGGATACATTTTCTAAATTTTTATAAAGCGTGTCATTGTTTACAAGTTCTCCTAATGTACCTTGTTTATTATTGATTTTAGATAAAATGCTTTCCATTTCCTTTAATGAAGATTCAGCCGAATTAATGGCTGATTTCAGGCGGGATGCTTCTAATGAATCACTGATGGACCTCATATTCTTGATTGTTGAGGCGATTTCAAGGTTGTTTTCTTTGATCGTTTGGGTTGTTGACTCCAAATTATTTGAAATGTTTGAAAGACTTTCTTTTTCTTGCTTAAGTAATAAACTTAGGCTTTCTGTTGTGGTATTGATATGTTGAAAACTTTCACTGATGTTTTTTTTGTTTGTTTCATTAAACACGTCATTTATAAATACATCCAATGAAGTAATCAATTCTTCTGTTTTTTGCTTTAAAGGGTATATCTGGTCGTTTATTTTTTCGCTCAACCCTGTTTCTACATTACTTTTTAAAGTATCTCCTTCCTTATGGTATTTTTTTTGATCATTCAATAATAATTTTATGGAAGATGTTCCCATTATATCGCTCTGAATTAAAGCAGTTGAATGGAGGGGGATTTTTATATCTTCTTCTATTCTGAATTCAACCATCAAGTTGTTTTTTTTACCGGGAATAATGTTTATTTTAGAAACCTGGCCTACTTTATACCCATTGAGTAATACGGGATTTGCTTCGGCCAGTCCTTTAATATTGGAATAAATAGCAACATACGTATTGGATTTTTTTAAAATATTCCTCCCTTTAAGAAAGTTAAATCCCCAAATAGAAAGAAAGAGTACAATAACAAAAACAACTCCGATTTGAATTTCTTTTTTGATTTTCATAAATTTACTTTAAGGAATTTCTTTTTTAAGAGCTTCCTGGATTGGAATGCGTTTATTTTTTTTGGTTGCTATAATGAATGCGCCAGGAAAGTGTTTTTTTACCTTTTCTTTAATTTGTTCTATTTTATTATAATCTGTTTCATTCCCTACCGTATATTTATAATTATTATTAATTTTAAATTCTTCAACCCCTTTTATGTTCTTAAATTCTTCATCATCTGGTTTTAGCTGTTTTTTAGAAGAAAGTATCTGAACTTTATAAACGATGCTGTTTGTGTCCGGGATAGTATTATTTTCAAAATGTGGAATTTCTGATTTCGAAACAAAATAGCTCTTGCTCTCTATATAGTCTTTGTAATTCATGAATGCTTTATAAATTGATTTGGCAATCCAATCCTGGCCAGCTTCAGAAATCAAAAATTTCTCCTCTTCAGGATTTGAGATGAATCCTGTTTCAATTAAAATACTGGGCATAGATGTCCTCCAAAGCACCAGGAATCCTGCCTGTTTTACTCCCCTGTTATGCCGTTTGGCTTCTTTCTCAAATTTATCCTGAACATAAGAAGCAAAATTTAGACTTTGGTCAAGATAGGTGTTCTGCAATAAAGAGAATATGATATACGATTCGGATGAATTGGGTTTAAAATTTTCATATCTTTCTTGGTAATTGTCTTCAAGCAAAATGGCAGAATTTTCTCTTTGTGCAACTTTTAAATTGCTTTCGCTTTTATGCAGCCCCATGGCAAATGTGGAGGTACCCATTGCATTTTTGTTTTCAGAAGCATCTGCATGAATTGAAATAAACAGATCCGCGTGATTTTCATTGGCAATTTCAGCTCTTTTATATAATGGAATAAATTCATCTTTTTTTCGGGTATAAATGATTTTTACATCACTGCAATTTTGTTCTATATATTCACCTACTTTGAGTGCAATGTCCAATACCACATTTTTCTCATGTTCAATCAGCCCGCTTGCACCAGGGTCTTTCCCTCCATGTCCGGGGTCAATTACAATGGTATTGATGTTTTTGTTGTTACCAGTTTGACTATCTGCTAAAAGAATATTTATAAAAATACTTTGTACCAGCAAAAGGACAATAAATAATATGCGTTTATTGTTTAAATGAATATGTTTAGTTGAAAAATATATCATGGTTTTATTCAAAAATATTTATAGTATTAGTAGATTTGAGCTTTTTTTAAATCAAACAAAAAAATCATGTTTTTTGTTTTTAAATATATAAAAATTTAGAATTGCTGTTAAAAATACTACAAAAATATTTAATACTTGGTATTTTCTTTTTAATATCATTACCATACGTTAATTATGCCTCAAATATTATTGAAAAAGGTCATTCTTTTTCAACAATTTATTCATACTCTTCTTCTGATTCAACAATACAAGATACTCTTAATGCCAGTATTGACACCTTGCAAAAACAAAATCGCGCCGACTCTCTTAATCAGTCACAAGATACATTATCTAATCAGCCTTCTCAGGAAAAAACGTTTTTAGAAGATAAAGTAGTGTATAAAGCAAAAGATTCTGTTATAAATGTACTCGTAGAAAATAAGATGTTATTGTATGGAGAAGCACAAATTAACTATCAGGATATTGAATTAAAGGCAGATTATATTGAATTTAATATGACAGACAATGAAGTATTTGCAAGGGGAGTGGAAGACAGCACAGGTAATGTCACGGGTACACCTGTATTCAAAGAAGGGGGAAAAACATTCAATGCAAAGAAAATGACTTATAATTTTAAGACAAAGAAAGGGGTGATCAAGCATGTTTTTACAGAAGAGGAAGGTGGATATTTACATGGAAAAAAGATAAAGCGTCATCCCAATCAGCATATTCATATGAAATTTGGAAAGTACACAACATGCTCTAATAAGGAGCACCCACATTTTTATATTGCCATGACCAAAGCAGAAGTCATTCCAAATGATAAGATCATTGCCGGCCCTTCATACCTGGTGATTGAAGATGTCCCATTATATTTTATCGGCTTGCCTTTTGGGGTTTTTCCGAATACAAACCGGAGCTCATCAGGAGTCATCATTCCCGAATATGGAGAAGAATCCAGAAGAGGTTTCTTTTTAAGAAATGGAGGCTATTATTTTTCGATTAATGATTATATGGACCTTACCCTTACTGGTGATATTTACTCCAATGGCACATGGGGATTGGGCATGCGAAGCAATTATGTAAAGCGTTATAAATACAGAGGCAATGTTTATGCTGATTATCATGTAGAAGCTACAGGTGAGAAATTTGATGATGTGAGTGACACGTATGAAGGCAATTTTAGCTTAAAAAAAGACATTAGTTTTCAATGGTCTCATTCACAAGATAACAAAGCACACCCCTTTAGAAGGTTTAATGCAAATGTGGATTTTAGTTCAACAACCTATGATAAGCGTTATAGCTATAATGCACAAAACTATTTACGAAACACCAAACGGTCAAATATTTCGTACCACCGTACTTGGCCAGACAGTCCATTCGACTTTTCAGCGAACCTGCGTCATAGTCAGAACAGTCAAACCAGGGAAATGAACCTGAAGCTGCCCGAATTAGCCCTGAATATGCGACGCATATTTCCTTTCAGACCAGATAATACAACCGGGGATGGAAAATGGTATGAAGACATAGGTTTTTCATATTCTGCAGAAGTAACAAATGATGTGAATACAACAGATACTACTTTATTTGAAACTCCTGAAAAAGCATTTGCCAGAAAAAATCTTAAAAATGGTTTTAAACATAATATCCCTCTAAGTATCAATTTTAAACCACTGAAACTCGTGAATATATCTCCTCAAATCAGTTATCAGGGGGTGTTATATGACCGGTATATTCATAAATATAATAGTAATTATGATGAAGCTACAGATTCCGGTTATTTTCATACTGTAACAGATACCATTTATGGTTTTCGTTATGGCCATACCATCAAACCATCCATTAGTACAAGTTTTACTCCCAAGCTTTATGGAATGTATCAGTTTCGCAATCCCAATGCTAAAGTCAGTGCAATCAGACATGTAATGAGTACATCACTAAGTTTTGGTTATACACCTGATCTATCCGGTTTTTTGCCTGATTATTACAAGAAAATCGCTGCTGATTCATTGGGTACATCCTATACCAAATATTCTGTTTTTCAAAATGGAATATACGGTACGCCTTCTGTAACAAAAGAAGAAAGCGGAAGCATTGGCCTGAGCATTCGAAACAATATAGAGGCCAAAATCAGAAATGAAAATGATACTGCTAATGAATTTCAGAAAATTAAAATCCTGGACCATCTTGATTTCAGAACCTCATACAATGTATTTGCCGATTCGATGAATCTTTCAAATATAAAGTTTAATGGAGGAACGAAATTACTGGATAATACTATTGACCTTAATTTTAGTGGAACTTTTGATCCCTATGTCCATGTGCGTAATGATAACGGTAATATTGTCAGAGTAAATCAATTTCTGGTTAATTCTGATAGTAAGAAATTGGCCCGGTTAACGCAATTCACCGCTTCATTAAATACAAGAATCAATAACAGTACATTTAATAAAAAGGAAAACAAAGACGAGAAAAGCAAAGAGAATAATCAAAATACATCTGCCGGGCAAGAAAAAAATGTATACGATTATTTCAATGTGAAATGGAGTCTTTATATCAATTATAATATCACAATGACAAGGCCCCATGAATTCAAGAAAAAAGATGTGATTCAGACACTTGGATTCGGAGGGAATATAAACCTGACAGATAAATGGAAAATTGGTTTCAGGTCAGGATTTGATTTTGATAATTATCAGCTGACCCATACAAATATGAATATATACAGAGACCTTCACTGTTGGGAAATGCGACTGAGTTTATCTCCATTTGGAAACAGGAAATTTTATACCTTTATGATTAATGTTAAATCTGCAGTATTACAGGATTTAAAATATGAAAAAAAGAAGCCGTTGGATTTCTATTAAATAGAATTAATGCAGTCGTTAAAAATTCAAAATTATTCAATTATCTTTGCCAGTTAAATAGTGAATGATAAATTCGGATCAATGGAAAATATAGTCAGGATTACAGACGAATTGAGTGGGTGTGAAAATATTGTGCTGATTGGCAATGACGAACAAAAGTTTTTAGAATATTTAAATGTAAGTGAACGACAATACCTTCATCAACAATTAAAAAATAAGAAAAAAATTATATGTATAAATCAATACGATAGGTGGATATTTATTTATAAAAAAAATGACAATACCCTGAAAAAATATGAGTCAAATGAGGAGTTAAGAAAAACAGGTGCAAAACTGAACGATTTGTTGAATGATAAAAACATTAAAGAAATCACCATTGTTGATAATCAAAATATACCCGGAGACGTCATTGCACTTACAGAAGGTTTGTTATTGGCCAATTATAGATTTCTTAAATACAAAAAAACTTCTGATGAAAAAATTTTTTCTATTGAACACGTTAGAATTTACAGTGATGTGATCTCTTCAAATGAAGTACTGGAAATAAATACAATAACAAAAGCAGTGTACTATACCCGCAATTTGGTCAATGAGCCCTTGTCATACCTGAATGCAGAAAAACTGGCTGAAGAAATCCAATACATGGGGAAAGAATCCGGGTTTAGCGTGAAAACTTTTAATAAAGCCGAAATTGAAAAATTAAAATTTGGTGGGCTGTTGGCGGTCAACAGGGGCAGCATAGATCCTCCAACGTTTTCAATTCTTGAATGGAAGCCCGGCGGGCCAGTAAATTCAAAGCCTGTAGTATTGGTAGGCAAAGGTGTAGTATATGATACCGGTGGATTGAGTTTGAAAAGTACACGCGGCAGTATGGACGAGATGAAATCAGATATGAGCGGTGCTGCAGCTGTTGCCGGAGTTATGTATTTATTAACTTCATTAAACATTCCTGTTCATGTTATTGGATTGGTGCCGGCTACAGATAACCGTCCTGATGGGAATGCATATACACCCGGAGATGTTATCACAATGCATGATGGGTCAACAGTAGAAGTTTTAAATACTGATGCTGAAGGAAGAATGATTATGGCTGATGCATTAAGCTATGCAAAACAATACAACCCCGGTTTGGTCATAGACATTGCAACACTCACCGGTTCTGCAGCCGCTGCCATTGGGAAATACGGAATTGTGGGAATGGGCAATGCACCGGAAAAAATATTTAAAAAGCTTATAAACAGTAGTAATGAAGTATATGAGCGTGTCGTGAATTTTCCGTTCTGGAATGAATACAAAGACCTTCTAAAATCAGATATTGCTGATTTGAAAAATATAGGAGGAAGAGAAGCCGGTGCCATCACTGCCGGTAAATTCCTTGAACATTTTACAGATTATCCTTACATCCACCTTGATATTGCCGGAACAGCTTTCTTAAATGAAAAAGATAGCTACAGGGGGAAAGGCGCAACCGGATCAGGAGTGAGGCTACTCTATCATTTTTTCAAAAATTACTCTGATACACAAATAAATCAATGACCATGGAAAAGAAAAAACTTAAAATAGGAATCACCCAGGGTGATATGAATGGTATTGGATATGAAGTCATATTTAAAACATTACAAGATAAACGAATCAGTGAATTATGTACACCAATTATTTACGGATCATCAAAAGTAGCTGCTTATCATCGAAACACATTGAAACTGAGCAATATTAACCTGAATCGTATTAACAATCCCGACGAAAGCAAAAACAATAAAGGCAATATTGTGAATTGCCTCGATGACAGTATTCGTGTTGAAATGGGTAAATCAACAAAAGCAGCCGGTGCAGCATCTCTGGAAGTATTAAAAAGAGCTGTGGATGATTTAAAAGCAAAAAAAATTGATGCATTGGTTACAGCACCAATCAATAAATTTAATGTGCAATCAGATAAATTTGATTTCCCCGGCCATACTGAATATTTAAAATCAAGGTTTGATGCACAGGAAGTATTGATGCTCATGATCAATGAATATACAAAAGTTGGAGTTGTCACAGGACATGTCCCGATTTCTGAAGTACCTTCTTTGATTACAATCAAAAATATCATAAAGAAACTGAAAGTGATGAATGAATCATTGCGGGTAGATTTTAATATCCGCAAACCCAAAATTGCTGTACTTGGATTGAATCCTCATTGTGGCGACAACGGTGTGATTGGTGATGAAGAAGAAAAAGTAATTATCCCAGCAATAGAACAGGCAAACGAACAAAACATAATGGCATTTGGCCCTTATGCTGCAGATGGTTTCTTTGGCACCAATAAATTCTCTGCATTTGATGCAGTGTTAGCAATGTATCATGATCAGGGCCTTGCACCGTTCAAAACCATTGATTATTCAGATGGAGTGAATTTTACAGCAGGATTGCCTATTGTCCGTACTTCCCCGGCCCACGGAACAGCGTTCGAAATTGCCGGGGAGAATATTGCAGATCATCATTCTTTTAAACAGGCATTGTATCTGGCAATTGATATTCACAGAAACCGTAAGATGGATAAAAACATAAAAAAAAATACACTGCCGGATTATGATGTGACAAAAATATAAACCTTTAAATTATATTAAAAAAATGGGTATAGATAAAAAGAAAGAAGCTCTAGATTATCATTCCAATGGCCGTCCGGGGAAAATTGAAGTAGTTCCAACCAAAGGATACAAAACACAAAATGACTTATCATTGGCTTATACTCCGGGAGTTGCTGACCCGTGCCTCGAAATACAAAAAAATATGGAAGACAGCTACAAGTATACTGCAAAAGGAAATCTGGTAGCAGTAATAACAAATGGAACGGCTGTACTTGGTTTGGGAGACATCGGAGCGCTCGCAGGAAAACCTGTTATGGAAGGCAAAGGATTGCTTTTCAAAGTTTTTGCAGATGTGGATGTGTTTGATATTGAGGTAGATGAAAAAGACCCCGGTAAATTTATTGAGATCGTGAAATCCATCTCCCATACATTCGGTGGCATAAATCTGGAAGATATCAAAGCTCCTGAATGTTTTGAAATAGAAGAGCGGCTTAAACAAGAATTAGACATACCGGTTTTTCATGATGATCAGCATGGAACTGCCATTATTTCAGGCGCCGGTTTACTTAATGCCCTGGATATTACAGGGAAAAAAACTGAAGACTTAAAAATAGTTGTCAATGGTGCAGGAGCTTCATCTGTTGCCTGTACTAAATTATATATATCATTAGGTGTAGATCCTCAAAATATCTTAATGCTCGACAGCAGAGGAGTATTATCAACAGATAGAGAAGATTTGAACCCCATAAAAAAACAATTTGTAAGAAAAACAAATAAAAAAACATTGGAAGATGCAATGAAAGACGCTGACATGTTCCTGGGACTGTCTGTCGGCAATATCCTTTCAGATTCCATGTTGCAATCCATGAACAAAAATCCCATCGTATTTGCAATGGCCAATCCTACACCAGAAATTGCCTATGAAAAAGCCATGAATGTAAGAAATGATATTGTTTTTGCTACCGGACGTTCCGATTATCCGAACCAGATTAACAATGTACTTGGCTTTCCATTTATTTTCAGAGGGGCACTTGATGTAAGGGCACATTCAATAAATGAAGAAATGAAAATTGCTGCTGTAAAAACACTTGCTCAATTGGCAAAGGAAAAAGTACCGGATGAAGTCAAAATTGCGTATCAAAAAAATGATATTTCCTATGGAAGAGAATACATTATACCAAAACCACACGACCCGAGGCTAATTTCTGAAGTTTCCTCAGCGGTTGCCAAAGCTGCAGTGGATTCTGGAGTAGCAAGGAAGAATATTGAAAATTGGCAACAATACAATCAACAACTTAGTAAACGATTAAAATAATTTGAAAAAACAAAAATTAAAATATTAATATATAATATCCGTTTTATAATATTTTAAACATAAATTCTATGTACGAATACATTGAAGGCGTCATATCAGAACTAAATCCTTCTTTTATGGTTATTAATAATCAAGGCATTGGGTATTTTGTGAACATATCATTGAATACATATACGTTTTGTTCAAATGAATATGATGAACATAAAAGCCAAAAGATCAGAATATATATTCACCAAATTGTCAGGGAAGACGCGCATTTATTATATGGATTTTATGATAAAAATGAAAGAGAGATATTCAGGCAATTGATAACAGTTTCCGGGATTGGGGCCAATACTGCAAGGATGATTCTCTCCTCTCAAACACCCGGGCAATTACAGGAAGCTGTTGCCAATGGCGATGTAAATCAGTTAAAAAGTATTAAAGGCATTGGTGCAAAGTCAGCCCAACGAATCATTGTGGATTTGAAAGATAAATTAACAAAAGAAATGTATGGGACAGATGAATTCTTTACAGCACAGGACAATACTATTAAAGAAGAAGCGTTTTCTGCTTTAGTAACTTTAGGTTTTTCTAAAAAAGGAGTCGAAAAAGTGTTAGACAATATCCTTTCTCAAAATAAAAATATATCAGTTGAAAACCTTGTTAAAGAGGCTTTAAAGAAATTATAATAAAAATCTGCTTTGATAGACCAATTAAAAATATATAGATTTATTAAAAGCGTTAATTTGAGTTTTTTACTGCTTTTTTTTGTATTCATTCAACCCGTTGCAGCAGGTAGTGGGAATCAACAACCCGGCCAGGAAGAATCAGAGGATCAGGAGAATATACCCGGAGAAGACCCGGATGAATTGCCCTATCCATTTGAAGATGAAAAACCATATTCTTATTCATTGCCGGAAAATGACACCGGATTAACGTTAAGCAGGCCTTCTAATATCGAATCTTCTGTTGAATTTGACGAGGAATCAAATGAATATATTATCAGGGATAGAATTGGAAATATGGATTATCGCCCTCGCCGTTCATTGAGTATTGACGAATATAAAGATGAGCGGTTTGAGCGGTCTAAACAACAATTTTTTCATGACAGGGCACGCCGTCAATCCACCACAGGTAGTTCTGAACTGATCCCGCAAATTCATGTCAAAAGTAAAATATTCAATAAAGTTTTTGGAACAAATATCATTGATATTGAACCACAGGGACAAGCAGAGTTGATTTTTGGGATTAATATTGATAAAACAGACAATCCCAATATCCAGGAGAACCTTAGAACTACCACCACATTTGACTTTCAGGAAAAAATACAAATGGGCGTTACAGGAAAAATTGGAGATAAAGTTGAACTTGGAATTGAATACGACACTGAAGCAACATTTGACTTTGAAAATAAGACTGAACTTGGCTATAAAGGAGGCGAGGACGAAATCATACAGGAAATCGGAGTTGGAAATATAACATTGCCCATCCAAAACTCATTGATCACAGGAAGCCAAAACCTGTTTGGGATTAAAACCAGGATGAAATTTGGGCATTTAAATGTAACAAGTGTGTTTTCCCAAAAAAAAGGAAAAAGTAAAACCATTACTGTAGAAGGAGGTGCTCAAAAAAGTGAATTTCTTGTACGTGCAGACGAATATGATGAAAACAGGCATTTTTTTCTTGCTCATTTCTTTCGTGACAATTATAATAAATCACTTGAATCATTGCCCATAATCAAATCATATATAAACATTACAGATATTGAAGTATGGGTAACAAATAGACAGAATGATTTTGATGATTCACGTGATATGATTGCTTTTGTAGATTTAGCAGAACATGATCGTGAAAATATATCAAATTCATATTTTCAACCAAATGGTAATAAAAGCATACCCTATAATGATGCAAACAATCTTTACGAGGACATGCTAACCCAGGGGATAAGGGATACAGCGAGTGACATTGATGAGGTCATTATGGGAGTTAATAGACTTTCTGGTAATGATTATGTTTCATTAGATAATGCCAGAAAACTTTCTCCAAGAGATTATACTTTAAATTCGCAACTTGGTTTTATTTCACTGAATTCTACTTTGAGTTCTGAAGAGGTTTTAGCCGTAGCTTTTGAGTTTACTTACCGGGGCAAAACATATAAGGTTGGAAATCTGACAAAAGACATCAATTCAAATGAAAATCGATTGATTCTGAAACTTCTCAAACCAATAAGTTCATCACCATCAAGTCCTACCTGGGATTTGATGATGAAGAATGTCTATTCATTAAATGCTTACCAGGTCGAAAAAGAAGATTTTATTTTCAGAGTATTATATGAAAACCCTAAATCAGGAATGCCGGTAAATTATATTCCTGAAAAAGAAGTCTCCGATTCCATACTGATCAATGTGATGAACCTTGACAATGCAGATTCACACCTTGATCCTTATCCTGATGGAATGTTCGATTTTATTCCAAATGTGACCATTATCCCCGATAAAGGAAAAGTGATATTTCCCGTGTTAGAACCTTTTGGCAGGCATATGGAACGATATTTATCCGGACAATTAAGTTCTTCTGATGACATTAATAAATATGTATTCAAAGAATTGTATGATTCCAGCAAGGTAGTCGCCACGCAGAGTGCTACAAAGAACAGGTTTATTATGAAAGGTAGTTATAAATCATCTACTGGTTCCGAAATACCCCTGAATACCTTGAATATTCCCGAAGGTTCTGTAAAAGTTACTGCAGGCGGCATCCCTCTTGAGGAAGGGAGCGATTATACTGTTGATTATCAGATTGGACGAGTAAAGATATTAAATAAGGGACTACTCGAATCAGGGAAACCGATCAATATTTCACTTGAAAGCAATGCATTATATAATATGCAAACCAAAACCCTTATTGGTACAGACATGACTTACCGGGTATCTGATAAATTTTATCTCGGGGCTACGTTATTAAATCTTACAGAACGTCCCTTAACTAAAAAGATAGATTTTGGCAACGACCCGATTTCTAATACCATGTATGGTTTTAATGGATCTTATGCCACAGAATCACAGTTCCTTACTTCATTGGTAGATAAAATCCCGTTTATTGATGCTAAAACCCCCTCATCTATTACTATTACAGGAGAATTTGCTCATTTAATACCAGGACATTCAAGAGCCATAGAAAAAGAAGGCAATGCTTACATTGATGATTTTGAAGCCAGTGAATCATCTATTGACATCCGCACTGTACATAACTGGGTGTTGGCGAGCACACCCCAGGGTAAGTTCCCGGAAGCAGACTCAACAAACAACCTTGTGTATAATTACAACCGTGCAAAAATCGCATGGTATTATATTGACCCTTTGTTCCTTAGAAATAATAGCCTCACACCCGATTATATGCGGAAGAATCCCGATTATCAATGCAGCCATTATGTAAGGGAAATATATCAAAAAGAAATTTTTCCAAACCGCGAAACCCCAAGCGGAATGCCTACCAATATTCCTGTTATGAACATTGCTTATTATCCCGGCCAGAAAGGGCCTTATAATTATGATGTAGCGGGCAGCAATGTATCTGACGGGATCAATGAGAATGGAAACTTGAGAAATCCTTCTTCACGATGGGGTGGAATCATGCGGGATTTATCATATTCCGACTTTGAGGAATCCAATATCCAGTACATTGATTTTTGGCTAATGGATCCGTTTGTCGAAAATAAGGATGCTGATGGCGGACAGCTTATTTTTAACCTGGGAGAAATATCGGAAGATATATTAAAAGACGGAAAAAAAATGTTTGAGCATAAATTACCGGAATTCGATGACACCACAGGCATAAAATACTCTGCATGGGGGCGCATACCTACTGCCGAGTCTTTTGAGAGGTCTTTTGATCATGGAGAAGACAGGTCGCACCAGGATGTCGGCCTGGATGGGCTGGATAATGAACATGAAAGAACGTTTTTCAATGATTATTTAGATGAAATTTCCAGTACATTCCCTGGTGGAAAAAATTCAAAAGCATACAAACAAGCACAACAAGACCCTTCAAATGATGATTATATGTATTTTCGTTCAACTCAATATGATAACCAGGAAGCAGATATCATTCAACGATATAAACGATACAATGGTATGGAGGGCAATTCACCAACCGATGAACAATCTACGGAATCATACAGAACATCGGCAACATCTCTCCCGGATGTAGAAGATATTAATGAGGATAATACTTTAAATAAGGGACAGGAAGCATACTTTGAATATCAATTAAATATTACACCTGACAGCCTTCGCACCGGCATGAATTATATTATGGATAGTGTCAGCACCACGGGCAAAGGGGAAGAATGTGATAATAATACACCTGTTACCTGGTATCATTTCCGGATTCCCATCAAAGAATATGACAAACGGGTAGGGCCTATCAGCGATTTTAGATCTATCCGGTATGCACGAATGTATTTTACAGGTTTTGAAGATTCTGTAATTTTTCGTTTTGCCACGCTCGAACTTGTAAGAAGTGAATGGAGAAGATTTAATGAAACACTTATCACGCCAGGCGAAGAGCTCTCTATTCCTGAATCTCCTGAGACTAAATTTGCTATTGGAGCCGTAAATATTGAAGAAAATGCTAATAAAGAACCTGTAAACTATGTATTGCCCCCGGGAATAACAAGGGTTGTGGATCCGGCAGACCCACAGTTGCGACAGCTTAATGAACAAGCCATCACATTTACTGTTGAAGAACTACAGGATGGACATGCGCGAGCCGCTTACAAAACTGCCCAGCTTGACATCAGGGAATATAAGCGCCTGCAAATGTTTGTTCATGCAGCAGAAATTCCCGGAAGAAATGATTTAGAAGATGGTGATGTGACAGCATTCATAAGAATTGGATCTGATTTTACTGAAAATTATTATGAATATGAAATACCCCTCGAAATAACCGAACCCGGAAATTATAAAAATGGAGATGAAGATGAGCGCGACCGTAAATTAGTATGGAAAAATGACTTTGATATTAAATTAAACCAATTGCCGGATTTAAAGCTTAGACGGAATGATAAAATGAATAGTGAGACAGACATTGATTATAATACTCTGTATTCAGAATACATCGAAAATAATAAATTATCCATTAAAGGAAATCCAAACCTAAGCGATATCAAAACCATTATGATAGGGGTCAGAAACCCCAGAGATCAGGGTAATACAGGAGAGCCTGTTTCAGTTGAAGTCTGGATGAATGAATTGCGCCTGTCTCATTTTAAGGAAGAAGGGGGATGGGCCGCCAATGCACGTGTAAATACCACATTGAGTGATTTTGCAAATATTGATGTAGCTGGTAGTACACTTAAACCCGGATTTGGAAGCATTGAGAAAAAAACAAACGAACGGAGCAAAGAAGAAATATACAGGGCTGACCTTTCATCCAATATTGCACTTGGTAAATTTTTTCCAAAAAAAGTTGGTGTCAGGCTTCCAATGTATATTGGTTATTCTGCTTCCATTACAACACCCCAGTACAATCCTCTTGACCCCGACGTGAAATTTAAAAAATCATTAGACCGTCTTGAAAGCGACAGCGACAAGAAAGAGTTGAAACATATGGCACAGGAAAGGGAATTCAGGAAAAGCATCAATTTCACAAATGTAGGCATCAATCCGTCCAAAGGCAAGCAGAGGATATACAGTCCTTCTAATTTTGCATTGCACCTGGGATATTCCAAGAGATTTGCCCGGAACATAGATATTGATTCACTGGTTGAAAAGAGGATTAAAGGCGGGTTTGCATATAATTACAGCCTCAGGCCTAAAAATGTTTATCCTTTCAGAAAAACAATTAAAGGAAAAGCATTCAGACTTATCAGGGATTTTAATTTTAATTATTTACCATCATTAATCTCATGGCGTTCTGATTTTAATGCCATGTACCGCGAACAGAGATTGAGAAACCTGAGCTTTTCAGATTCAGAATTCAAGCTCCCATGGACCATCGAAAAAAATTATATTTGGCAAAATGATTATAAAATAAAATTTGACCTCGCGAGAAGTCTTCAACTGGATTGGAATGCAGGCAACAGGTCAAGAATGGATAATCCTTCCAAAAACGGTATCCTGCGATATGAAGACCCGGACAATGAATATAATAATATGACAGATGAAATTGTGGATAACGCGTTTGGCAACCGTGATCTTCAATATCAACATAAATTAGGTATTACATACAAAATCCCCATCAATAAAATTGGACTGTTGGACTGGACCAGTGCCACTGCCAATTATGACGGAACATACAGGTGGAGTGCCGGACAGGATTATTCCAATGTTAAAGGAATTGGCGATTTAGGAAATACCATTGATAATTCCAGGAATATCCGGCTTTCAACACGGTTGCAGTTGACCAGATTATACAACAAGGTTGGCTTTCTTGAACGCATTAATAAAAACGACAAGCGTCAGAAAAAAGAAGATCTTAAAACTGTTGAATACAAAGAAAACGTTGATTTGCGGAAAGGAAAATCCAAGTCTATTTATCACAAACTTGGAACCGAAGATGTGAAAGTATGGGTTACGGATGCGAGTGGTAATGAAGTTAAAGGTGAGCTGGAAATTGTGAATAATAACAGGGTGAAATTCACACCAGATGAAACCAAAAACAATGCAACCGTTCAGGTTGAAGGAAAAGTGGCAAAAAAAATAAACCCACTTATTGTTATTGGAAAACAAATTATCCGGACAATGATGGGAGTCCGGGATTTCTCTGTTTCTTATTCAAAAGGGAATGCCACGACAATTCCAGGATATAAAAAAGATGCTAATTTATTCCGCTTTGGCCTCGATGATTCATTTAATTCACCAGGCGTTCCTTTTATTATGGGGAATACAGATGAGGATTGGCTGGGAAACAATATTAGTGAATTTTATAAAGATAAAGAAGATTCAAATATGATAAATCCGATATTATTTTCAAATACCGAACGACTCAATCTAAGAAGTTCATTTGAGCCTTTTGATGGGTTTAAAATTGAATTGTCAGGAAACGGGACACGTTCATTAAACAAAAAAATATATTACACCTATAATGATTCCACAAAAAGATTCCCTGAGTTTGATAAAGCTCCTTTTGCTGAAACTGGAAATTTCAGTATGACATACATAGCTATTGGAACCGCTTTTGAACAGGTCAATGAATCGAATGGTTATCAATCCCAGGCTTTTGAAGATTTCAGAAAAAATCGCAAGGTCATTTCCAGGCGGTTAGCAGATAAAAGGATGAAATGGGATTCGGATTACAATCCGGAGGATGATGTTTACCTTCCTGAGTCTTACGATACTGTAAATTATAAAGGCTATACCCATGGTTATGGCCCGTATGCACAGCAAAATCTGATGCCCGCGTTTCTCGCTGCTTACGGCATCCGGGGAGTGAATAAGGTTCCCCTTGAGTCAATTCAGAGCTGGCAATACCTGCTTCCTAACTGGAGGGTAAGGTTTAGCAAACTGTCAAAGATAGATTGGGTTAAAGAACGCTTCAAATCAGTGAGTCTGAATCATTCATACAATTGCACCTACAGCACGGGTTCATTTATCAGTAATTCAGAATACGACAGTACCCAGAGCGCTGTCAATTTGCAGGGCGACTATATTCCAAAATACAATTTTTCTGGTGTTTCTATTAGTGAGCAATTCAGGCCCCTCATTGGAATTGATGTAACATTAAAAAACGATCTCAAGGTTGGAGCTAAATGGCAAAAATCAAGAAGCATGTCATTGAGTTTTTCAAGTAACAGAATTACCGAGATACGGAGTAATGAGTTTTCTGTAGGGGCCAGTTACCGGTTTGATGAGGTGCCTTTGATACTGAATTTTGGTGATGGCGACCAGAAATCTTTCAAAAGCGACTTAAAATTAAATGCAGATGTTGGTGTCAGGTCAAACGTGAATATATACAGAGACATGGAAGGTGGAGAAACGGATGTGTCTCAGGGAAGAGAAATTTTCACATGGAAATTCTCTGCAGATTATGCAGTAAGCAGTAATTTTACCCTCACGTTTTTCTTTAACAGACAGTCCACTAATCCATTTGTTTCCAGACAGTATGCAAGAGAAAATACCAATATAGGATTTAGTGTAAGGTTTATTCTCGCGCAGTAACTTAGTTTTGATCTTTACCATTCAAAATAATCACTATTTTTTTGACTACCTTCATTTTGTTCCATAAATAATTTTCATTACATTTGGCCTGTATTTTATATATTCAGAAGTGAGGTTTATAAATGGCACACTTATTGTTTTAACAAGTTTAATTTTAAAAATTTATTATTATGAATATACCAGGAGATTTACTGTACACAAAAGATCATGAATGGATTAAAAAAGAAAATGATAATGAAGCCATTATAGGCATTACCGATTATGCTCAGGGCGAGCTTGGTGATATCGTATATGTTGAGGTTGAGACCGAGGGCGATTCACTTGAAAAAGGTGAAACGTTCGGTACTGTAGAGGCAGTGAAAACAGTTTCAGATCTGTTTTTACCAATCTCAGGTGAAATATTGGAATTTAATTCAAAGTTGGAAGATGCCCCCGAGACAATTAATAGCGATCCTTATGGTGATGGCTGGATTATAAAAGTCAAATTATCTAATCCTAATGAGTTGGATGACTTAATGAGTGCCGATGACTATAAAAAAATGATTGAAGGGTAATTTCTTATAGTATACTTTTATCCAATATATTGGATGAAAGTTTTGGCCCTCGTATATTAAAAGCTATTGAGCGATTGATGGGAATAATCCTCATAACTATTGACATTCAAATGTTGTTAAGCAGGATTAAAAATTATGTGAACCGAGTATGTAAAAAATAATCATTTTTTGCACACATGAGAATGATTATTTTTTACTTGCGA
>CAYMKE010000012.1:0-25754 GCA_964390955.1 uncultured Bacteroidales bacterium | reverse complement strand
GAGAATCTGATTTTACAAATATGAACCCCTTTGCTTATGAGATTCAAAAAACAGGAATTGAAATTGTAATAGAGAAGAATGCCACGAAAACCTAATCGAGTAGATGGCTGACAGGATTGTAGCCCTGCCAGTGTACCTTTACCCCGTTAAATACAAAGCAATTTTTGCTTTGCAAAAATTATTTAACGGGGTGAACCCCGTTAAATGCGAAGCAATTTTTATTTAACTCAATCGCCTTTATGTCCTGATTATCAACAATATTACTCATAACATGTTTGACAGCCAAAAATGTTTATATAATAGATACAAACAACATGTGGTTGTAGGCATGTTTAGCAAAAATGACATGAGAGCATGCGTGCAATGAAAAATATTGAATATATTACCAAATTGGTAATTTTTTTTGTATCTTTGTTGTTGGATTGATTAAGAGTAATATGAGAGTTGTCGCTAAAAAAATACTTCGAGAGTTTTGGGAAAAACATAAGGATTCGGAAGAACAATTGAAAACTTGGTACAAAGAAGCGAGTAAAGCCAATTGGACAAATCCGGCTGATATTAAAAATGAATACCCTAAAGCGAGTATTTTAAAGGCTGGACGAGTCGTGTTTAATATATGTGTGGACAAATATAGATTGATTACGCGTATTAACTATTTGAGAAAATGGGTTTTTATTAGATTTATTGGGACGCATACAGATTATGATAAAATTGATGCAGAAAAAATTTGATTGACATGAATATAAAAGTGATTAAAACCGAAGAAGATTACCAACAAGCATTAGCAAGGCTTGAAGTGATCTTTGACGCTCCGATTGATTCTCCAGAAGGAGATGAAGCAGAGATTCTAAGCATCTTGATAGAAAAATATGAAGATGAGCATTATCCGATTGGGCCTCCTGACCCGATTGAGGCAATTAAGTTTCGCATGGAGCAAATGAATATGAAAAAAAGCGATTTAGCCAATATAATTGGATACAAAAGTCGGGTTTCAGAGATTTTCAGCAGGAAACGTAAATTAACTTTACAAATGATTCGTAAATTGCATAGTAAATTAAAAATTCCATATGAGACTTTAATCACTGATTATTAGATGGCACATTTTGCCAATCGGGTAGGCAGCCAATAGGCTTTTAGCCTATCGGAGAACCTCTTCCCGCTTTCTGCGGGACAGACACACCACCCAGCGTACGGGTCTCGTACTGGGCGGTTCATTAAACAATGAGGAAAAGCGTTGGAGTAAACTTCTCTGGCATAACTTTCATATACCAAGAAATAACCCATAACATTCATACCATTAGCTTTGTGCAGATGCAAGGCGCCTAAGCCCGCAGACATAGTATTCTATTTCAAGGGCTTAGCAACGAAGCAGATGTGCAAAGATAATGGTAAGCATTACCCCAAATTTGGGTTAATAAACAAAAGGGTTGCAGAAAGCCAAGAGGTTTATTAATAGTGTTTTATATCGATCTTTATCGTTTTGCGGTGAATTTTTCGGGATAAGTGGCTCGTAGCCCCATATTCTCAAACGGTCAATTGTTATAGTCGTATTTAAGATTGGGCTTTGGGCAATTACTCCCTCCGGCCGTGACTCGCTTTCGCTCGATTACGCCAATGCCTGTCGTATCTACTACCAGGGAATTGTTGGTTGATAAAAATTTGCATCATTCCGCTTTGTTTAATTCAAAATAAATTTGCATCTTTCAGATTTATTCTGAACATGCGAAATGGTGTACTGCTGCTCATGCAGGGCACATACAAATGGTCAAACTGCATGCGGGGTGATGAGTAAACTTGGATGTTTTGAATTTTTAATTAACTTTAGTAACGGATGATACTGAAGTGCTTTGAAAACCCGCACGACAGCTTACCATCGAACGTTTACATGCAATAATAAAAGCATATTCAAACATTGACAAAGATTTTGCAAATTTAAAAATAATTTAATATTTTTGTATAACCATCTATACAAAAGTCCGATTAATAAGGGGCTGGACCATAAACCTCTAATCTAAACTTAATAATAACCAGATGAATCTTACTAAAACATTAAGAAAACAAGGTTATGATCTAATCGAAGGGCCGGTACGAAATCATAAACTTTTACAATTGTGGTTAAAAAGGCCATTTAATGATGTGCAGCTTTACTATTCTCATATTAATCATGCTTTTCTAAGTGATGTAGAATTAAATGTAATAGAAAACAGAGCATTAAAAATAAACTCAATAATTAAAGATGAATACAGTTTCAACATTGGGATTTCAATGCTTGAAGAAATACTGGACTCACTTGGCCTTGGTTCGGTTGAAATTTCAGGAAACATAAAATCAGGAAAAAAAGTTAGCATCAGCTATGATAATTCAATAACCAGGGAAGTACCAATAGGAGAAATTCAAAACTATTTGGCCGATTCAGACTTTAAACATCCAAATAAGACGCTCCTTCAAAATGCAAACAGAAGAAACATTTTGGTTATCTCCGGTATATTAGGAGCAAAAAATCTGGTAGTGGAAATTGAAACAGATTTTACTATAGATACTGATTTATTGGCCATCTTAAACAAAACAGCCAACAACAAATTTGACTTTTCAATAATTAGCGACAACAAATTGAAAATGGTTTCTATTGGCAGCAACTATTTTCCTGTTGCCGTAAAAGCGAATCGAATAGACTTTGATAAAGGACATTATGATAATACGATTCTTGTGACAGATAATAGAAGGTTCTTTTGACAAAAAAAACGTCTAAACTCGATGAAGGCTATGAGAAACTCTGAAACCTTCATGATTAATCTTTAAACACACAGCCTGCCCCGATTATTCGTGGAGCATGATCAAAAAGAAGGCCCCTTCTGTTTATTTTTTTAAAATAATCTTTAATTGTATTTTATTGTATCAATAAGTTTTTATATTTTTGCAATAAATAATAATGTTGTTAATGAATAGGGGACTTCAATTGTCCCCTATTTTTATGGAAGTCTATGATCAAAACAGAATATATAAAAGAATTGGTTTTACTCCAAATCAGAGGTACTGACTTATTTTTGGTTGATGTGGAAGTAAAACCGGGCAATATCATTTCAGTATTTCTTGATAAAAAAGATGGAATTACCATTGAAGAATGTGCCCGGGTCAATGAAGCATTAGAAAATGAACTGGACCGGGATTTTGAAGATTTTGAACTGAGGGTTTCTTCGCCTGGGCTAAATAAGCCTCTGAGAGTGATGCCCCAATATGAAAAAAACATTGGAAAAAAAGTAGATATTGTCCTTAAAGACGGAAAAAAAATAAGTGGTATCCTAAAAAATGCCAATAACAAAGGTGTTGACATTGAATTGAGAGAAAAAAAGAACGATGTACAGAAACAGACATTTTCTTTTGATCATATTAAATCAACTAAAGTCGCCATAGCTTTTTAACTTTAATTAATTGTTCAAGGTAAATAAATAGAAACCATGGAAAAAATTAATTTAATTGACACGTTTTCAGAATTCAGAGAGCTCAAAAATATTGACAGGGCTACCATGATGAACATTGTTGAGGATGCTTTTAAAGCATTGCTCGAAAGACATTATGGCACCAGTGAAAATTTTGATATTATCATTAATATTGATAAAGGAGATTTTGAGATATGGAGAAACAGGGAAATTGTTGACGACAAAGATGTAGAAGACCCTAAACTACAAATTCCATTATCGGAAGCCAAAAAAATTGATGAAGATTTTGAAGTCGGGGAAGAAGTAACAGACGAAGTCAAACTGATTGACTTTGGCCGGAGGGCTGTGCTTACTTTGCGTCAACGACTGACTTCCAGTATTGGAGATTTGGAAAAAAATAATGTATATAATAAATACAAAGACAAAATCGGCGATATTGTTGTAGGCGATGTATATCAGGTATGGAAAAAAGAAGTTCTTGTACTTGATGATGAAGGAAATGAGCTTATCCTTCCACAAACAGAACAAATTTCAACCGATCATTTCCATAAAGGTGACAGCATCCGGGCAGTAGTAGTACGGGTTGATATGAACAACAATAATCCTGTCATTATATTATCCAGAACATCCCCTGTATTCCTTGAACGGTTGTTCGAATTGGAAGTACCCGAAATTTTTGATGGATTGATTGTCATTAAAAAAGTGGTGAGAGCCCCCGGAGAACGGGCTAAAGTAGCGGTAGAATCATTTGATGACCGGATTGATCCGGTGGGATCATGTGTTGGAATGAAAGGTTCCCGTATTCACGGAATAGTAAGGGAATTGAAAAACGAAAATATAGATGTAGTCAATTATTCAAATAATATCAAATTATATATTACCAGGGCTTTGAGTCCGGCAAAAATCAATTCAATAAAAATAGATGAGGAAAACAAAAAAGCTGACATTTATTTAGATCCTGATGAAATATCCCAGGCTATTGGAAAAGGAGGATTGAATATCAAGCTGGCAAGCAGGCTTACCGATTATGAAATAGACGTCTACAGAGAGCTTGATTATGAAGATGAAGAAGATGTGAACCTCGATGAATTCTCAGACGAAATTGACCAATGGGTGTTAAATGAATTCAAGAAAATTGGTTGTGATACCGCTAAAAATGTTCTCGAAATTTCAAAAGAAGACCTGTTACGAAGAACAGACCTTGAAGAAGAAACTATTAATGAAGCACTGGCTGTATTCAAATCAGAATTTAATGCTTAGCTTAAGTAAACTATATAGTATTTATCTTTTTTGTTCCATCTAAAAAAATAAAATATAATCATTTATTAACTGAAAACTCTCACAATGAAAGGATTAAATATCGTAGTGCTGGCCAAACAAGTTCCTGATACTCATAACGTTGGCCAACAAGCCATGAAAGAAGACGGCACTGTAAACAGGGCAGCACTTCCTGCTATTTTTAACCCGGAAGACCTCCAGGCATTGGAACAGGCATTAACATTAAAAGACCGCTACAAAGGGACAACTGTAACAGTGCTGACCATGGGCCCGGGAAGAGCCGCTGAAATCATCCGTGAATCACTGTATAGAGGTGCAGACAAAGGATTTCTTATTACTGACAGAAAATTTGCAGGATCTGATACATTGGCAACCTCTTATGTTATTTCACTTGCAGTAGATAAATTAAAACCTTATGACATCATTCTTTCAGGCAGACAGGCAATTGATGGAGACACTGCTCAGGTTGGGCCACAGGTTGCAGAAAAATTAAAACTCCCACAAATAACTTATGTAGAAGAAATATTATCTGTTACGGATAAAGAAGTAAAAATAAAACGCCGCCTTGAAAACGGAACAGAAATCAACACTTCAACCAAACCTGTCTTTTTAACGGTTCACGGATCAGCTTCCAATTGCAGGCCCCGAAATGTGAAACGGCTAATGAAATACAAACACGCCACAACAGTAACAGAAAGACAAAATGCTGATGAAGACTATATTCAAATGTATAACGAACGTCCATATCTTAACATTGACGAATGGAGTGCTTCAGAACTATATGCAGATGATAAATACTTAGGCCTCTCAGGTTCACCAACAAAAGTCAAAAAAATTGAAAGTGTTGTGTTCAAAGCAAAAGAAACCAAAAAACTCTCGGGAAATGATCAGGAAATTAATGACCTTGTAAAAGAATTGATTGAAAATCATACTATTGGATAATTTATTTATGAATCGTAACAAAAAAAATCAGGCCATACAAAATATTGACGGTATATATAATAACAATTATCATATTTTTGAAAAAAGTAAAAACCCAACATAATGAATAATGTATTTGTTTACTGTGAGATCAATGAAGGCAAAATTGCAGATGTCAGCCTTGAATTATTAACCAAAGGGCGGTCTTTGGCAAACGAACTTAAATGCAACCTCGAGGCAATCCTCATCGGTGATAAACTTGATGGAAAAGAAAATAAAATCTTTCCTTATGGAGTAGATGTGCTGCATATAGCAGAAGGCAAAACATTGTCTCCATACACCACATTGCCTCATGCAAAAATCGTAAAAAAAATATTTGACAAAGAAAAACCTCAAATTGGATTATTCGGGGCTACTTCAGTTGGAAGGGACCTGGCTCCTCGTCTTGCATCTTCCTTAAAATGCGGTTTAACAGCTGATTGTACTGAATTAGTCATTGGTGGCCATACGGATAATAAAACAAAAAAAGAATATACTGATCTTCTGTATCAAATCAGGCCTGCATTTGGTGGAAATATCATTGCCACCATCATCAATCCTGAAACACGCCCTCAATTGGCAACAGTAAGAGAAGGTGTTATGAAAAAAGAAATCGTTTCTCCCTCTTACAAAGGTGAAACAAAAAAAATAAATGCTGCCGAATTTCTTGATAAGGAAGATTTTATTGTAAATGTTATTGAACGTAACATTGAAACCAAAAAAGTTAATATTAAAAATACTCCGATCATCATTTCCGGAGGATACGGTGTAGGCTCAAAAAGCAACTTTAACCTTTTGTTTGATTTTGCTGAACTGATTGGCGCCGAAGTAGGTGCATCAAGAGCAGCTGTTGATGCAGGCTTTGTTGATCATGACCGCCAGGTAGGCCAAACAGGAGTTACTGTTCGTCCAAAACTTTACATCGCATGCGGTATATCCGGACAAGTACAACACAGGGCAGGAATGGCTGAATCATCTATGATCATATCCATAAATAATGATGAAGATGCTCCAATCAACAAAATTGCAGATTATGTAATCATTGGCGACCTGAATGAAATCATACCCAAATTAATGAAATATTATCAACAAAACACTAAATAAATCATTATCAATTCATTAAACCGAAACCAAAATGGCAAATCAATATACTGACAATAAAGATCTTAGCTTTCACCTTCATCACCCAATGATGAAAAGAATTGCTGAAATGAAAGAAAACAACTTTGCAGAAAAAGATGAATTTGATTATGCTCCACGTGATCATGAAGATGCAATAGATAATTATGAAAAAACCCTTGAAGTAATCGGCGAAATATGTGGAGAAATCATAGAACCTAATGCAGAAAAGGTGGATCAAATTGGCCCTAAGCTGGAAAACAACCAGGTTATTTACGCTCCGGGCACGCGAGAAAATCTTGATGCACTTATACAGGCAGATGTATATGGCATGTCGTTGCCACGGAAATACGGGGGGCTCAATTTTCCGATCGTCCCGTATGTCATGGCCAATGAAATGGTATCAAGAGCTGATGGTGGTTTTGCAAATATATGGGGCCTTCAGGACTGCGCAGAAACCATTCATGAATTCGGTGATGAAGATATTAAAAATGAATTTTTACCCCTAATCAATAAAGGTGCAACTGCTTCGATGGATCTTACAGAGCCCGATTCCGGATCTGATTTGCAGTCTGTACAACTCAAAGCCACCTACGATCATAAATCCGGGAAATGGATACTCAATGGAGTAAAACGATTCATCACGAATGGTGATTCTGATATAGCTTTAGTACTGGCACGATCAGAAGAAGGCACTCATGATGGAAGAGGGTTGTCTTTATTTGTCTATGACAAAAACGATGGCGGACTGATTGTCAGGAGAATTGAAAACAAAATGGGCATTAAAGGGTCCCCTACTTGTGAACTCGTATTTAAAGATGCCCCGGCCAAGCTCGTTGGCTCACAACGGATGGGACTGATCAAATATGTAATGTCGCTCATGAATTCTGCACGCCTGGGAATTGCTGCACAAAGCGTAGGCATCTCCGAAGCAGCCTGGAGGGAAGCAGACAAATACGCAAGAGAAAGGATACAATTTGGTAAACCCATTATTGAATTTCCGGCTGTTTATGAAATGCTCACCAATATGAAAGTTAAAACCCAGGCACAACGTACCCTCATGTATGAAACAGCACGGTTTGTTGACATATACAAAGCATATTCTCACCTGTCCGAAACAAGATCATTAACACCCGAAGAACGCAAAGAAATGAAATATTTCCAGCGATTGGCAGACGTTTATACTCCGCTTGTAAAATTAATTTCCAGTGAATATGTGAATCAAATCACGTATGATTCTTTGCAAGTACATGGAGGGGCCGGTTATATGAAAGATTTTCCCATAGAAAAAATGTACAGGGATGCCCGTATTACATCTATTTATGAAGGAACATCACAACTACAAGTTGTCGCGGCAATCAGAGGTGTGAGCACCAACGTCTTTTTAAATAAAATTAAAGAATACGAAGCTGAAAAAATAAACCCTGAATATGAGCACTTACACCGTCTACTAAAACAAATGACAAAAGAATTTGAAATGGCTGTTAATGCAGTACTCGAAGTAAAAGACAATGAATTTTATGATTTTCATTCAAGAAGGCTCGTTGAAATGGCAGGGAATATTATCATCGGATACCTTTTAATATTTGACAGCCAAAGAGATTCAACATATAAACAATCTGCAGAGGTTTTCATTAAAAAAGGGTTTGCTGAAAATAAAGAAAGAACAGCTTATATTGATAGCACAGAACTAAATGATATTGGGATTTACAGACAATAACCCCTTACTTCTCAAATTTTTTGCACCTCAACTTTTCCAAAGTTTTGAACTTTGGAAAAGTTTTATCTATTGAGGTTTACAGGCAATAATCCCTTACTTTTCAAATTTTAAATAAGTTACTCCCAACGGAGGCAGTGTAACATTGATGCTCTGGCCTCTCCCATGCCATTCTACAGGCTGGGTATGAAGTGGTTGTGTGTTTAACACATTACTGCCACCGTATTCTTTTGCATCTGTATTTAAAATTTCTTTATAAGTGCCGCTTTTCGGAACCCCTACCTTATAGTCATAATGAATAGTAGGCGTAAAATTGCATGCTACAATAATAAATTGTTTGTTTTCCCTGTCTTTCCTGATGAAAATGATTACACTATTTTCATGGTCATTAAAGTCTACCCATTCAAAGCCTTCCTGTGTAAACGGGACATCATATAAAGGTAGTTCAGAGGTATATGTATGATTCAGGTGTTTCATCATTTCCTGTACCCCCTTGTGATAGTCGTATTGCAGAAGATGCCAGTCGAGACTGTTGTCATGCTGCCATTCAGATGTTTGTCCGAATTCACTACCCATGAACAGGAGTTTTGTACCCGGATGGCCATACATGTATCCAAACATTAACCGAAGGTTGGCAAATCGCTGCCATTCATCGCCCGGCATTTTATAGATGAGTGAATTTTTACCATGCACAACTTCATCATGGGACAGGGGTAGCATAAAATTTTCAGAAAAGGCATATGCCAGGCTGAAGGTAATATCATTCTGATGATATTTCCGGTGTACAGGGTCTTTTTTAAAATATTCAAGGGTGTCGTGCATCCATCCCATCATCCATTTCATGTCGAACCCGAGGCCGCCAACATAAGTCGGGCGGGTAACCATTGGCCAGGCAGTAGATTCTTCGGCTATGGAATAAATATCCGGGAATTCGCCATGAATGGCTTCATTGTAATACTTCAAAAAATTTACAGCTTCAAGGTTTTCTCTGCCCCCAAACTGATTGGGTATCCATTCACCATCTTTGCGGGCATAATCGAGGTATAGCATGGAAGCTACCCCGTCAACACGCTGTGCATCAATATGGTATTGGCCGAACCAAAACAATGCATTACTTACCAGAAAAGAAATAACTTCATTCCTGCCATAATTAAAGATATAACTGTTCCATTCGGGATGATAGCCTTTTTGTTGATCCTGGTGTTCATACAGGTGAGTGCCGTCAAAATATGACAATCCGTGCGCGTCACTTGGAAAATGTGAAGGAACCCAGTCCATGATCACACCAATATTATGTTTATGCAGCTCTTCAATCAGGTACATCAAATCCTGTGGTGTCCCATACCTGCTTGTCGGGGCAAAATACCCTGTCACCTGATATCCCCATGACCCATAAAACGGATGTTCTTTAAGCGGCATGAATTCAACATGCGTGTACCCCATTTCCTGTATATACTGAGGCAATTCTTCAGCCATTTCCCGGTATGTTAAAAACCGGTTGTTTTCATCAGTATTTCGTTTCCATGATCCTATATGAATTTCATAAACTGACCAGGGTTTAGTCTGTTCACGCTGTTCCTTTCGTTGTTTCATCCATTCATCGTCATTCCACTGATAGTCTATGTCCCATACAACAGATGAAGTGTTCGGGGGTGTTTCCCACATAAAAGCATAAGGGTCACCCTTTTCAATTATAAAATCATTGTAATTTGATTCAATATAATATTTATACAAATCGCCTTGTTTCATCCCCGGGATAAATCCTTCCCATATTCCTGACTCATCTTGTCTTACAAACAAGGGATGTGAATGCTTATACCAATTATTAAAATCACCGGTCACACCAACAAATTTTGCATTGGGTGCCCACACAGCAAAGTAAACGCCCTGCTGGTTTTCATGGGTCATGATGTGTGATCCCAGTTTTTCATACAAAGAAAAATGTTTCCCTTGTTTAAATAAATAAATATCATAATCTGTAAATCGTGTCGTGTACAATACTTTTTGGTCCATAATGACTCCTTTTTTTTATTCAGTTGTATATTTAGAAAGTATATATTGAATTCCCCTGATAGGGATATTCACCCAGGAGGGTCTGTTATTGAGTTCATAATTCAGTTCATACACTGCTTTTTCAATTAAAAATGTTGTCAGTAGTATATTTAGGTCTTCACGTTCCTGTGGGATCAGGTTATCATCTTTAATTTGATTCAGGTATGATTTAAAAAAGAACATGCTCATGTAATGATACCATATTTCTGCCCATTTGTCGAGGTTTTCAGCTTCTGCTTCACCGATGGATGATAATTTGTGAAGGATATTATAAGGGGCGTAATGCAATGAACGAATCATTCCCGCGATGTCTCGTAAGGGCGATCGTTTGAGTCTTCTGTCGCTGTAAGCTCTGGCAGGTTCCCCTTCAAAATCAATGATAATAAAGTCTTTTCCGGTAAATAATACTTGTCCGAGATGATAATCTCCATGGACCCGTATTTTTTGGGTGTTTATTTTTTTGGAATATATATTTTTCAGATATTTCAGTAATTCACTCTTTTTAGACAAGATGTCTTTGGCATCTGCTTTATAATCGTCGGGAATATTTTTTATATTCTTTGAAAGATTTTGGGTTGCAGACCTCACAAGAGATTGGATAGATGAGTATAAGGCCCGTTGGTAATAAATTGAAAAGGGTTCGGGTTTAAAATCATTCATCTCTTTGTTTGAAGCTAATGCCATATGCATTTCACCTGTCCGCTCACCAAGCAAACTGATCATTTCGGCATTTGCAGCTCCTAATAAATCCTGCAACTCTTCAGGTATTTCGTTAAATGAAAGTGGATTACTCAGTTCGCCTTTCAATATAAAATCTTCTTTTAACAAAGGTGAAGCCAACACGTTTTCATAATACAAAGAAAGTACATCTTCAAAATATTTCCATGCATCACCTTCATTCGAAATAAGTTCTTGCATCATTCCGAGAGAATACACATTCTTATTATCTTTTTTAAATTCAATGGAGCCTGCAAATTGAGGGATGTTTTTGAATGGTGTTTTTTGAGTAAGGAATTGCGTTATTTCCATGTCAGGATTGATGCCTGTATCAAGTTTTCTGTATAATTTAACAAAAATTTCATCTCCATAGATAATGGATGTATTGCTTTGCTCAACACTCAATACATTGGAAGATACTTTGTCTTTTCTTATAAAAAACCTTTTTTTTGCCTGTTTGTCAATATGAAAAAATAAATGTCTGCCTTTATCTTTTCCACGTCTTATTTTTACAGCTGATTCAAAAAGTGCATCCCTGAATTTTTCATTAAAGACAGCATCATACAGCCACATTTTCTTTTTCATTAATGTAACCGATGAGATAATGGCTTGTTTTGAATTTTCCTGTAATTCGTTTTTAATTTCTTTATCACCAAAGCATACGGGCAATTGATAAATTTCAGAGAGGCCATGTTGGTAATCAACCTCAAAAATAAACCAAAAAGATTTTTCATTCATCAGAGGTAATTCAATGCAATCCACAATATTAATGTCGGTTATTTTCCTCGATTTTCCGCCAAACCACCGACACTTAGGAAGATACATGGGCAGGATTTTGGCTTCCATGATTGTTGAATTTTTAACATTATTCAATTCTTCCGTTGATTTAAGAGAAATAAGTGGTGTATCAATCATTTTTTCCTGAATATCAGAAGTCTTCTTTTTCAATTCAAACCAATAATAACCATACGGAGTTATGGTGAATAAATAGGGTTCTTTTTTGATTACCGGAAATTCATTCCGACTGAATATTTCTATGGGTGTGTAATCTTTGTATTCTTCCAGTTCAATTTCAGCAGCCTGTGGATACCTGGATAAATTGGCTATCACCAAGATCACATCGTCTTCATAAAACCTTAAGAAGCTTAATATTTTGGAATTTTCAGGAGATAAGAAAAGAATTTTACCCCGCCCAAAAGCCGGGTATTGTTTTCGGAGATTAATCATTCGTTTCATCCACCAGTAAAGGGATGAAACGTTCTGCTGTTGGGTTTCCACATTCACTGCCTCATATTGATATTCAGGATCAAGGTTTACCGGGAGATATAATTTATTGGGATTTGTAGCTGAAAACCCTGCATTTCTCCCGGGCGACCATTGCATTGGTGTACGCACACCATTCCTGTCGCCAAGATAATAATTATCACCCATTCCTATTTCATCGCCATAATAAAGCACCGGGGTGCCCGGGAGTGAAAACAAAAGGATATTGAGCAGTTCAATGCTTTTCCGGTTGTTGTTGAGAAGAGGAGCCAAACGCTGGCGAATTCCCATGTTTATGCGTGCTTTGGGTTCATTGGCATAGACTTTATACATGTAATCACGTTCTTCATCTGTCACCATTTCGAGGGTAAGCTCGTCATGATTTCGCAAAAACATTGCCCATTGGCAATTTTCGGGTATCTCAGGTGTTTGGTCAAAAATATCCATGATCGGGTATCTGTCTTCCATTTTTAAAGACATAAACATCCTGGGCATCAAAGGGAAATGATAATTCATGTGGCATTCGTCACCGTTCCCAAAATAGGCTGAAGCATCTTCGGGCCACATGTTGGCTTCGGCCAATAGTAATTTGTTTGAATGATGTTTATCTACATGTGCACGGAGTTTTTTAAGAAAATCATGTGTTTCAGGCAAATTTTCACAATTAGTGCCCCTGCGTTCAAACAAATAAGGCACGGCATCCAGCCTAAACCCGTCAACTCCCATGTTTAGCCAATAGTCAATAATTTTGAATATCTCATTTTGTACCCGAAGGTTATCAAAATTCAAATCAGGTTGATGGGAATAGAAACGGTGCCAGTAATATTGGCCTGCTACCGGATCCCACTGCCAGTTTGATACCTCAAAATCATTGAATATGATCCGTGTTTCACTATATTTTGTTGGATCATCACTCCATACATAATAATCTCGGAAAACAGAACCTTTTTTGGCATTACGTGCCCGTTGAAACCATTTGTGCTGGTCGGATGTATGATTTAACACCAGCTCAATGATTACTTTTATGTTGCGTTTGTGCGCTTCATGTAAAAATTTATTAAAATCCCTGATGTTACCATAATCAGGATGTATCTTGTAATAATCTGCTATATCATATCCATCATCCCTGAACGGAGAAGGATAAAAAGGCAGAAGCCAGATTGTAGTAATTCCAAGGTCTTCAAGGTAATCCAGTTTTTCAATTAATCCTGTAAAATCACCTGTTCCGTCCCCATTGCTATCTTTGAATGCCTTAATGTGCAACTCGTATATAATAGCATCTTTATACCAATCTGTTTTATCCATAAATTGTTCTTGGACCATAATGTATTATAATTAAAGGTATTATAATTCTTCAACAATAAAAATATGTGCAGGAATATCTTTAGGGTCTAATTCCACGTAATTCCATTCCCCCTGCCATTCAAAAGATTTCCCGGAAAGCACATCATGTACTTTAAAGTGTTTATCATGGGCAATTTTCATTTGATATAAAGGAAATTTAATCCATGCTCCCTGTTTATACACGGGATCCATATTGACTGCTATGATGACTTTATTGTTCCGATCATCATCTGTCTTTCCATAGCATAATAATTGTGTATTCTCTGTTTCTGCAAAATATATATTCCATGTTGTTTGCAATGCAGGATTTTCTTTACGGGTTTTGTTGACGATGCTTATAATTTTTTTTATCCTGGTTTGTTTATGCCAATCCCAGTATTTGATCTCGTATTTTTCATTGTTAATAGATTCTTCCCTGTCAGGGTGTGGCTCATTCAACCCGTATTCAAATGACGGCCCGTATATTCCATAGTTGGAAGAAAGGGTAGATGCCATGACAATCCTGGCGATGAACGCTCCCTCCTCTTTGTACTGTAATGACTCCGGAAGAATATCAGGAGTATTTGGCCAAAAGTTCGGACGATAAAACTCACGCACAGGTGTTTTGGTGAGTTCATTGACATATTGAATCATTTCGTCTCGTGTATGCCGCCATGTAAAATACGTGTATGACTGGGTGAATCCGATTTTTGCAAGATGTTCCATAATGCGCGGACGGGTAAATGCTTCTGCGAGAAAAATAACTTCAGGATGGCCTTTACGGATTTCATTAATCACCCATTCCCAAAAATTAAATGGTTTGGTATGTGGATTATCAACCCTGAAAATTTTAACCCCTTTGTCAATCCAATAATCAAAAATGCTTTTTAGCTCAGCCCATAAACTTTTCCAGTCATCTGTACCAAAATTCAAGGGCAATACATCCTGGTACTTTTTGGGTGGATTTTCGGCATATTGTACCGTCCCATCCGGCCGCCAAATAAACCAGTCGGGGTGTTCTTTTACATACGGATGGTCGGGAGAACATTGAAAAGCAATGTCAATGGCAACCTCTATATCATGGCTTTTGGCTTGAAGTACCAGGTTTTTGAAATCTTTTAACGTCCCCAATTGAGGATGTATGGCTTTGTGCCCTCCCTCTTTTGAACCTATAGCCCATGGAGAACCGGGATCTTCAGGTTTGCATTCCGTTGCATTGTCTTTCCCTTTTCTAAAACTTTCACCAATAGGATGTATAGGGGGTAAATACAAAACATCAAACCCCATCAATGCAATCTCCGGCAACAATTTAATCACATCATTAAATGTTCCATGTTGCCCTGGTGTCTGCGATGCTGAACGGGGAAATAACTCATACCATGCACTAAAACCGGCTTTTTTCCTTTCAACGTCAACGGTTAAAATTTTGGGATAGAAGGATATGGTTTCATTTTTTACAAAATCATTCATCAACTCCCTCAATTGATTGCTTTCTGCTACTTCCAATGCAGTCGCCCGGCCTTCCGTGTTATTTATTCCTTTTAAATATTGTTGGAGTTCTTTTTCTTTTGTTTTGGAAGCGTTATGTATTGCTTCTTCGATCATTTGTATCCCCATTTGTAATTCAACCCGGATATCCTGCCCGGCATTGAATTTCTTTTTTATATCTCTTTGCCATGTATGAAATACATCAACCCATCCTTGGATGGTGTACTCATACAAACCTTCTTTATCGGGAACGAAAGAGCCGGACCAATGATCATTGATGATAAATTGCATTGATGTTTTATTCCATTTTTTAGTGCCTGCTTTTCGATATAGCAATTCTGCTTTGATCTCATCATGGCCATCTGAAAAAACATCTGCTTCAACATTGATTTTTTCCCCAATACTCCTCTTTACAGGGCATAATCCACAATCAATTTCAGGACATACATGCTTGATAATGACCCGCTTTTTCCCAATTGAATTATTCATAATCTATATTTTTTCCATCTTTGATGGGTATAAAAATGCAAAAATAATGCAAAAAAATGAACATTAATGTTTTGTTCTGTTTTTCATGCCTTCTATCTTGCTGAATATAAGTTGATCTACAGCAAAAAAAATTAAACAATTTTATGTGTAGAACCGTGCATATAAAAATAAAAAAATATTTTTGGCCTGCGGGTTCCACCTGGCTTTCAGAAAATCAAAAATAACGTGGATTGAAATACTCAGGATTTGAAACAGAAATATTATCCCCTGCCTGGGTTAATACCAATAAACCATGTTGTTGTGCCAGATCATTACTGCTTCGGGGAACACTCATGCCAGCAACAGCACCGATTATTTTGTTTTGTTTATATTCAGGAAATAAACGTTTGAAATTGGGCAATTTTCGACTCACAAAGACATCAACATCATTTGGATGGAGTTTATATTTTACTTCAATAACAATCATTATTTCACCATTGAACAAAACAATATCATATTCACCCTGGAGTTTTTTTGTATGCTTTTCCAAATGTGCTACCTGATCATATTGAATTCCAAAAACAGAGTTTTTAGACTCCAGGCTCCTTTTAAAAAATTCTTCTGCAAAATCTTTGCTGTTTTCAGAAACACCACTATATAATTTGGCTAGTTTATCAATTCTTTTATCCGTTTCTGCCATCCTTTTATCTGTTTCTGCCATCCTTCTATCTGTTTCTGCCATCTTTCTATCTGTTTCTTTTGCTTGCCGGGCAATTTCTTTAAATTCTTCATTGGTGGCCTGAAACATTTTCCATACCTGTTCAAAGTTTAGAGGTTGGCTGTAGTTAGATAAAGGCTCATTGACTTTATTGTTCTCCTTTTTACTCATAACAATAATGCATTTATTTCACAAAATTATTAAATATTGTTAAAATCGCATAATACCATTATTTATTTTCATGCTTCCGATTCTTAACAGGTGGTTCCGGGATGGGAGGAACAGGTTTATATTCTTTTTTAACCTTTTGAGTGATGATGTCAATGGCTTTTTTAAGTTGTGCATCATTGCCCATATATTCCTGATGAGGGTCGTTTTCTACATAGATATCCGGTTCAACCCCCTTTCCTTCTATAATCCATTTGCTTTCTTTTGCAGAATAGCTTGCATATTCGGGTTTTCTTAAAGTTCCTCCATCAATAAACGGCAGGCTGCCTGTTATTCCAACAACACCTCCCCAGGTACGTGTCCCGATAAGTTCTCCCAATTTATGCTCTCTAAAAGCATACGCCATTAAATCTCCGTCAGAAGCGGTATAATTATCTATGAGCATTACCATTGGCCCCTGTAGTGTCATAGTGGGATGAGGTTGACCTTCTTCAACGTTTCTTGTCATTTTAGCCCTGATATTTTCCCGCTTAAGACGCTCAATGATCATGGGGGAAACATAACCTCCTCCATTGCCTCTGATATCAATAATAAGTGCTTTCTTGCGTATCTGCGGATAATAATATTCCACAAATTCGTTAAGCCCCCCGGAAAGCATGTCCGGTATATGCACATATCCCACATCGCCATTGGTGGCCTGGTTGACTTTTTTAATATTATTCTGAACCCATTGGTGGTAAAACAATAGCGATTCATCGTCAATAGGCTTGACCACGATTTTATGGCTCTCGTTGAAAGAAGGTTTGTTATTGATTGTTAGTTCAACTTCTTCCCCGGCTTTGCCAATCAATAAGCGATAGATGTTGTTTGTTTTATTTGTACTGGTACCGTTTATGGCGAGTATAAAATCCTCTTCTTCTACATTTAGTCCTGTTTCCTGAAGAGGTGAATAAAGTTTTTTATTCCACGAAGCACCCTCCAGGATAGTTTTTATTTGAAAATAACCAGAAGAATGTTTTTCAACAACTGCACCCAATAAGCCGGTATTGATTTTTTTGGGTTCGGGTTTTTCTCCACTTTGAGCATATGCATGGCCTACATTTAATTCGCCGATCATTTCACCGATAATATATGTTAAGTCATCCCGGTGATTGGCATACGGAACCAGTTTTTTGTATTTTTCTTTCATTTTATTCCAATCCACACCATGCATGTTTTCAACATAAAAGAAATCCCTCATTTGTCGCCAGCTTTCTTCAAATATCTGTTCCCATTCTTTTTCATAATGAACATAAACTTTCATTTGTGAAAGGTCAACCGATTCAGAAATACTGATACTGCTTGTCGGGATATCAATCACTGCATAATTGCCGTTATCTTTTACAAGCATTTTGTTGTGTTTCGGCGAAATAGAATAGCGCATTCCTTCACCTAATTCTGTCTCTTTTTTCTTTTCCAGATCATACATTTTAAGATGCAACGCTCCATTATGTGTTGACTTTTCGTAATAATAAATATGGTTTCCGATTGCACTAATTTTTGAATAATTTGAAGATTTTACAGGAAGCTCAATAATGCGGGATTGAATATTGTCAAAATCAATGTTTACTGATTTGTTTTCTTCTTTTTCTTTTGATGTTTCGCTTTCATTATCCTGGATGATGTCTGCCTGTATATTTTTGGGAGCAAAGGGAGAAGGAGTGTTTTTGGAAAGAGGAATAAAATATATTTTGCACATATCGTAATAAGCATAATTCCATTCTACATGGCTAAAAGTTGGCGAATAATTACGGGCTGAAGTAAAGAATAAATATTTTCCGTCATTACTAAAAGACGGATTATTGGAATGATACCATTCACCAGCAACATAATGATTTGTTTGATCTTCAGTTTGATAAATAAAAATTTTATGCATGGTGTTTTCCCCTTCTTCACTATATACGATCCAACGACTGTCAGGTGACCAGTTGAATTCACGGATAACTCCATATTTAGCTTTTTTGACCAGGGTAATTTTTTTTGTTTCTATATCAACATACCGAAGACGAAGTTTTCTGTCATTCCATACTATTTTTTTACTGTCCGGCGACCATTTAATATTAAATTTATATGTTTCGGCATTATCAGTTAATTGAACAGGGGGTTGCGAAAGGTCATGAGACTGTATGAATAGTTCATATTCCCCGGTTTTATCTGACAGGTATGCTATATATTTTCCGTCAGGCGACCATTCAGCATTTCGATCATGCGCATTTGGCGAATTTGTTATATTGTAAGTAATGCCATCTTTGGCCGGCACTGAATAAATGTCTCCCCGGGCGCTGAAAACAATTCTTTTCCCATTGGGAGACAATGAATAGCTTTTAATATCATCGTTAACTTTCTTAAGTTCATTCCTTGCATGTATTTGATCATTGCAAATTTGAATATTGATTTTTTCTGTTTTTTTGTCTTTAAGACTATATTTGTATAAATATCCACCATTTTCAAATATAATATGTTCAATTCCTGCAGACGGAAATTTGATGTCATAATCAGAATAAAAAGTTAATTGTTTGATAGAGTCATTGGAAAAGTTATATGAATAAAGGTTCATTGTATAATCTTTGTCAGAAAGAAAAAACAAATGATCTCCAAGCCACATTGGAATAATATCCTGAACAGTATTTTTAGTTATTTTTTTAACCTTTTGAGATTGAAAATCATATATCCATAATTCCCCGGCCATTCCGCCCCTGTAATACTTCCATGTTCGAAATTCTCTGAATATTTTATTAAAGGCAAGTTTTTTCCCATCAGGAGAAAATGAACAAAAACCGCTTTCAGAAAGGGGAATTTCTTCGGGAAGGCCTCCATTTTTATGAACACGGAATAATTGGCCTTTGAATGAATTAAAAGAATGCCCCCTGCTTCTGTACACAATCCATTCACCGTCAGGAGACCATTCCATTACAATATTATTCGGCCCCATCCGGTCGGATATAATATCTCTCTTTATATTTGCTGTATATGTTAGCCTAACAGGCTCTCCGCCTTCAGAAGGCATGATATATACTTCGGTATTGCCATCGTATTGGGCTGTAAATGCAATGTGTTTACCGTCAGGTGAAAAACGGGGAAACATTTCATATCCTATGTGTGAAGTGATTTTACGGGCTGTCCCGCCGTTACTGTCTGCCAAATATAAATCTCCGGCATAAGAAAAAACAATTTTATCTTTATGAATGTCAGGGAAGCGAAATAATCTATCAATATTATTTGAAAACGACTGAATACCAGCAAATAATAGAAACAAAATGAATAAAACAAAGGGTTTACTATTCATTATTTTATACTTTTAATTTTTGAAGTATTGCCAAAAGTAATGAAAAAAAGAAAATAAGAACATATTTTTCAATTAATTTTGACGTTATTTTTTTTTATCTTTAGTCCATTAATAAACACTTTATACGTGAGAAAAATCCATAAAGTTGTATTAAATTAATGATTATATATTCGTATTCTAATAAAACCAAATATCATTTATGTTTAAAAATATTATATTCACCTTATTCTTTTTTGTTTTTTCACAAATTGTTTCTGCTGATTATTTGCCCAAAGATGAACTCCCGCCTTTTTATCAAGGTCAAATTGAATGGGCAGATTCAGTTTTAAACACATTGTCACTTGAAGAAAAAATCGGCCAGTTAATAATGGTTCCAGGATATTCTAATAAAGGAGAAAATCATGTAAACCATGTTGAAAAACTGATAAAGAAATATCATATTGGCGGAATTATTTTTTTCCAGGGGGGGCCATTACGACAAACCAGGCAACTAAATAATTATCAGAGAATCACAAAAACACCTTTGCTGATTGCAATGGATGCAGAATGGGGGTTAGCAATGCGACTTGACAGCACGATTCGTTATCCTTATCAAATGACTTTAGGGGCTATTCAAAACAATCATTTAATTTATCAAATGGGTGAGGATATCGCCGAACAATTAAACCGCTTAGGAATACATATGAATTTTGCACCAGTTGCAGATGTCAATGTTAATCCTGATAATCCTGTTATTAATTACCGTTCGTTTGGTGAAGATAAAATCCGGGTGAGCGAGAAATCACTTGCTTATATCCAGGGATTACAGGATCATTGTATATTGGCTACAGCGAAGCATTTTCCGGGGCATGGCGACACTCGTTTTGACTCGCATAAAACATTGCCCGTCATTAAACATAGTAAAAAACGCCTTGAAGAAATAGAATTATATCCTTTTCAATTTTTGATAAAAAAAGGTGCTGCCAGCGTAATGACAGCCCATCTTAGTGTTCCGTCATTAGACAGCACGAAGCATTTACCTACTTCTCTTTCAAAACCGGTTATCAAGGGAATACTTCAAAATGAAATGGGTTTTAAAGGCATCACAGTAACTGACGCTTTAAACATGAAAGGTGTTAGCAATTATTTTGATACAGATGACATTGCAGTCCGGTCAATAAAAGCCGGAAATGATTTGTTGCTGATGCCGGAAGATGTAGAAAAAACAGTTTCAACCATCCAAAAAGCAGTTGAAAAAGGTAGTATAAGCAAAAAAGACATCAATGCAAAATGTCGAAAAATTCTTTATGCAAAATACTGGCTTGGACTATACCAGAAAGACACTATTTTTGCCAGTAACATTCATTCAGACCTTCATACGCCTGAATATGAGTATCTCAGAAACAAACTTTATGAAGCATCTTTAACAGTAATACAAAATAAAAATGATTTAATCCCTCTAAAATCTTTAGACACGCTTACGATTGCTTCAGTAACAATAGGAGATGGTTCAACCAACCAGTTTCAAAAAAGAATGGATTTTTATACTGATGTAAAACATTATACTATATCAAAATATGCACCTCTGTCTGAATTTAAAAGTTTACGTGAATCATTAAATACATATGATTTAGTGATTATCGGGTTTCATAAAACAAGCTTATACCCGTCTAAAGGATATGGCTTAACAAAACACGCTATTGATTTTGCTACCAAGCTGGCAGAACAGGTTCATGTAATACTTGATTTATTTGCAAACCCTTATGGATTGGCTTACTTTTCAAAGACAGATGTGTTTGAGGCCATTATTATATCCTATGAAGACGAACCCATAGTTCATGAGTTATCTGCACAGTTAATATTTGGAGGTATTGGAGCCAATGGAATACTCCCTGTTACAGCAACTCCCGAATTTCCTGCAGGGACAGGATTAAAAACCAATAAAATACGACTGAAATACTCAGTCCCCGAAGAGGTAAACATAAACAAAGATACATTGCATTATATTGACAGCATTATTTTCGATGCAATTAAAAAAAAGGCTATGCCTGGTTGCCAGGTGCTTATTGCAAAAGATGAAATAGTGTTTTATAACAAAACATTCGGCCATCATACATATTTAAAAGAGGCCCCGGTAAAACTTTTTGACCTGTATGATGTGGCTTCTATTACCAAAATTATTGCAACAGTTCCTTCTTTAATGAAGCTATACGAAGATGAGAAAATAAATTTAAATAAAAAACTATCCGCGTATCTTCCCTTTCTTGATACAACAAATAAAAAAGACATCCTTTTAAGCGAAGTATTATCACATCAAGCAGGGTTATTCCCGTGGCTCCCCTTTTATCTCTATACAATTGAAGGGCTTGATTATAAAGAAGATCTGTTTAACACGGAACTATCAATAAATTATCCTTTCATGCTGGGTCATCGTAAATTTTTAAATAAAAATTACCGGTTTAAAAAAGATGTATTCAGTTATGACTATTCAGAAAAATATCATGTAAAAATAGCAGATCATTTATATATGAATGGATCTTATATTGATACCATATACGAAAGGATTAATAAATCCAAATTATTTAAAGAAAAATCTTATTGCTATAGTGATTTGGGTTTTTATTATTTCTATAAATTAATAGAAAAAGTAACAGGGAGGCAGATGGAGCAATATATTCATGAAACCCTTTATCATCCGATCGGGGCAAATTATACGCTATATTTGCCCCTGAGAAAGTACCCTCCTGAACAAATAGTACCAACAGAAAATGACAATATATTCAGAAAACAATTATTAAGAGGATATGTTCATGATCCCGGCGCAGCCATGTTAGGAGGGGCTGGAGGACACGCCGGCGTTTTTTCAAATGCCAATGATTTGGCCAAAATCATGCAAATGTACCTTAATGGAGGGCATTATGGAGGGAAAAACTTTTTTAATAAAGAAACAATTGATACATTTACTTCATCTCCGTTTAAGAAAAATGATAACAGAAGAGCATTGGGATTTGACAAACCGGTAACAGAAGAAGATAAACCCGGCCCCACGTGTAAAGGAATCTTTTTTGATAGTTTCGGACATACCGGTTTTACAGGAACCATAGCCTGGGCAGATCCTGAACATAATATAATTTATATTTTTTTATCAAATAGAATACATCCTGATCAATATAACAGGAAATTAATTACAATGGATGTCAGGACCAAAATCCAAAAAATAATATATGATGCGTTGGATAATAAACAATGCGCAGAAATAGAATAATAATATTAATTTTAGCTAAAAAAATCGTATATTTGATGGTTGTTTTAAATTTGATATAAATCAGATGTCGTTTATAATGTTTATTTCATTTTTAGTATGTCCTCAAACAAATATTTAAGTATTATGCATATAAAAAAACATTTACACCGTATTATCCAAAAATCAATATCATTGGTTAAAAAAAATCAATACATTGCCAAATTATATTTTTTTATTATTGGTATTTCATCAACCATATGGTTTTTAGGGAGGATTATCCAAAAACCCGGCAGAATAACATACCCTTGTATGCAAGTTACTGCACCTATTATGTCTGCCTTTTTATTATGGGTGTTTAATGTTGCAGTAACGATTTTTTCTTTTCAGAAAGCAAAAGCAAAATGGGGCCAATCCAAATATACATTTGCAATAGTATTTTTTGTGGTTGCTTTTGTAAGTGGTTCATTGTTAGTTTTACAAAATTCTAAGTATGGTTTTGCAGGAGTAACAGCCGATACCCCGATGGTGACTAAACTGACGGATAATAGAAACGAACCAATGGGAGATGGTTATGGAATTTATAATGGCCGGGTTGTATGGGTGTATGACGCTGATGCAACAAATGAAAATTGTACGAATTCCGATCCGGATTATTGGTTTACAGATACAAATACCAATCAAAGTGTTGTTGATACCATGTTGGCTAATGGAATTAAAAAAATTGCTGGAGAAAATAGTATATCAGCAGCATGGAATGCGATCTTTAAATATCATAATAAAAAGAAAGATAGAGGGAATAATGGATATATTAGCGGAGAAAAAATATGCATAAAAGTTAATTTGGTCCATGGATTAAAATTTTCAGATTATACAAGTGAAAGCTCTAAAATGGATGCAACACCTCATTTGATCCTTTCTCTCTTAAAACAACTTGTTAACCACTTAGGTGTTGCACAAGAAGATATTACTTTGGGGGACCCATTCAGAAATTTTAGTGATATTTATTGGGATAAATGCCATTCCGTATTTCCTGATGTTAATTATATAGATAGATTGGGCGATTATGGCCGTCAATTAACAGAAATGTCTGATAGTGTTGAATTTTATACAAGTGATAGTAGTTTTTCTTCAAAAATACCCAAAGCATATGTAGAAGCAGATTATTTTATCAATATGCCTTGTCTCAAATCTCATTCGGCCGCTGGAATTACTATTGGCGCAAAAAACCACCAGGGCTCTGTTATAGGAGACGGACAAACCCCTTATAACCAACAAATGTCTGATGAGCTGCATTATTGTTTTCCTACAAGCACTGGATACAAAACTATGGGACATTACAGGCATTTGGTAGATTATATGGGACATAAATACATGGGAGGCAATACGGTCCTTTACATTGTAGATGCCTTATGGACAGGCCATGATTGGGATGGTATCATTTGCAAATGGCAAATGAAGCCGTTTTATAACGATTATATGTCTTCTTTATTTATATCTCAAGACCCCGTAGCCACTGAATCCGTAGCATTCGACTTTTTATTTGAAGAGTATTTGAATTATTCATCAAGCCATGGAGGATCAAGCGAAGCATATCCGTTGTACGAAGCTACACAGGATTATATCCACCAGGCAGCAGATACGTCCAATTGGCCGGATACCATTACATATGACCCCGAACGAGACGGGACACCATTAAAAAGCCTGGGTGTTCATGAACACTGGAATAACGGGGATGATAAAGAATACAGGGGAAATCAAGGATTTCTTGGTGGAATTCACTTGGTGTCAATCCCTTCTGATTTAGTATATGGTAGTACTAATGATTATCCTAAAGATACGGGTTCAACATTGGTGGAAAGTTTTGAATATAATAATATAATTAAAAACTTCAATGTTTTCCCAAATCCTACCAAAGGAGAATTCAATGTCCGGATTATTGCAACTGTTCCGGTAAAACTTTCTATCTCATTATTTAATATGAATGGACAGGAAGTTGCAACCCTCGGAAATTACAATCACTTTAAAACCGGCATGATTGAAAAAACATTTAATTTATTGGATTATCATTTAACAAAAGGGACATATTTGTGTAAAATCAAAATTAATTCAGGGAATCAACAATCTGAACAAGCCCGAAAGATTATGCTTGTTCAGTGATAGTTAAAACACTACGAATTCAGCAAGAAAACTAAACTACATAACCGGAGCCTTGATTTTTTGACTCACACGGGGTTATTTTCTTGAAGAATTCAAAGGTATAGATACAGAAGGGAAACCATATTCGTATAAGTCATAAGTCCATTAACCTTTTAAATGAAACCCTCACGAACAAAAGTTCATCACAAATCATGAAAAATTTGTATGAGGGGTCCTTCCGAACACTAAAAAATAAACATTTTTCGGAAGAATTATAAAACACCAAATGATATTTATAATTTGAAAACTTAACCCGGAACATTCATGCCATTAGCTTTGTGCAGATGCAAGGCGCCTAAGCC
>CAYMKE010000011.1:0-25818 GCA_964390955.1 uncultured Bacteroidales bacterium | reverse complement strand
GAATTTGGTTACGCGACTTTATATGACTTTATATGACTTTATAGACAAACACTAAATAGTGTGGCAAATGCTTTGTCATGGAGGTTTCATCTGCTCATTGCTCATAATGTAAGGAGATATAAAACAAATACAAGGAAATGACAATTCCTGTCAAATAGCATATATATTTTTGTTAACTATTTAATTATTTGTTGATTATTCTTCAGATAAAAACCAATTTATTAACCTTTTAAATTTTTATTATTATGAAAAAAATTACTTTATTATTCTTTGGATTATTCCTTTCATTGGTGGCTTTCTCTCAATGGTATGAATATACCGGTACGCATTTTATTGACCGCTTTGAAGGAGACCAGGTAGATAAAACAGATGTATTTGACTGGCAACCCGGATCTGGAGGTCAAACATTTAGTCAAAGCGATGGTGTCATGGAAGTTACTGTTGCATTTAAACAATGGGATAAATTTTTACTTAGTTTTGACAGTACATCTATTAATGCATCAGCAGTTCCTTTTCTGTATTTTGAAGCTAAAGCAGATGTGGATACTGTATTACAAATTATGATCAGAGACACTCTTGGCAACCGGACAGATAATCAATTTGTAGCTGAGTTTACCACTGAATGGCAAGGATTTAGCTTTGATCTTTCATCTTTATGGAATTCTGTAGATAATTCAGCTATTGCCAGTGTTGCTTTTGAAAGATCAGGATGGACTGATATTATTCCTGCTTCTTTATATTTAAGATATTTTGAAATTGGTGACACGACTTACAAAACAATGACGAATGTAGAGCAAGTAAATGAGATTGGTCCCGAAGCCAAATGTTATCCTAACCCTGCTCAAAACGTACTTAATATTGCAGGTATCCAGGCAAATGAAGCCATTATAAGTGATTTAACAGGTAAAGTATTAATGACAGCAGAAACTGATGAAATTGCTGCCGGTTTAGATGTTTCCGGTTTAGCAGGTGGTATGTATATCATCAGCTTAAAAACCGATGAAGGAACCATTGAAGAAACATTTATTAAAGAATAATTCTTTATCAATTTGTAAAATGAATCCCTGTTTTTATAGCTAAAATACAATCAAAGAGCCGGTGAAATAAATACCACCGGCTTTTTTTTCGCTTACTATAATTATAAGCCCCACTCAACACTCAAACCCTTTTATTAAACAGCAACTTTATATCAAACTATCTATTAAATAAACCCCACCATTAATAATACATCTCATGTATTTTTATTAAGTCAAAAATAAATCGGCCTTGTAAGTATATATATAAAAAAAAAAAGAGGTTAAATTATGCTGGTCAAATCATTATTATTTTTATGTACAACATTTGGTGATATATTTCACTGTCGCCAATTAATTTTTTTATTAACCTAAAAACTAATAAACGTATGAAAAAACTAAATTTCACAATCGGTTTGATGCTAATGATGTTCTCATTATTGGCACAACAACGAGGCAGGCCTTATATTTCAGATGGTACGCTGGTAGCCGATAACGGCTCACGCCTACGCGGATGTTACATATACACAGATTATTATCATAACGATCCTTCTGAAATCCGTGACGGCACTAAAGAAGGTATCACTAAAGCTGCTACTGAATATGGTATGAATGCTTTTCATTTTTATTGCGGATGGTATGCCACTCCGACCGGAAGATACCAGCCGTTAGCAGACAGCTTAGTGAAATGGACACGTGAAGCCGGTGTTTATCTTGTTATAACCATTGGAGGATGGGATAAAAATGGCGAATTTTCACTGAGCAAGATGAGAGAATTCTGGCACTTCTATGCACCCCGGTATGCTGATGAAACGCATGTGATTTATGAAGTATATAATGAACCTGAATTTGTATGCAACAATCCTTCATCAGATGCTACTATAAGTATGGAGGTTGAAGCATATGATACGATCAGGAAATATGCGCCCAATACACATATTATCATGCGAAGCTATGGAAGTGTAGTGGCTACAGCAGATTACCTCTTACAAGACATTCAGGGAATGGAAGATGGCGGTGTAGATTTTAGCAATGCCTCCATGGGATACCACGGATATTATTGGTGTTCTCATGCACGAAAACACACAAATTCAACATATGCTTCTTCTACTGAATTAAATATCATACCTGAATTACAGGATGAGGGGTATGCATTTATCAATACTGAATTTGAACGTGACAGCACTTTACATGGTAATTTGGAATACAGTGGAGAGTTGATTGAATTTTATGAAAATGATATGCAAATGTCATGGTTGTGTTTTTATTCTTTCCCTGAGATTAGTGAAGGACATGAAGCTTACCTTTTCAGTTCAAGTACTGATTTTAAGAATGAAATAGATGCATTGAGCGGCGAACATGATGTAACCTGGTGTCCGGATCATGGAACATGGCCAGAAGACTGTGGAACCGGCACACCCACTGCCACAGCCGGCAGCAATTCTCCGGTATGTGTTGGCGAAGACCTGAATTTAACAGAGAGTGGTGGCGATGCAGAAAACTGGGAATGGAGCGGCCCGAATAGTTTCAGTTCTACAGATCAAAACCCCACCATTACCAATGTGACAACTTCGGCAGCCGGAACATATACTGTGACCATCACAGATGCAAACAGCAATACAGCTACCGATGATGTAACAGTTACCGTCAATTCATTACCCACTGCCACAGCCGGCAGTAACTCACCGGTTTGTGAAGGAGATGACATAAGCTTGACAGAGAATGGTGGCGATGCCACAAGTTGGAATTGGAGCGGGCCGAATAGTTTTAGTTCTACAGATCAGGACCCAACAATTTCGTCAGCTTCCACATCAGCAGATGGTACCTACTCAGTCACTGTTACTGATGACAATGGCTGTACCAATACAGATAACGTAGATGTTACTGTGAACACAGCACCTACAGCTACAGCCAGCAGCAACTCCCCAGTTGATGAAGGGGACGACATCAACTTAACCGAAAGCGGCGGCGATGCTACCAGTTGGTCATGGAGCGGCCCAAACAGCTTTAGCTCAACAGATCAAAATCCAACCATCTCAGCAGCAACCACTTCAGCAGATGGCACTTATACCGTAACTGTAACAGATGACAATGGATGTGAGAACACAGACGATGTAGATGTCACAGTGAACTCATCATCATCCGGGCCTGCAATGGATACAATCAATCCAATTGACGATGCTACGGTATATAATGATTCACCAGACAGAAATTATGGAAACAAGTCAGATATTAAAGTCGTACGATACGATGACGGCCATGATGAGCAGGCGTATATTAAATTTGACTTGAGCCATTTGAAATCCTCCGGTACTGTAAGTTCTGCTAAACTCAGATTATTTGTCGGTTCATGGAATTCAGGGCCGGAACATTTCTTAAAAGTTGTCAATGATAATAATTGGAGTGAAGATAACATTACCTGGAACAACAGGCCTACAGACTTAGGTGACACCATTGCTGAACATACAGTAACGAATAGATCATGGAATGAAATTGAATTCAATACAGATGGAATTACCGCACTTGAAAACGCCCTGGGCAGTGAATTTTCCATTAATATTTCAACTATACTAACAGAAGGGATAACAAGCTTTACAAAATACAGTTCTTCAGAAGATACAGACTATATGCCTGAATTGATCATTGACGGAAGCAATATAAAATCCGGTAAAGCTGTGAACGATATAGAAGATATGACTACTGACAATAGCAAAGCTTCTATCAAATTGTATCCGAATCCTTTGAAAGAGGAAGATTTAACCGTGAACATAAAAGGATTTGAAAAAGATGATGTTGTAAATGTTGTTATTTATAATGTAAATGGTAAGAAAATATATTTAGAATCTTTTATAACAAAAGGTTCTGAAACATCAACCATCTATCTTGAACCAAGTATGTTTAATAGTGGGATCTATTTGATTAAAGTTTTTGGAAATATTCAAAGTATATCCAAAAAGCTGATAGTCAGGTAATGCTAATATTTGTTTAAAAAAGAGGGTGTCCAAAAAGTCTGGCCACCCTCTTTTTTTATACTTTTACCTGTTTTCCGCACTTTTTTGCAACACTCACTTAAGTAACTGAAAATCAATAACATTTTTTACATTTAGGTATTGCAATGCGAAAAACATAAAAGACAGGCACCAATTACTCACAAAACTCTATACCATCTTCCCCAGCCTGTTTTTTAACAATGCTTTTGCCGGTATGATATTCAACTTTATCAATAATCTTTTTATGAATAATGATAGCAATACGGTACATGACTGGCACAATGACCAATGTTAAAAACGTGGAAAAGGTGAGCCCAAAAATCACACTCCATGCAATGGGCCCCCAGAATTTAACCATTGTGCCGCCGAAATACAACTGAGGCTCAAATGAACTTAACAGCCCCAGAAAATCAATGTTTAACCCCACGGCCAATGGTGCAAGGCCTAGTATAGTTGTAATGGCAGTCAGCAATACCGGCCGCAGCCTTGTTTTTCCGGCCCTTATCACGCAATCGGTTGCTTCACGGGGAGGAAGATATGCATCCTCATCAATGCCCAGCTCGTCCCTTCTGCGCTTTTTGAGCAGTTCAATATAATCTACCAGCACAATGGCATTGTTTACAACAATACCGGCCAGTGCTACAATACCAATCCCTGTCATAACCACTACAATGTTCATATTGAATATGGCAATGCCTGCAAATACCCCAATGGTACTAAAAATTACACTCATGATAATAATTCCGGGTTTAACCAGTGAGTTGAATTGGGTCACCAAAATGATCAGGATCAACACCATTGCAATGATCAGCGACCTGCTCAAAAATGCTTGTGATTCCTGTTGCTCTTGTTGTTCTCCTGTAAATTCATAAATGTATCCTTTGGGCATCTCATATTGTTCCAAAATGCTTTCTACCCGGCTGTTAACATTATTCGCATTGTATCCTTCCACAATATTTGAATACAATGTAATCACCCGGTCAAGGTCTTTTCGCTTCACTGCTCCATACGTTGTACTATATTCATAATCAATCAAGGAAGTAAGGGGAATATGTTTCGGTTTTTTTCCTTCCGGAGAAACCACAGTCTGATTCAAAAGCGTTGGAATGTTATACCTGTATTGATCGTTGAGCATAATTCTGATGGGGTATTCTTCTTCTCCCACTTTAAAATCCGACACTTCACTTCCAAACAAAGCAGTACGTATGGCATTGGCTATTTGAACGGTAGAAATATTTAATTTACGTGCCTTATCTCTCCGGATTTTAATGACCAACTCGGGTTTACCTGTCTCCAAATCTATTTTAAGCCCTTCTAACCCGGGAATATTGTTCTTTTCAATACGGGTTTTAATATCTTCCGTTATTTGAATCAATTTTTGAAAATCTTCACCACTTATTTCAATATTCACCGGTTTTCCTGTAGGCGGGCCCATCCGGTTTTTCTCAACACTGATCTGAATGCCTGGATATTGTCCAATCAATGCATTGCTCATTTCTTTCATGACATCGGACGTATTAATCCCCTGCCGGTCAATAAAATCCACAAAAGTTACTGTGACAAGGCCCATGTTAGGCGTTTCTCCGGCGGCAAAATCACTGGATGCACCTTCTCCCACGGTGGTTAACACTGATTCTACAATGGTATCATAGGGTTCGATGAATTGATAAATATCGGATTCAATGATCTTCATCACCGAGTCGGTTGCCTCCAGGTTGCTGCCAACAGGAAGTTCGGCCCTTACATTAATATAATCGGGCTCATTGTTTGGAAAAAAGCTAACATCAGGATCCCGCATTACAAGAAACACAACCGATAGAATCAATAAAACAATTGTTCCAAAAAAGAAAATAACCGGCCGTTTTTTACACAAAGCATAGTGTAAAAGACGTTCATATATTTGTTCTAATTTCCCAAGAAACACATTCTGAAACCAATCCTGAGAATGATTTAAAAACAAGGTATTGATAGCCATAATCAAAGCCAGGATTAATAATATACTTGCAATTACATTCACTCCGATAACATATAATAAAAGGGAAACTCCGGCAATAATGCCCATATATTTAAAATTTTTTCTTTTTTCGATATTATTTTTTTCCTGCCTGGCTTTTTCAGGATTCACAAAAATAATGGTAAATACGGGAACGATCACCAAAGCCACGAACAATGATGAGGTCAATACAATGATCAGGGTGATCGGGAGATTTTTCATAAATTCCCCGGTTACGCCTCCCCAAAATGCCAATGGCAGGAATGCAGACAGAGTGGTGATAGTGGATGTGATGATCGGCAAAGCAATCTCACCGGTTCCCTGCCTGGCTGCTTCAAATGTATCGTATCCCCGTTCAATAAACCGGTGGATGTTTTCTACCACAACAATGGAATTATCAACCAAAAGCCCTAATGATAAGATCAATGAAAATAAAACGATCATGTTCAGGTGGCCGTTCATCATTCCTATTACAACAAACGAGAGAAACATAGACATGGGGATTGCCATGCCAACAAATAATGAATTCCTGGTGCCGAGAAAATAAAACAACACCAGAATCACAAAAATCACACCCAGAATAATGCTGTTTTCGAGATTGGAAAGCTGAGTCCTGATCAAATCCGATTGATCATTGGTAATGCTTATCTTTAAATTTTGAGGTATCTCATTCCGTTCTTTTGCTTTGTCCAAAACATCCTGGATTTTAGCCGTTGCAGACAACAGGTTTTTTCCACTCTTTTTGATCACTTGTACGGAGACCACAGGGTCTTTATTCAGCCGTGCATAACTGTCGGGTTCTTTATATCCCAATTCCACCCGGGCAACATCATTTAAATAAACCGCCTTGCCTTCTTCTTCTTTAATTATAAGGTTTCCTATCTCCTCTATTCTGTCAAATTCCCCTATAATCCTGACCGAACGTTTGGTATAAGTGAATTGAATTTCTCCGCCCGACATGGAAACATTTTCGGAGGTAATGGCTTGTTCAATATCACGAAACGTCAAACCCCTGGCCTGTAATTTCCGTAAATCAATATAAATATTCACCTGCCGTTCATTGATTCCTTTGATCTCTACCTTGGATACTTCATTGATCCGATCAATTTCTTCTTCGAGGTATTCTGCATAATCTTTTAATTCACGGGTGCTGTAATCTCCTGATAAATTGATATTCAATATTGGAAATTCGGAAAAATCAATGTCATTCACCACCGGGTCTGTGCGCAGATCATCCGGCAGTTCACTCTTGGCTTTATCCACAGCATCTTTCACCTCCTGTAGTTTTTGATCTATATCGGCATCGGTTGTAAATTCAACCATGATCATCGAAAATCCCTGCGAAGAAGTTGACTTGAGAACATCTATTTCTTTGACCGTTTCAATTTCTTTTTCCAGTGGCCGGGTGATCAAATTTTCAATATCAACGGGTGGGCTGCCCGGGTATATTGTCTGCACCATTATTGTAGGGATGACCACGTCAGGGGTCAATTCTTTGGGCATGTTCCGGTATGAAAAAAAACCAAAGCCGATGATGGCCAATGTCAATAAAATGATGGTATTTCTGTTACGTATAGCCAGGCTTGTCAATTTAAATTCCCTGACAATTCTATCTCGTATTTCTTTTGCACTCATTTCCCTCAATATTTAATGTTTCTTTTACAACTTTTTTTATGCCAACGAATTGTTTTACTTTCTCCCACTAAATTTTCCGGCGTTTTCACCAATTGGGATTCGGCTTGCCTGATCCTGGTCTATAGCAACCCCTATTCCTTTAGACACCCTGTTAAACCCGGCAATAATGATTGAGTCATTTTCAGATATACCTTTGACAATCATTGTTTCATCATTATAGGATTTCCCGGGTGTTACATAAATTTTTTCGGCAATAATATCATTTTTTTTAGCAACTGCACGAAACAAGTAATTGCCTTTCATGTCATTTTTTACTATAACGGCAGGAACTACGAAGGCAGAATCGTCATGATAGTCATTGATCTTCACTTCTGCAATAAGGTTGGGTTTAATTTTATGATCAGGATTTTTCAGTCGTAATTCTATCTCAAATGTCCGGGTTTCTTTATCAATATAATCTCCAATACGTGTAACCGAAAGTCTTTTTTTATAATCGGGGAAAGCAGGAAATGTCACGATGGCGGGATTCCCTTTTTGTATTTTTGAAAGGTATTCTTCGGAAATATTAGTTTCTATCAACAAATCAGAAAGGTCAACTATATGCATCAACCGGGCTGCAGGCGATCCCATCTCCCCTTCTTTTTGCATAATATCCACGATTGTTCCGTTAAAAGGGGCCCTGACCTGTGCCATTGCCAATTGGGATCGCAGTGTTTGCAGCCGTTTTTCCAATGATTCTTTGTTATTTTTTGCCTGCAGGTATTGTGTCTGGGACCCTATGTTCTGATCCCATAATGTTTTTTGTTTCAGGTACATGGTATCTGCTAATTCAAGGCTGGTTTTAACCTCTTCTATATTATTGCGAATTACGGCTGTATTCAGTTGAGCCAATAATTGGCCTTTTTTTACACCATCGCCTTCCTCCACAAATATCTCATCAATTCTTCCATTGCTTTCAGGACTGATATATGCCTCTTCTTTAGCCTTTGTTTCTCCATTGATTTGCAAATAATGATTGAACGGCTCAGGCCGCATTACCTTAATACCAACAGGAACATTATTGTTTTCTGCTGTTAATCCGTATTCTTTTTCTTTTTTTTGCTCGAGTTTTTTGATATCTTTTTTTAATGCTCTCAACTCTTTATTTTTAGTTGTAATCCTGCTCTCCAATTGCTGTTCACCTGTTTTCTCAACACAGCTTGTCAATACAATCGCTAAAATGATACCTGCTATTTTCATATGTTTATTATTAAGTTATTAAGTTAATTGAGTTGATTGAGTTAATTGAGTTGATTGAGTTAATTGAGTTAATTGAGTTGATTGAGTTGATTGAGTTTAGAGGTTTAGAAGTTTAGAGGTTTAAAGGTTTAGAGGGCTTGTGGGATTTCCCCGATAACTTTTCCAAAGTTTTAAACTTTGGAAAAGTTTATTTAAAATATCCTCTATATCCTTTATACCTTTCTTTCACTTTTATAATCTTTATAATCATGCTTGTTTCATCCGACATCCTGATTCTTCTGTATTCATAAAAAAGACATTAATACAATTTCTCCAATTCGGTTTTGGCACTGAGCAATTCTACAATCGCTCCTATATATTGCGACTCTGCCTGCAAATACTTGTCATTGGCCTGTATTACTTCAGAACTTGTTGACAATCCTTCTTTAAATTCAATTTGGGTTTGATGATACACTTTTTTTGCCAATTCAAGGTTTTTATTCTGGGTATTATATTTCTTTAATGCTTGTTTCATGTCGCTTTTAGACTGACTGGCCTGATTGTTCAAATTTTTCTTCAAATCTTTTTGCCGGTTTTGCACTTTCTCCTCTTCAATTTTCGCCTGTCCTACCTGTGAAATCCTCTGCGCACTGCTAAAAATGGGAACAGTCAACTGCAAACCGATCATTGAAGATGGGTACCAATTTTCGCCGGAATCAAAAAAATTGAATTCATCACGCATGGCATTTTCCTGGTATGTATAATATGCTGAAAGGGAAGGAAGAAAATCTGATTTCTCTTTTTTCACTTTCAATGCGGCCAACTGTTTTTGTGTTTCAAGCATTTTATACCGGATATTGTTTTCTGCACTAAAGTCTTTTTCGAGCATGGATTGAATTTCAATGCTTTCCAGGACAGCATCAAGGGATTGTGAGAGCTTGACCTCCTGGTCAAGAGGCATGCCCATTTGAATTTTTAATGCATTATAATTGGACTCTATTTGTTGTTCCGTTGAAATCAATGAAGTTTCTATAGAATTGATATTGACTTGTATCTTGTCTGCTTCAATTTGATTGACCATCCCGTTATCTGCCATGGCCTGGACATCCTTATGCATCTGTTTTAAATTATCCAGATTTTCTGAAAGGATTTTTTTATTGTTTTCTGCCAATAGTGTTAAATAATAAATTTGTTCAACAGATGCCCTGACTTCTTTTTCAGCATTGATTTCATTTTGTTTTGATAACCCTTTATACACTTTTGCCGTTTGAAGCCCAACAATATATGGCCCACTAAAAATCAGCTGGTTGACTGTAATGTCTGCTGTAATATTATGCTGGGTTCCGAATTTCACTTCAGCAAACTCTCCTTCTTCTGCTCTTGGATCAAAAAATTGTGCTGGTATAAGTTGAGTGCGAAGTTTTAAATTATCTGTATATGATCCGCTGGCACTGACTTGGGGCAATCCGCGTGCGGTTGTTTCCCATACTTTCTTATCTGATTTTTTTATGTCAAGCCGGGCGTTTTTAGTTTGCGTACTATGTTTCACGGCATAATCCTGTGCTTCCTGCACGGTCAGAGACATAACACTGTCCTGCCGGGCATGAACCATCATTGATCCAAACATGTAAAAAATAATATTAATGAGAATTATGGCGACTCTTTTTTGTATGATCATTTTATCACTATTCATAATTGCCTTTGTTCTTTTAAAATATGTTCTAATACATCAATTCCTTTTTTATTTGCTATCCCTCGGATATGATATACAATAATATCATTAATAAAAGCAGGGGATTTATATTCTTTTTCGGTGAAAATATCATTTTCACAGGTACTCTCTATTCTGCTTACATATAATTTGGCAATGATATTTTCATCCAGTTCATGGCGATAAAGCCCTTCTTGTTTGCCTTTAATAAGATTGTTCAGCACTGCTTCAAACATTTTTTCCCGCTTTCCTTTTTTAATATCCTTAAATATTTCAGGATAATATTTCTTCAGGTCAAATTCTGTTGAAGGATTGTATTCTTTGATCATTTGTTTTATCAGTTTATGCACTTCAAACAATTCTTCAATGGCATTGTATTTCATATTGAAGATCTGCTGAAAATCATCTTCCCTGCGTTTTACATCGCTTTCAACAAATTTTCTTACCAAATCTTCTTTGTTTTCAATATATTCATATAATGTTTTTTTGGAAATCCCAAGCTCCCTGCACACATCATCCATGGTAATGCTCCGGATTCCATATTTATTGAACAATTCATATGATTTGGCCAGTATGTAATTTAATTTTTGTTCCATGGCACAAAAATATATAATAAAACTCAAAAAACTAAAAATATACTAAAAGTTTTTTTAGTTTTTGTTATAATAACACAAATATGATTATTTTAATATTCTATAAACAACATTTTACCATCACATTATACGATTTAATGATTATTTAACAATGCATTCATCAAAACACCCCAAAAAAACAAATAAAAACATATTGAATATCAATAACATAAACAATAATAACTGAAAATTATTTATAATCTGGCATAAATTATTTATTTTTATGCAACAATTGATTATAAACTTACAAAAATCATTCAAAAATGAATCGTTTAAAACATGTTCTCTTTTTACTGCTTTTATTAAGCCCTCTTTATATTAATGGCCAAAGCGAATTGATCACGAATATTGACACTCGTTCCAAAATAAGCCTCAATGGCAAATGGCGTTATCACATTGATGCATTCGACCAAATGGATTGCTACAAAGACAATGTTCCTGAGAAACGTTGGGACATTCATGAATACAATTTTCCTACTGCTGACTGGCTATATGTGCCGGGCGACTGGAACAGCCAGCGAAAAATCCTGTTCCTGTATGAAGGCCATGTGTTTTACCGCAAAAAAATAAATTACAATAAAAAAACGGATAAACGTGTATTCCTTTATTTTGGGGCAGCCAATTACAAAGCAGAAGTATATCTGAACGGGGAGCTCATCGGTACACACGAGGGCGGGTTTACCCCTTTTAACATTGAAGTCACAGACAAAATCAACAATGGTAAAAACTCCATTGTTGTGAATGTTGAAAACTACAGAAAGCCGGACAGGATACCTGCAATGTCTACAGATTGGTGGAATTATGGAGGGTTGACAAGAGATGTTTTTATCGTGGAAACAAACAAAACATTCATTCGTGATTATTATGTTCAATTAAAAAACGGAAATAAAAATTTGATCAAAGGATGGGTGAAACTGGATGGTGATGACCTTAGGCAAAAAATCACTTTAAACATCCCTGAGCTTACGATTCATCAAGAGATCAAAACAGATAAAAACGGGTATGCCGGATTTGAAATAACAGCAAACAACATCGAATTGTGGTCACCTGACAATCCAAAACTATATAATGTGGTGATTGAAGCAAAGGACACAAAAATTAAAGATCAAATAGGTTTTAGAACCATTGAAACAAAAGGGACAGACATTTTGTTAAATGGCAATCCCATTTTTTTACGCGGGATATGCATACATGAAGAAAGCCCTGTAAGAGAAGGCCGTGCATGGTCTGAAGAAGATGCTGAAATCTTATTAAAATGGGCTAAAGAACTAAATTGTAATTATGTTAGACTGGCTCACTATCCGCATAATGAACATATGGTGAAGATGGCCGATAAAATGGGAATCCTTGTATGGGAGGAACTGCCGATTTATTGGGGCATTGATTGGGAAGATACTGCTGCATATAACATTGCAGAACAACAATTAAAAGAGATGATCACACGGGACAAAAACCGGGCTTCTATCATCATCTGGTCTATGGCCAATGAAACAGGAAATGAACCACCCCGGAACAAATTCCTGAAAAACCTGATAAGCACCTCCCGTTCCATGGACAACACGAGGCTAATCAGTGCTGCCCTGTTAATCAACCATAAAGAATCTGACAAAACAACAAAAGTAGTGGATGATGAACTGGGCAACCTGGCCGATGTTATTTCTGTTAACGCCTATTACGGATGGTATCAGGGATTGCCTGACCTCATAGACAAAATCAACTGGGACATCCGTTTTGATAAACCTTTCATGTTCAGTGAAATTGGAGGCGGTGCGCTTCAAGGGTATCATGGAGACTCATTGACCCGGTGGTCAGAAGAATACCAGGCTTACGTATATGAAGAATCCGTGGAAATGTTTTCAAGAATACCCCGGTTAAAAGGGGTTTCGCCCTGGCTGCTGGTGGACTTCCATTCACCCAGGCGCCTGTTTCCCTATATCCAGGACTTTTATAACAGGAAAGGCCTGATCTCCGACAGGGGAGAAAAGAAAAAAGCTTTCTACATTTTGAAAGAATATTACCAATCAATCATGAACAAGAAATAACCTACATAAACATCTTTATCCAATAATTAAACTAAAAACTACATTATGAAACCAACAATTCAATTCTTTTTTTTAGGATTAGTACTTTCTGTTTCAGTAAATGCTCAATCCATTATTCAAAACCGTTTTGAAAGAAACACCACCTCCCTCAACGGGAAATGGCATTATCTGATTGACCTGTATGAAACCGGATACATGAGTTACAAAGGGATTCCAAAAGATGAAATGGAAAATCCCCCCACGCCGGATGCATTTTTTCTGAATTATAAACCCGCAGATAAAACGGAGCGGATTGAATATAGTTTTGACCAGTCCCCCAGTATCACTGTCCCGGGCGATTGGAACACACAAGCGGAAAAACTCTTTTATTTTGAAGGCTCTGTGTGGTATAAAAAATCATTTGACTACAAAAAATCCGGCCCGGAAAACAGGGTATTCATTAATTTTGGTGCGGCGAATTACAGAACCGACGTATATATCAATACCAAAAAAGTAGGTAAACATGAAGGAGGGTTTACACCCTTTTCATTTGAGTTTACCCATCTTTTAAAACCCAAAGACAATTTTATCATCGTACGGGTAAAAAACGAACGAAAAAAAGAAAATATCCCGGCATTGAATGCAGACTGGTGGAATTATGGAGGCATTACAAGGGATATTGACATCATTGAAACGCCTCCTGTATTTGTAGAAGATTATTTTATCCAACTTAAAAAAGATGCACCCGGGATCATCAAAGGGTATGTACAATTAAACGGCGACAAGAAATCAAACATAAAGGTAGGATTATCCATCCCGGAACTAAACCTTGATGAAACATTTTCTACAGATAAAAACGGGAAAGCAGAATTTGAAATAGAAGCAAAAGGCATTTCATACTGGTCTCCTGAAAATCCAAAATTATATGATGTCATTGTGAAGAATGGTGAAGAAAAAATTACTGACCAGATAGGATTCAGGACATTGGCTACACGAGGCCAGGATATACTTTTAAACGGCAAACCTGTATTCCTCAGGGGCATTAGCATGCACGAAGAAAATCCCATCCGCGGCAACAGAAATTTTTGCCGGGAAGATGCTATCATGATGCTAACCTGGGCAAAAGAACTCGGCTGTAATTTCGTGCGCCTGGCACATTATCCACATAACGAGTACATCGTCCGTTTGGCAGATGAAATGGGACTGATGGTATGGGCAGAAGACCCTGTATACTGGAATATTCTTTTCGATAATCAGGAAACCTATAATACAGCGGAAAATATGCTGACAGAGTTAATCTCGCGTGACAAAAACCGGGCTGCCGTGATTGTTTGGTCCATGGCCAATGAAACGCCGGTAGGCCCTCAACGAAACGAATTTTTGACAAACCTGGTAAATAAGGCCCGTGAAATGGATAATACAAGGTTGATCAGCGCCGCATTGTTTTTCTCAACGGTTGAAGGAAAAGAAAACATGTTCACGGTTGATGACCCCATGGCGGAGTTGATGGATATCATTAGTTTCAACCTCTATGTAGGTTGGTATGACGGATTGCCTGATAAGTGTTCGCGCGTTAAATGGGATATCAAACAAAACAAACCCGTGTTCATCTCCGAGTTCGGAGCGGGTGCTTTGCATGGTTATCACGGTGATAGCCTGACACGTTGGACAGAGGAATTCCAGGAATATGCCTATCGCGAAAACATCAAGATGTTCGAAAGAATTCCACAACTCAGGGGCATGTCTCCATGGATTCTTGCTGATTTCCGATCACCGAAAAGATTCCTCCCAAATATACAGGATGGATGGAACCGGAAAGGCCTGATCTCAGAAACCGGAGATAAAAAGAAAGCTTTTTATGTGCTTCAACAATATTACCTTGACAAAATGAAGAAATAATTTTATAACAATCAGTCCCGTGGATTTCCAAAACAAATCCACGGGACAAATTCCCCAAATATTTAACCTCCTACCTATGCAAAAAATATTTGTCCTCTTATCCTGCATGTTTTTCTTTTTAGCTGGTAATTCACAAACACTTGAAGATAAGCTGGACAGTATTGTGAATTTAATGACAACAGATGAAAAAATCTCACAGCTAACACAATACGGCTCATTCAATACATATACAAATGAACGGCTGGATATTCCCGGTTTGTTTATGTCTGACGGCCCGCATGGCATTAAACAGGGCCGCTCAACCAGTTTTCCCGTAGGTATTGCCATGGCTGCCAGTTGGGATACAAATCTGATACGGCGCATTGGTGAAATCATGGGCAAAGAATTCTGGGGAAAAGGTATTCACCAGGCATTAGGCCCGACCTTGGATTTATGCTGGAACCCTTTGAATGGAAGAAGCCCGGAATCCGGAGGTGAAGATCCTTTTTTGTGCGGAAACATCACTTCCTCTTTAATCAATGGGATTCAATCATACCCTGTTATTGCCACGGCCAAACATTTCAATTGTGTTGCCATGCAAGACAACCGGTTTCATAATGACGTTCAAATATCCGATCAAATGTTGATGGATCATTATGGATACAATTTCCGGATGGCGATTCAACAAGCAAATGTCTTTTCTGTAATGAATGCATTCAATCTCGTCAATGGAACCAATTGTGCTGAAAACAAATATTTATTAGACGATATTCTTCGCACACAATGGGGATTTCCATTTTATGTGGTCTCTGACTGGGGGGCTGTATGGCATGCTTCTGATGCACTTCAGGCCGGAACAAATATTTGCATGGGTTCTTATTTATTCAGGGATGCTCTTCCTGATTATATTAACAGGGGAGTGATTACTCAGGAACTACTAAACAAAAGAGTGAAACAAGTAATAAGAACCAAAATGCTCAGTGGGTTTAAAGGGTATTATCCCAAAGGGCATACAGGATTAGTGAATCTCCCGGAACATAAAGAATTATGCAGGGAAGCAGGCAGAAAAAGCATTGTTTTACTCAAAAATAAAAACAATATTCTGCCGCTTGATAAATCTAATAATATTAAAATTGCCCTGATCGGGCCGAATGCAGATCAGCCATTATTGGATGGCAATGGAAGCAGTTCAGTAACACCTTATTATTCAATTACTGCAAAAGAGGGATTTGAAAATGTACTGGGTGCTGAAAACATATTGTATGACCCTGGATGCAGTATCAATGGAACCGATACCACGCATTTTGCTCAAGCCAAAAATTTGGCTGACAGTGCTGATTATGTAATCTTTATTGGTGGACTTGACAACTCCCAGGAAGGAGAATGCAGGGACAGAGTGAGCGGATCATTGGAATTGCCCGGAAAACAGATAGATTTAATCAATGAGCTCGTTGATATAAATCCAAACATTATTACAGTAATCGTGAGCGGTGGTATTTGCACTTTACATAATAGCATTGATAACATAAAAGGCCTGTTGTATGCATTTTATCCCGGACAGGAAGCTGGAAATGCTCTGGCAGACGTAATTTTCGGAGATCACAATCCATCAGGAAAACTGCCGGTGACCATGCCTGTTTCTGATGACCAGCTTGCTGAACGAAATCTTAACTATAATGATGATTTTGGCGGCGGCTACCGGTGGTTTGACCGTCAAAACCTGACATCGGAATTTCCTTTTGGTTTCGGATTGAGTTATACCTCATTTTATTATTCAAATTTGCAATTAAATAATACCAATATCCCGGTAGGTGATCCGGTTCAGGTGTCGGTTGACGTATTGAATACAGGCAACCGGCAGGGCAGAGAAGTAGTACAATTATATGTTTTCCCTGACACCAGCAATAATTCAAATCCTGTAAAACAATTAAGAGGATTCAGGCTTGTGGATTTATCACCGGGAGAACAAAAAACAGTATCTTTTACCTTAACACCTAATGAGTTCTATACATTCAATTCAAATACAAATCAGTATGAAGTTAACACAGGTACCTATAAAATAAAGGTAGGGGGTTCATCAAGTGACCTGCCCCTTGAAGTTGAGATCAATTTACTTTCTACTGCATTAAAACCTGATTTAAGAATATCCAGACTATTTACCTACCCGCGTTACCCCGTGAAAGGGCAACCCGTTCTCTTGCTGGCTTCTGTTGTAAATTATGGTACAGGAGCTTCTTCCTCAGAAATACACAGAATAGAATTCAAACAGAACAATAGTATCGTATCACTTTCAACGAATCATTCGACACCCATCAAAACAGGGGCGATGGATTTACTCAGCGCTGATGATTCATTCATCCCAACTTCTGCAGGAAAAATAACCGTACAAGCTGCCATTGACCCGTACGATATTATTGATGAATATGATGAGTATAACAATACGTCAGAATTGACATTTACAGTTTATGACTCTACAGTCTTGATAAAAGATACGACCAATAAGAATATTGCACTCAATAAGCCGGTAACAGATTCCGAACACCAGGATTCTTTATCAACAGGAGCTTTTGCAGTGGATGAAAAAAGATATACCAGGTGGGGGGTTGAAGACAGAACCAAAGATGTACAAACACTTACCATTGATTTACTTGATAATTATATTATTGATTCCATAAAAGTGCTATGGTGTCCTATTGCTTATCCTGAACGGTTGCGATTTATATTTAAAGATTCTATAGATGGCTGGTACCCGGCAAAAACTATAAACAATGCATATAGCGGGCATTCTACATATACTTCTTTTGGGGATAAAAGTACCCGTTATATTCGTTTAAAAACCCTGGAAAGACATACCGGATGGATTCCTTATTCTCTTTATGAATTTGAAGTATTTGGATATCCTGATACTCTCAATGGTGAATCGTCTGCCATTGCCCCTTCAACATTAAACAAAACATCATTCAATAAAATATATCCAAACCCTTTTTCCAATAAAATACATGCCACATACCTGGTCAACAAAAAACAAAACGTGAGAATTGATATACATGATGTCACGGGGAAAAAAATCAAAACAATCATCAATCAAAATCACTATCCGGGAAAACATAGCATTGAATGGGATGGAAAAAATGCATCAGGGAAAAAGCAAAAAAACGGAACATACATCCTCTCTATGACAACACCTTATTACAGATATCATAAAATAATCATTAAAAATGATTAGATTTGTCAACAAATATTTATTAACTTTTAAAACCATTCAAATGAAATTCACAATTCAGGCATTCATCATTGGACTTTTATTTGTTGTGTCCAATACAAATGCTTTTTCAAAAAATTATTACGTATCAAATAATGGAAATGATAATGCAAACGGATTGTCTCCTTCCAAAAGCTTTAAAACAATAGAAAAATTAAACACGATACGTTTTAAATCCGGAGATACTATTTTTTTAAACGCCGGGGATTACTTTACCGGAACATTAACGCTAACTTACTCAGGAACTCAAAAAAAACCTATTGTTATCACATCTTATGGGCCCGGGATAAAGCCTGTTGTAAGTGGTTCTGTAATTTTGGAACGTTTTAAAAAAACAAGCGATAATATTTACAGTACAAAAAGCACAAACCACATCAATCATCTTTTTAAAAACGGCTCAATATGTACCATTGCCCGATATCCGGATGCAGGTTACCTGACAATGGATGGAGGAGGTAAAAGGTTTTTAAATGACTTTAACCTTCAATTAACCAGCCAACAAGTAAAGGGTGCTACTGTCCGCATGAGAATAAACAACTGGCAATACGAATACAGAAAAGTCACAACATTAGAAGATCATACACTGTGGTTTGACTCCATTCTTTGGAACAGGCCGGATAAACAAAATACATGCAGAAAAGGATGGGGATACTACCTGGATAATTCAAAAGATTTTTTAGATGCTGAAGGAGAATGGCATTACTCTCCTGATGAACAAACAATTTATTTTTACAGTAAAAAGGTGGTTACACCTGACGATAAATTTGAGGCCAGTTTTATACCATATGGTATTATTCTTGAAAATGGCGTCTCCAATATTTCCATACAAAACATTTGCATTTCAGGACAAACAGAAACGTGTATCTTCGGAAAAGAAAACAACCAAAACATACGGATATCCAATTGCAACATATCCAAGGCAGGAAAATATGCATTGTTGGTAAAAAAAGGAAATAATATTTTATTTTCCAACAACAATGTCCATGACATTCTGGGCAATGGTGTTAAGCTCATAGAAACCAGTAATTCAAAAATCAAAGGCAATACAATCACTCGTATTGGCACAAAAGCAGGATATGGAATTGACGGAGTCAATGGAGCCATAGGCATTTCTATAGTAAACGAAGAAAAAACCTATGAAGATGTAAATCAATTATCTCATGCGAATTTCATACAAAACAACTATATTGACAGCACAGGTTACAGTGCCATACGAATGGATGGCCACCATAGTATTTGTGAAAACAATATCATCAAAAATGGTATGCTGACATTGAATGACGGTGGATTATTCTATTGCTGGGGATTTGATACAACATACACATACAGCAATGTCATCCGCGGAAATATTATCATCAATGCCGTTGGAAATGCTGATGAAAGCACTCCCAGCGATCATCTGATCAACCAGGGGATTTATCTTGATGCCCGTGCCAAGGATATTGTGATTGAAAAAAACATTATAAAAAACACCAATACTGCCATTTTGTTAAACGACCAAACATTCAGAAATACAGTACAGCATAATATATGCTATGATAATAAATCAGCATTGGGATTTTCAGAATGGAAACGGCCACACAGCAATTATAAAAATAAATCAGTAAATAATGTTTTTGTTGCACTCTCAGCTTATCAATATACCCTATCGGTCGGCAACCACAGGGATACCGTTATTGATCCGGGAATCATTGATCAAAACAGGCACATCAGTTTAACTGAAAAATTTCATATTCACTTTGTAAAAGTAGAAAACCATCGGAAGCTTATTCAGGATTTAACGCTGGAAGGATGGCAACAATTGACTCCTTACAGTCAGCAATCTACTTTTTTCAATCCAAACAAACATAAACCCAAATACCCCTTGTCACAAATCTTTATCAATGAAAGCGATGATCAAAAACATATTGAACTGGACGGCCAATTTGAATATATTGATGTTGATGGAAAAACCTTAGATGAGGTAATTGTTTTAGATAGCAGGAATGCAAAAGTAGTATTTTACAAAAAAAAAAAATAAATAATGAACCAACAGATTCATTAAATTTGCATAATCCACCAAAAACTAAACCTATGGAAACACAAACAGGATACATTGTTCCTGCAAAGGAAACCAAAACAAAAAGGTATTGTATGACCCTTGATCTCAAGGATGACCCGGAACTCATTAAAGAATATAAATACTGGCATGAAAATGAAAATATATGGCCGGAGATACCTGAAGGCATTAAAGAAGTCGGCATTGTCAATATGGAAATATATTTATATGGCACCCGGATGTTCATGATCATGGAAACGGCCCTTGACTTTGACTTTGAAAAAGACATGGCCAGGTTGGGAACATTGGAACGACAAGCTGAATGGGAAAAATTTGTCGGTAAATTCCAGAAATCATTACCCGGTGCTCCTGAAGGATCCAAATGGCAACTGATGGATCGGGTCTATAAGCTGGAATAAACTTGACGCTACACCCCCTGATAAACTAATTGACTAACAAACTAAACCATTAAAAGATGAAAACCAATAAAAAACAAGCACGTCTGGTTGCTTTTATAGCATTTATTGCGGCCTTGGGCGGTTTCTTACAAGGATTTCAGAGCGCAGCGATCTCAGGTGCCCTGCCCTTTTATAAAACTGATTTTAACTTACCTGTCGGCTCTTTCCTGGTAGGCCTTTCTGTGAGCATAATCGGGCTGGGAGCAATTGCCGGAAATCTTATGGCCGGGCCTCTTGCCGATAAATTCGGAAGAAAAAAAAGCCTGATATTCGCAGCTGTTTTGTATGCATTATGTGCTTTGGGCGCCGCTATAGCTCACGATATTGTAATGTTTATCATTGCCAGGATCATCGGAGGCATTGCAATAGGAGTCAGCATTTTGGTTATTCCAATGTATATAGCAGAAATAGCACCTTCTGAAAAACGGGGACTCCTCGTTTCCTTTAATCAATTTTTAATTGTTACCGGTATTTTCCTTGCTTTCTTTTCAAACAAAATTATCGTGGGGCTGATTGATGATTCTGATATTGTATGGCGATGGATGCTTGGCGTTGCATTTTTTCCTTCAATCCTATATTTTATCCTTGTTTTTTTAATCCCGGAAAGTCCGCGCTGGCTCACCCTGCAAGATGAACATGATAAATCCAAAGACATTTTAAAAAAAACCATTGGTGAACATAATGTAGAAGATGAATACAAAAAAATCCTCCTCTCAATAGAAGAATCCAAAAAGCAAAAAAAAGCAACTTTCAGAGAAGTCTTTTCCAAATCTATGAAACTGGTGTTGTTTATTGGGTTTGGACTTGCTTTTTTTCAGCAAATAACCGGGATCAATGCCGTTTTGTTTTATGCTCCCATGATTTTTAATTTAACCGGCGGTGTTACCAGTGCGTCCATTAGCCATGCTGTTTACCTGGGTGTGATCAACCTTGTATTTACATTGCTGGCTATGGGGTATATTGACCGGTTTGGACGAAAACCCCTGCTGGTGATTGGTGCCACAGGCATTACCATTTCGTTGTTTTTAGCCGGCATTGCATTCAACAATGCCACGTACTCAATAAATAACAAATCGCTTGAAAACATCCAGGCCGAAATACATGAAATGCCTGTTGTTAAAAACGATTCAGCACAAATCATGCAAGGGTTGGCTACATTAAAAGGGAAAACATATAATAGTGAAGTAAAATTCTTTGGCCATGTAGAACAACAAATAGGATCTGAAAATTATGATTTGTTGAAACAACCTGTTCTGCGCAATACCATTTCTATGAACGCAATGCTGGTACTTATTTCTATCCTCGTATTCATTGCCTGCTTTGCCTTTTCGATGGGGCCGGTTATGTGGGTACTGTTTTCTGAAATATTTCCCAACAGATTACGCGGCCTGGCCATTTCAGTGGTAGGTGCATTCGGAGGCACCATTAGTTTCCTTGTCATGCTAGTATTTCCTGTTGAATTGGAACAATTGGGAGCTGCTGCTACTTTCTTTATTTATGCAGGACTGGGGCTGGCTTCAGTAATCTTTATCATTTTCACCATCCCCGAAACAAAGAAAAAATCACTTGAAGAACTTGAAAAAATATTAATCAAATGATCATACAAAATATAGAAGAAAAAAAACAATCCTTTATTAAATACTGGAACAAGGAAAATGAAACACCCCTGGTATCTATAAAGGCATACCAGGATAAACAAGGTTTTCATGAGTATATTAAATCCCTGGAAACAGATAAGCGATACCGCGATCCTTTTAGTTTCAAGGCCGACCCGTCCATCATGATTGACCATCAGGTCAACAAGTACAAACACATGTATTTCCCGGCAGAAACACTTCCCATCATCACCACAGCTATTGGCCCCGGGATTTGCAGTGCCTTTTTGGGAGCTGTTGTTGACTTAACCACCGTGGATGAACCTACCTGGTTCCATGAGAACCTGGAAGACTGGGACCATGCCAGGCTGGATTTTGATGAACGCAATGCCTGGTGGAACATACAGAAACTATTGGTTGAATATGCAGCACGATCTGCTAAAGAACATGGAATATTGTCTGAGATACCGGTTGATATTTTCAATGGGATAGACACGCTCATGTTGCTCAGGGGTAGTGAAAAACTGGCCATGGACCTGTTCATGTGCCCCGACAAAATCAAAGAGGCCTGCAATAAAATCATTGGTTATTGGAAATACTGGGTCAACGAATTATTGAAAATCCAAAACAACCATGTCGCGGGCAACGGAACAACCTGGCTTAACTTATGGGGGCCGGATAAAACTTTTTGCATCCAGTCTGATTTCATGACCATGATTTCTGCTGAAATGTATGAAGAATTTATCCTGCCGGATATCAAATTCATGTGCAAGGAACTGGACAATGTGATATTTCATTTTGACGGGCCCGATGAAATTATCCGCCACCTCGATTTTCTGTTGGATATCCCTGAGCTTGGAGGGATTCAATGGAATCCGGAAACCAATTGTGAAAATGTACGGCATCTTCCCACACTAAAAAAAATACAGGAATCCGGCAAATGCCTGATCCTGAATATTGCCGCTCATGAGATTGACGACCTGCTTAAAGAGCTTTCCCCTAAAGGATTGTTGCTGAACATAGACCCGTTCGATGAACCATATCCAAATCCGGAAAAAGCGGATGAAATTATTGCAAAAGCAAAAAAGAAAAGATAATTAATAATCAGATGAATTCGGATTTTATAGCATGGACACTTGACTTTAGAGACTAACATTAAATAATAAATTTTAACCAAATGAGACTTTTCACTTTTTTAATCTTCACGTGTATGATTTCTACATCACATTTCATGAATGGACAGACTAACGGACGCTCTGCACTAATAGGAGACGGCATAGCTGTTTTTTATCCTGATCATTTTGATCCCGGGGCGCACTTACCATCCTTTGCTTTGACCAAAGAACCAACGGAAAAAGGGGCTGTTCCTGCTTCATGGAAAACCCATGTACAGTTTGACACTGCATTTGGTAAAAGCATTGCATATATTGATGTGGATGATAATACAGACTTATATGGCACCGGGGAAGTCACAGGCCCTTTGGTCAGAAACGGCACCACCCGTAAATTCTGGAACACCGATAACGTGGTGTATTATCACAGGGATAATGGATTGAGGCTGTACCAGTCGCACCCATGGGTTTTGGGTGTAAGAAAAGACGGTTCATCTTTTGGTGTATTGTCAGACAATACCTGGAAACAGCAGGTATCCATGGGCGATGGAATTTTATTTTCCTCTGCAGCGCCCCCCTTCCGGATGATTGTCATTGAAAAAGATACACCGCAAGAAGTCATGCAGGCCCTTGCCATGCTGACCGGCAACATGCCGCTGCCCCCTTTATGGAGCCTCGGGTTTCAACAAAGCAGGTGGTCTTATTACCCTGATTCGAGGGTAAGAGAGATCGCCGACACCTTCCGCATTAAAAAAATACCCTGCGATGTGATATGGATGGATATCCATTATATGGATCAATATAAAGTCTTTACATTTTCACCCGAACGCTTCCCGGATCCCAAAGCAACCAATGAATACCTCCACGAAAAAGGGTTTAAAGCCGTTTGGATGATTGATCCCGGGGTAAAAAAAGAAAAAGGATACAATGTATATGATTCAGGCGAAAAAAAAGATGTATGGGTTAAAAATAGTAAAGGGGAACCTTTCGTGGGCAAAGTATGGCCGGGCGATTGCGTATTTCCTGACTTTACCCGCACAATCACGAATACATGGTGGGCTTCTCTGTATAAAGATTTCATGTCGTATGGAATTGACGGAGTATGGAATGACATGAACGAACCCTCCGTGTTTAACGGGCCGGGCGGCACCATGCCCAAAGACAATATCCACCTGGGAAATGATACCATCCCCAAAGGTACTCATTTACGCTTTCATAATGTTTATGGCATGTTAATGGTAAAAGCCTCGAGAGAAGGGATTAAAAAGGCAAACCCTGACAAACGCCCTTTCGTGTTAACCCGTTCCAACTTTTTAGGCGGGCACCGGTATGCTGCTACATGGACAGGTGACAATGCTGCTACATGGAAACACCTGAAATTATCAGTGCCCATGAGCCTTAACCTAGGATTGTCCGGCCAGCCATTCAATGGCCCAGATGTCGGGGGCTTTGGGGGCAATGCCACACCCGAACTTTTTGGGCATTGGATAGCACTCAGTGCATTCTACCCGTTTTCACGTGCGCATACCATGAAAGGAACTAAAAACCAGGAACCCTGGTCATTTGGAAAAGAAATAGAAAACGTTTCCCGTATAGCTATGCAGCGGCGTTACCGTCTGCTCCCCTACCTCTATACCTTGTTTTATGAATCTTCTGTAAATGGTATGCCGGTGATGCGCCCCGCTTTTTTTGCTGACATTGAAGATAAAAGGCTGAGGCGGGAAGAAGAAGCCTTTTTGCTTGGCAATGATTTATACATCATCCCGAAATGGGCTGAAGAACCCCGCATGCCCAAAGGAAACTGGCGAACAATCTCGCTTGTAGGCGAAGACAGCAAAAACGACCCGTACCAGCCCGATATAAAAATACGGGAAGGCGCTATACTGCCCCTGGGCAATATCATTCAAAATACTACTGAATACACTCTCGATACATTAACCCTGTACGTATCCCTGGATGAAAAGGGCGTTGCTTATGGTAAAATCTATCATGATGCAGGCGACGGGTATGCCTTTCAAAAAGGAGAATACACTTTAACTACATTCAAAGCTGAAAAAAAGGATGATGAAGTGGTGATTGAAAAGATTGAAGACAAAGGGAATATCTCATTAACCCCTCATCATATAAACGTGTACCTGATTCAGGATGAACAAATCATAAAAGGAGAAGGGACAGGTGCCGGGCCGGTGAACATTAAAATACAATGATTAAGTATTTAGGCAATGTTTTCATTATTCTTTTTTTAATTAGGTAATCCTTTCT
>CAYMKE010000010.1:15954-26114 GCA_964390955.1 uncultured Bacteroidales bacterium | reverse complement strand
TTTTTACTTGCGAGCTCCATATGACCATTGAAAAATAAAATATAAACATATGAAAGTACTGATTATTGACAATTATGATTCATTTACTTACAACCTGTTTCATTATATTCAGAAATATCCGGGTATAAATGTTGAAGTATTCAGAAATGATAAAATTCAATTGGAAGAAATTGCTAAATTCGATAAAATTGTATTATCTCCGGGCCCTGGAATCCCGGACGAAGCAGGTATTTCAAAAGATTTGATCGCGGAATATTCACCCAGTAAAAGTATCCTGGGGGTTTGTCTTGGCCATCAGGCCATTGCAGAAGTGTTCGGAGGCACCCTTCATAATATGGAACGGGTGTATCATGGAGTGGCCTCAAACATTATTATAAAGGACAGAGAAGATACTTTGTTTAAAGGTTTACCGGAGCAAATCGAAGGAGGAAGGTACCATTCGTGGTTGGTACAACGGGATAATCTTCCAAAGGAATTGATTATTACTGCTATAAATGAACAAAATGAGATTATGGCATTACGTCATCAGTCCTACGATGTGAAAGGCCTTCAATTTCATCCTGAATCTGTATTAACAGATACCGGGGAAACCATTATCAATAATTGGCTCAGTCATGAATAAATCATAAATCTTAGTATCATGAAAGAAATATTAAATTATCTTTTTGAGTATAAAAATCTTACCAAAGAAGATGCAAAAAATGTGTTAACCAATATTGCCCGGGGTAAATACACAGATCCTGAAATCGCATCATTTATCAGTGTTTACCTTATGCGTAATGTCAGCGAAGATGAATTGTCAGGATTCAGGGATGCCCTGCTTGAATTATGTATTCCTGTTGATTTTTCTGATTTTAATACTATAGATGTATGTGGGACAGGAGGAGATGAGCGGAATACATTTAATATTTCTACATTGACTTCATTTGTGGTTGCAGCAGCCGGCGGAAAAGTTGCTAAACATGGGAATTATAGTGTGTCCTCATCATGTGGTTCATCCAATGTTTTGGAATATTATGGATACCGTTTTAGTAATGACCAGGATAAGTTAAAGCATGAACTGGAAAAAACAGGGATATGTTTTTTGCACGCTCCATTATTTAATCCGGCTATGAAAAACGTTGCCCCCGTCCGTAAAAGCCTTAGAATGAAAACGTTTTTTAATATGCTCGGCCCTATGGTAAACCCTGGTTTCCCTAAAAACCAGGTTATTGGCGTGTTTAACCTGGAAGTTGCCAGGTTGTATAATTATATTTACCAGAAAACAGATAAAAACTATGCAATTATCTATTCAATAGATGGATACGATGAAATATCATTAACAGGTGATTTTAAGTATATGTCACGTTTTAATGAAGCGGTCGTTTCACCCGGCTCATTGGGATTTGACATTGTGAAACCCGGAGAATTGTTTGGTGGCGATACCGTTGAAGAAGCAGCTAAGATATTTATGAACGTCCTTGAAAATCAATGCAATAAAGCACAAAAAAATGTTGTCATTGTTAATTCTGCTTATGCACTGAAAACATTAAATCCAGAAAAACCTATAGAGCAGTGCATTGTGGAAGCTACACGAGCATTGGATTTCGGGGAGTCACTGAACGTTTTTAAACACCTTATAAATATGCAATAAATAAACAGATGAATATTCTAGAAGAAATTATTGAATACAAAAAATATGAAGTCAAAGCGAACAAAGAAAAGGTTGCTGTCCGGGAACTCGAAAACAGCCAATACTTTTCAAATGAACCATATTCATTGAAAAAAAGTATTGCTCAAAAAAATGCCGGCATCATAGCTGAATTTAAACGGCGTTCGCCTTCAAAGTCTGTAATCAACAACAATGCCAGTGTTAAAAATGTCACCACCGGGTATGTCCGGGCCGGTGCTTCAGGATTATCTGTTTTGACAGATTCAAGATATTTTGGAGGAAATTCAGCAGACTTTAGTATTGCCAGAGAAAACAACAAAATTCCTATTTTACGAAAAGATTTTATTATTGACCCCTATCAAATGGTAGAGGCAAAAGCAATGGGAGCTGATGTTGTCTTGTTGATAGCAGCGGTATTGAACAAAAATGAATTGCGTTTACTTACAAATGATGCGCATAATCTTGGGTTAGAAACCCTCGTGGAAATCCATGCAGAAGAGGAAATAGATAAAATACCCGGGGAAACAGATATTGTAGGGGTAAATAATCGAAATTTGAATAATTTTACTGTAGATACAGAAACGTCAAAACACATGGCCGGGATGCTTAAAGATGAATTTATATTGATATCAGAAAGTGGTATTTCCAATGTCCGAACCATTAAAATTTTAACAAATGCAGGATTTAAAGGTTTTTTAATAGGAGAAGCATTTATGAAGCACGAAGCACCCGGTGAGGCATGCAAAGATTTTATTGAACAAATAAACAAAGAGATAACATGAAGATTAAAGTTTGTGGGATGAAACATAAACAGAATATCAAAGAGCTTATTGCATTGAATCCTGATTATATAGGCTTTATTTTTTATGAAAAATCACCCAGATTTATAGGCCATACAATACACAGGGAAATAATTCAACTATTTCCTGTGCATATAAAAAAAACCGGGGTATTTGTAAATGCTTTGCAGGATGAAGTTGTTGAAAACGCCCGGCGAAATGAGCTGGATATAATACAATTACATGGCTATGAGTCACCCGGTTACTGTGAAGCAGTCAGGGCAAAAAATTATCCTGTAATGAAAGTATTCGGGGTTGGCAGCCGGGATGACATGCAGAATATTAAACCTTATGAGGAGGTATGCGATTATTTTTTGTTTGACACAAAAAGCAAAGCATATGGTGGAACAGGCACTAAGTTTGATTGGAATATCATCTGTGAATATGAGCATACAGTCCCCTTTTTTTTAAGCGGTGGTATTGGCCCCGGCGATGCTGAAATAATCAATGAACTGCGGTGCAATAAATTATTTGCTGTTGATATCAATAGCAAATTTGAAACATACCCGGGAATGAAAAATATATCATCCATTAATACATTCATAAAACAATTAAATATAAATAAATAAAGCGATGACATACGAGGTTGACACAAAAGGATTTTATGGCAAATATGGAGGAACCTATGTGCCGGAAATGGTGTATGCAAATGTGGAGGAACTAAAAAACAATTATTTAAAAATCATTCATTCCAAATCATTTCAGGAGGAATTTAACACGCTTCTTAAAGATTATGTTGGGCGTCCCACATCATTATATTATGCAAACAGACTTAGTGAATATCATGGCACCAATATTTATTTGAAACGGGAAGACCTCAATCATACAGGAGCTCATAAAATAAACAATACCATTGGGCAGATCATTTTAGCCAAAGCACTGGGAAAAGACAGGATTATTGCAGAAACAGGCGCAGGGCAACATGGTGTTGCAACTGCCACAGTTTGTGCTTTAATGGGCCTGAAGTGCATTGTGTTTATGGGGGATACTGATGTGAAACGTCAGGCTCCCAACGTATCAAAGATGAAGATGTTAGGAGCAGAAGTGGTTCCTGTTTTCAGTGGAAACAAGACCCTCAAGGATGCAACCAATGAAGCCATACGCGATTGGATCAAACACCCACAAAACACACATTATATAATAGGCTCTGTCGTCGGGCCGCATCCTTATCCCGATATGGTAACCCGTTTCCAGGCGGTAATTAGCGAAGAAATAAAACAGCAATTAAAAGAAAAAACCGGAAGAGAAAACCCCGATTATATTGTAGCATGTATAGGTGGTGGAAGCAATGCAGCCGGAGCTTTTTACCATTATCTTAATTGTGAAAATGTAAAATTAATTGGTATTGAGGCATCCGGGGAAGGCATTCATACGAACCATTCTGCTGCTACTATTCAATTAGGAAGAGAAGGCATCATCCATGGAAGCAAAACATTGCTTATGCAGGATGAGCACGGACAAATTATGGAACCTTATTCAATTTCTGCGGGACTGGATTACCCGGGCGTGGGCCCTATACATTCTTTTTTGGCCGGAACTAAACGAGTAGAATATTTGCATGCAACAGACGACGAAGCATTGCAAGCAGCCTATTTACTGACAGAAAAAGAAGGAATCATTCCCGCATTAGAATCGGCACATGCTTTGGCTGGACTTGATCAATGTATGTTTAAAAAAGAAGATGTAGTAGTGGTCAATTTATCAGGAAGAGGTGATAAAGATATGGAAACATACATTAAATATTTATCTAACGTGGACAAGCCACAACCAAACAAATAACAAATTTCAAAATACAAATAACAAAACAGGTGTATGATTTAGAAGAATGAACGTTTCATTTAAACCCAATGATTTTTCTTACTTCTTTTAAAGTCTGTGATGCACTTTCACGGGCTTTTTCTTTTCCTTTATCAGCGGCTTTATTCAGGTAATCTTCATCATTGATAATGCTCTTGATTTTTTCCCTGAAAGGGTTGGTGAATTGAATGATGTCTTCCGCCAATTGTTTTTTCATATCTCCATACCGGATTGTACAATCGTTATACTGATCTTTGAAATGTTGGGTTGTTGTTGGATCAGACATCACCTCCATGAGATTGAAAATGTTCTGGATCGGTTCACTCATTTCCTGATTGGGCTCTGTAGGGCCACTATCAGTGACTGCACGCATTACTTTTTTCCTTATCACATTGGGCTCATCTATTAAATAAATGCCATTGCCTTCTGATTTGCCCATTTTTCCTGAACCGTCAAGGCCGGGGATTTTAATCAAATGACTACCAAAATTAAATGCCTCAGGCTCGGGAAACAAGTTGGTTTTGTACATATTGTTGAAACGCCGTGCAAAACGTCTGGTCATTTCCAGGTTTTGTTCCTGGTCTTTGCCTACCGGCACTTTGTTGGCTTTATGTATTAATATGTCCGTAGCCATCAATACAGTGTAGGTTAGCAGCCCTGCATTCACATTTTCGGGTTGCGACCTTACTTTTTCTTTAAACGTTGTAGTTCGCTCCAGTTCTCCTACATATGCATTCATATTCATTAAAAGATATAATTCGGGGATTTCGGGTACATCGCTTTGTATATACAACGTAACATTCTCCGGGTCCAATCCTGCAGCTAAATATTCTGCCAAAACATATTTTACATTTTCCTTAAGTGCTTCGGGGGTCGGATGTGTTGTAAGCATGTGATAATCTGCTATAAAAAAATAACAATTATACTCATGCTGCATCCTTACAAAATTCTTTACTGCACCGAAATAATTTCCTAAATGAATATGCCCGGTGGGCCTGATTCCGCTTAATACTGTCTCCATGACACTCTGAATTAGTCTGTTTTTATTGATAGATTACTCACTGTGCAAATATACATTTTATTTGATATTCATAAAATAATTTAAAAACCTTTTTTATTAACGGGTTATTTGATAGATTTGTGACTGAAAAAATTATAACTTTGAATAAAATAATCATCAATCATTCAGGGTTAATAAAGAAAAAAAATAATATGTACTCAATACGTCAGGAAAAAGTATCACGTGAACTGCAAAGAGAACTGGGAGATATATTTGAACGCTATGATTTTGGGTTTCAAAAAAAACTGCTTATTACCATCACCAAAGTAAGGATTAGTGCAGACCTTTCTGTCGCCAAAGTATATTTAGGTGTCATACCGTCCAATGAGAGTGAAAATGCAATCAAAATAGTGAACCAATATAAAAAAAACCTCAGGTATTTATTAGGGAAACGGATCAGAAACCAAATGAAAGAAATTCCTGACGTGTTTTTCTATAATGATGATTCATTGGATTATATTGATCGTATTGATGAATTATTAAAACAATAAGAGAACATTGAATTTTCCGTATTACATAGCAAAAAGGTATTTATTTGCCAAAAAATCACAAAATGTGATCAATATTATATCCATTATTTCTGTGATTGGTGTTGCTATCGGCACCATGGCCCTCATTGTTATCCTTTCTGTATTCAATGGCTTTGAATCCATTATTTCTTCGCTATTCAATGCATTTGATCCTGATTTAAGAATTACACTTGCCGAAGGGAAAACATTTCCTGTAAAACAAACTGAGATTCAGAAAATTAAACACATGGAAGGGGTCATTCATTACGCCGAAGTGCTTGAAGAAAATGCATTGATAAAATATTCAGGACAGCAATACATCGGTACTATCAAGGGAGTAAGTGAGAAATACAATCAAATGACAGGTATAGACAGCATGATCGTTGAAGGACAATTTGTATTAGAGGAAGAAGGAAATGAATATGCTGTCATAGGACAGGGAATTGCCTATTACTTATCGGTTGGGCTGAGATTCGTCGATCCGCTTGAAATATATGTGCCAAAACGGAAGCAAAGCATCACTTTCAACCCTAAAAAAGCATTTAATAAAAAATATATTTTTCCCTCGGGAATATTTTCTATTGAAAAAGACATTGACTCAAAATACATTATTGTGCCGCTTGAATTTGCTAAAGATTTGTTGGATTATGAAAATCAAATAAGTGCATTGGAGTTGAAAATTTCTCCACAGCATAATATCAGAAAGATACAAGAAAAGATACAAGACATATTAGGAGACCGGTATAATGTAAAAAACCGTTATGAACAAAAAGAATTGTTTTATAAAATCATGAAATCGGAAAAATGGGCTATATTTTTTATTCTGACATTTGTATTAATCATCGCATCATTTAATATCATTGGTTCTCTTACCATGCTTATCATCGAAAAAAAGAAAGACATGTATACGTTCAGAAGTATGGGGGCAAACATCAAATTTATCAGAAAAATTTTTTTAATTGAAGGATGGATGATATCCATTGTGGGCGCTGTAATTGGAATGGTGTTAGGCTTTATTCTTTGTTATTTACAGGAAACATTTGGACTGGTTACCCTCCAGGGGGCACAATCTTTTATTATCAGTGCTTACCCGGTAGAAATGCAATGGGAGGATTTTCTTTCTGTTTTTGTAACCGTCTTGTTTATAGGATTTGTTGCTGCATGGTATCCGGTGAGATATATCACCAGAAAGCATTTAATTAAACACATGTAAGAACAAACCATTGGATTCCAGATACTTTTTATTTTTATTTTCATTTATTTTTATTATATTTGATATATCTTAGAATATATCTATGCATTAATTTGTAAAAAAATGCAACCTAATATAGTAAGCTCCCGTATTAATTAATAAAATACTATAGTATGAAGAGGAAAAAATGGATGATGGTGCTTATAGCTTTTGTGTATAGCGGCTTAATGTATTTGATGGCACAAGATACGCTTTCGGTTAAGGAGGTGGTGGTTAAACATGCAGATAAAGAATTATCAAATGGTGAAATACACATTTTTGTTGAAAATGGGGTGCCTCCATTTGAATACACGTTATCAACCACAGAACAAAAAACAACAACCAAACGTGTTGCTGTTTTTAACAATCTGAAACCTTCTGAAAAGTATTGGATTGTTGTTAGAGATCATAAAAACAAAATGATATTTAAAGACAAAATAAGGGTCTTATCAAATAAAAAATTGAAAAAATAATATTGCAATGAAAAAAATAATACCTTATATAATCTCATTCTTTGTATTGAATCTCATTTTTGCAGGTGACAGTTTTTCTCAGCTACAAATAGATTCTGTGGTTACAAAGGATGTATCCTGTAACGGAACAAGCAATGGAGAATTTGTTGTTTATGTATCAGGTGGTACAGCTCCTTATATTTATACTTTTTCAACCCTTGCAAAGGATACAGTTCCGGATACTGTTTATACATATACAGGTTTATCATCAGGTAATTATTGGATCGTTGTTGAAGAATTAAATGGCGCTGGATGGAAATCAAAAAATGACAATATAGAAGCACCAGAAGAATTATCTATAGATACAATAAAAACTTTTGATCTTACCTGCAGTGGCTCAGATGATGGCAGGATCATAGCCGTAGCTGCCGGCGGAACAATACCTTATACCTATATTCTTTCTGATGCAGGTACTCCCATTGATACCATTGTATCCAGTGATAGTGCTGAATTCACAGGATTGCCTATAGGAAACCAGTACAGCGTGGAATTAGATGATGCCAATGAATGCGGCCCGATTTCAGACGGGCCCTATACCATAGACGGACCCACTGCTATTACCATTACACTTGAACCAGGAAGTAAAGATTCACTAGACTGTTATAATGATTCGGACGGCAGTCTTGATATTACAGCAGCAGGAGGTGCCGGAGGATATTCGTACGAATGGTCAACAGATGACGGATCAGGCCTTTCTGATAATGATGAAGATCAAACCGGGCTCACAGGCGGCACATATAATGTAACGGTTACGGATATCAGTTCATGTACATCAGATACTTCATTCACTATTTATGAACCCGACTCACTTCAACTCAGTATTTCTGTAAAAAAAGAATTGAGGTGTTACGATGGAAGTGATGCCCAATTAGAAGCTATGCCTGTTGGAGGCACTACTTCTTATGGTTATAAATGGAGCGACGGACAGACTACTAAAGTGGCAGCGGGCCTGTCAAGAGGATTATACAACTGTACAGTTACCGATAGAAATAATTGTGTTGTTTCTTCAGGCATTCTTTATGAAGACGGTTTTGCTTATAACGGGCCGGATGAAATTACTTTTGATGCCTCTGACCATACCGATGCATGTGAAAGCGAAAACAATGGAACACTCACCATACATGCCAATGGAGGATGTTGTAATGAATTTGAATATTCCATTACCAGCGAAGATGCAGGTTACCAGGCCGACAGCCTGTTTACTAACCTGGCCCCCGGAACATATCCTGTATGGGTACGTGACGACAGCTTGTGTACCCAGGAAGAAGACAGTGTTACCATTGCCATGATTCCCAAACCAACGGCAGATGCCGGCCCCGATACAACCATTTGCAGTGATGGCAATTATTATATAGGCCCTTCTGATACATCCAATGCCAGTTATTTGATATGGTCTAATGGCGGAGGCGATGGAACATTTGATGATGCCAATGTATTGCATCCCACCTACACACCAGGCCCTACTGACATAACCAATGGCTCGGTTACATTAACACTAAAAGCTGCAGGCAGTACCTTGTGTGATACAGCAAGCAACAGTATGACATTAACCATCACCCAGGCTCCTTCCGTTGACGCGGGCACAGACGACTCAACATGCGTTGATAAAGCGTATACTGTGAGTACTGCATCAGCTGGTAATGTATCCTCTGTTCTTTGGAGACATAATGGAACAGGAAATTTGACCAATGCCAATACTTTATCACCCACGTATACACCCGCCCCTGCTGAAAGCGGAGCAACAGTGACTCTTACATTAACCGGCTATGGTAACATCGGATGCGATTCTATTCAAGACAATATGAATCTTGATATTGCACCATTGCCAACAGCCAATGCCGGGAATAATGATTCTACCTGTATTGACAAAGCATACACTGTCAGCGGAGCCTCTGCAACCAATTATTCATCAATTAACTGGACACATAATGGCAATGGAAACCTTGCCAACCAAAATACCCTGACACCTACGTACACCCCTGGTGTTGGAGATGAAGGCAATACCATTACATTGACATTACAGGTAAATGGTTATACCAATTGTAATGCAGTAACAGATAACATGGATTTAGAAGTAGTACCCGGCCCAACAACCAATGCCGGAAGTGATGATTCAACCTGTATTGACAAAGCATATACAGTCAGCGGAACCTCTGCAACCAATTATTCATCAATTAACTGGACACATAATGGCAATGGTAATTTAACAAATGCAAATACTTTAACGCCCACATATACCCCAGGTGTTGGAGACGAAGGTACTACTGTTACACTAACATTAACGGCAAATGGATTGACTTCGTGCAATCCTGATACAGATGATATGGACCTGGAAATATCCCCTGCACCAACAGCCAATGCCGGAGATAATGATTCAACATGTATCAGTGACCCTTTTACAGTCAGCACCGCCTCTGCAACCAATTATATTTCATTGCAATGGTCACATAATGGCAACGGAAACCTTGCCAATCAAAACACCCTGACCCCCACGTACACCCCTGGTGTTGGAGATGAAGGCAATACCATTACATTGACATTGCAGGTAAATGGTTACACCA
>CAYMKE010000010.1:0-15854 GCA_964390955.1 uncultured Bacteroidales bacterium | reverse complement strand
ATGGCAACGGAAACCTTGCCAATCAAAACACCCTGACCCCCACGTACACCCCTGGCGTTGGAGATGAAGGCAATACCATTACATTGACATTGCAGGTAAATGGTTACACCAATTGTAATGCAGTAACAGATAACATGGATTTAGAAGTAGTAGCCGGCCCAACAGCCAATGCCGGAAGTGATGATTCAACATGTATCAATGAAGCGTATACAGTCAGTGGAGCCTCAGCAACCAATTATTCATCACTTAACTGGACACACAATGGCAATGGTAATTTAACAAATGCAAATACTTTAACGCCCACATATACCCCAGGTGTTGGAGACGAAGGTACTACTGTTACACTAACATTAACGGCAAATGGATTGACTTCGTGCAATCCTGATACAGATGATATGGACCTGGAAATATCCCCTGCACCAACAGCCAATGCCGGAGATAATGATTCAACATGTATCAGTGACCCTTTTACAGTCAGCACCGCCTCTGCAACCAATTATATTTCATTGCAATGGTCACATAATGGCAACGGAAACCTTGCCAATCAAAACACCCTGACCCCCACGTACACCCCTGGTGTTGGAGATGAAGGCAATACCATTACATTGACATTACAGGTAAATGGTTATACCAATTGTAATGCAGTAACAGATAACATGGATTTAGAAGTAGTACCCGGCCCAACAACCAATGCCGGAAGTGATGACTCAACATGTATCAATGAAGCGTATACAGTCAGTGGAGCCACAGCAACCAATTACTCATCGCTTAACTGGACACATAATGGAAATGGTAACCTGACGGATGTTAATACGTTAACACCTACATACACTCCGGGAGCAGGAGACGAAGGAAATACGGTTACTTTAACATTAAATGCAAATGGATTGTCTACATGTCCACCTGCTTCTGATGATATGAGTCTGGAAGTTGTTTCTGCTCCTGCAGCCGATGCAGGAAGCGATGATTCAACCTGTATTGACAAAGCATATACTATAAGTGGTGCTTCAGCTTCAAATTATTCATCTCTTAACTGGACACATAATGGCAACGGCAACTTAACCAATACCGGTACATTAACACCTACATATACTCCTGGTGTTGGAGATGAAGGAACTACAGTTACACTAACATTACAGGTAAACGGGTTAACGAATTGTAACCCTGTGACCGATGATATGGATATTGAAGTAGTTCCCGTACCCACAGTTGATGCAGGTATAAATGATTCAACCTGTTCGGGTGACCCCTTTACAGTCAGCACTGCCTCGGCAACCAATTATGTTTCATTGCAATGGTCGCATAATGGAGCTGGAAATCTCACCAATGAAAATACTCTTACACCTACTTACACCCCTGGTGTTGGAGATGAAGGCAATACCATTACATTGACATTACAGGTGAACGGACATACCAATTGTGATGCAGCAACCGATGATATGAACCTTGACGTTGTTCCCGGGCCAACTGCTGATGCCGATAACAACGACTCTACTTGTATCAATGAGGCCTATACGATTAGCGGAGCATCAGCTACAAATTATTCTTCACTTGTCTGGATACACAATGGAAATGGCAATCTAACGAATGCTAACACGTTAACACCTACTTACACTCCTGGCGCTGGAGATGAAGGAAATACAGTCACATTAACATTAACCGCGAATGGATTGTCTTCATGTCCACTCGCTGCAGATGGGATGGACCTGGAAGTTGTCCCTGCTCCTATAGCTAATGCCGGAAGTGATGATTCAACATGTATTGATAAGGCATATACCATTAGTGGTGCTTCAGCTTCTAATTACTCTTCATTAGTCTGGTCACATAATGGAAACGGAAATTTAACCAATGCAGGTACATTAACTCCTACATACACACCTGCATCAGGAGATGAAGGCGCTACCGTTACATTAACTTTACAAGTAAATGGGTTAGCTAATTGTAATCCTGCAACTGATGATATGGATATTAGTGTTGTACAGGCACCCTCTGCCGATGCCGGAATAGATGATTCTACTTGTGTGGATAAGGATTATATCATTACTACTGCTACAGCAGATAATTATGCTTCGATAAACTGGTCACACAATGGAACAGGTACTTTATCAGGTTCAGGTACATTATCTCCAACATATTCCCCTGCTTCAGGTGATATAGGGAACACGGTAACCCTTACAATTACAGCTAACGGTGCTTCTTCATGTGATCCTGCATCGGATCAAATGGATTTAATTATTATTGATGCTCCTACTGCAAACACGGGTGGTGATACATCGATTTGTGAAAATGAAAATTATATAATACCAGTGGGCAGAGCAATTGCTTCAAACCAAATGTCTGTTTATTGGACAACAGCAGGAGACGGCTCATTTACGGATGCTAATACCCTTATACCAACATATAATCCTGGTTCTTCTGATATAGCAAATGGTACTGTTGATCTTTCATTGCATGCAGTGGGTTATACAAATTGTGATGAAGCCATTCATACGATGACATTAACCATAACGTCTGCTCCTGTCTCAGAAGCAGGCCCGGATACCAGTATCTGTTATGGTTCAACAGTCCAAATAACCAACGCCAATGCAACAGGGTATTCCAATATTACATGGCGTTCTTCAGGGGACGGGACATTTGATGATAATGGTATTATTGATCCGGTATATACGCCCGGGCCGGTTGATATGACTGGTGATTCTGTTACTTTATATCTTGATGCTGATGGCATAGGCGCGTGTGGTGTGGTCACCGATTCAATGACATTGTATCTTCCCGAAGCATTAGACGTGTCTATTGGTTCAACATCTCCTTTTATCATTGGTGCCAATACGAAAATAAGTGTCTCATTTACAACATCCAATCATGATATTATCCAGGACCTGGGTTATTTTCTTGTAGCTCCTGATGGAATGACCATCGTTGATTTAAAACGGTCACCAATGGAAAATGGCTCTATCGGATTATGCAATGCAGGAACAGATGCTGACAGCCTTATATTCACAACTGAGAAAGGAATAGATGACACGCTTGATATTTGTAATGAATCCGCCCCGTTGTCAGGAGTATTTGCTGCAACAGGCGACTGGTCTAAATTATATGACATGAATCCTTCGCAAGGCGGATGGAGTGTGATGGTTAGCGATTGCTGGAATTCAACACCTCCTTCCATAGGTGAACTTGTACATGCTACCATTGAATTTTCCGATTCAACTGCCGGAGGAGAATATGCTTCTGTTGTTTATAAATCAGGGCCAATCAATAAAACCATTAAACAACCTTCTGCAGGCTGCGCATCTACATATTACCAGGTACCAATGGGAATACGGACCAGTTGTTATGAGACCTGTGATGCAGAAGCCATTGTTACTGTAACGGGAGGTACGAAGCCTTATGTGGATTATAATTGGAGCGACCCCGTTGTTCCGGATAATGATTCTGTTAAATTATGCGCAGGCAGCTATACTGTTACTGTAACCGATGCATTAGGTTGTACCGGAACAGCCTCAATAGAAGTCATTCAACCCGATTCCATATCCATTGATTCATTAACATATACTGATTATCTGTGTGCAAACGATTCATCCGGTATTATTGATATTAATGCTTCCGGGGGAACAGGTAGCCTTACCTATATATTAAATCCCGATTCACTTGCTTCAAATAGCACAGGATTATTTACAGGGCTTCCTGGTGGTGATTACCTGGTTGATATTATTGATGCCAATGGATGTACAAAAACATCTGATACAATTAAGATACGCGAACTGGATGCCATAATCATTGATACATTAGAGGTTCAGAGTCTTACTTGCCATGATTTTGACAATGGAGCCATTAATATTAAGGCAAGTGGAGGGGCCGACACATTTAATTACATGCTTCTTGATGCAGATACTGTCCTGATCGAAAGCAATCCACAGGGATACTTTGACAGCCTTTCTCCGGGCAATTACCATGTCCGGGTCATTGATTCCAATAATTGTTATATTATGACAGATACACTGTCTGTAATTAATCCTGACGAATTGATCATAGATTCCACGGATGTTTCACCTGTTGTGTGCTATGGAGAAAATAACGGGCAAATCACAGTGCATGCATCCGGTGGTACTAAACCTTACAGGTATTCCATTATGGGAGATATAGATACATTGTACCAGGCTGACTCATTATTTACAGAACTTTTACCCGGACAATACATCCCTGCTGTCAGGGATACAAATGGTTGTCCTGCAACAAATAATGAAGCAGATACCATTACAATAGCAACCCCGTCTATATTTAAAATTGACAGTATTCAGGCCAATAATGTACAAACATGCTATGGTGAAAACACAGGTACTGTTAGTGTATTTGTAGATTATGGCGGAAACAAGGATAGTTTATCATATTATTTGATGTATTCATATGATACGATTGTACAGGATACAGGGTATTTTACAAACCTTTATGCTGATTCAAATATTATTATCATGATTACAGATACAGCCGGGTGTACAAAATTTGATACCACTGATATTACACAACCCCCGAGGATTATACTGGATACCATAATCACTACAGACATCCGGGGAGACACGCTCGGAAGTATTGATACCATTGCAGCATATGGTGGATCAGGCCCGTTGACATATTATGTTGATACCATAAATATGGATATTGACAGTTTGTATAGTTCGCGAACCATGTATGACAGCCTGAAAGAAGGATGGTATTATGTATTTGTGAAAGACACCAATGATTGTAAAGTAAATGACTCCGTTTATATTTCTTCATTGCAGGTTAATATAAATATAACAGATGTAACGTGTTATGGTGATTCAAACGGAAGTATTTCCATAACACCAAGAAACGGTTCTAAACCTTATCACTATTCCATTGATGGCGGCTTAAACTATGATACTGTAAATGCAGATACAACATTCACTTATACGAATCTGAGTGGTGGCAACTACAGTGTACAGGTAATTGATGATTTTGGATCGCAATTTAACAGGGTCGTCAAGGTCAAGCAGCCGGATTCATTACAGATTGATAATATACTGGTTACAGATATTTCAGGATGTTTTGGGGATATGAATGGCGCCATAGAAGTTATTGTGTCAGGTGGCACACCTGAATACCGGTATTATTTAGATACCAACGCGATATATTATGACTCGTTGATCACAGGTATTGGTTCGTCTTCGCAACAAATTATACACGACACCGTATATGTATTGGATACCAATGGATGTATGACATTTGACACATTCAGTATTATACAACCCCCACAAATTATCATAGACCATATCTGGAAATCCAATGTAAGCGGTACACAGCCCGGAAGCATTGACAGCATTGCCGCACATGGGGGTTCAGGGGAACTCACGTTTTATGTAGACAGTGTAAGCATCAGCAGCCTGTTGAATGTCCCGGATTCATTATATGCTCCATTGGACATGGCTGACAGCCTTTATGATACCTTATATGGCGGAACATATTACATAGCTGTAAAAGATACAGCAGGGTGTAAAGTTGTTGATTCTAAGAGGATATATGAAAACCTGCTGGATGTGATTGTAAATATTCATGAACATGATACATGCAGGAATAATGAAGGAATATTTAATTTTGAAATCAATAATGGAACCCCTGATTTTTATTATTTAATCGAGGTTTTAGAAGTTCAAATTGATACTGTTAAGAATGATACAGTGCTTATACCTATTGACACAATTGATAAAAATAGAGATAGAATAATATCAGATCCAGCTCCATATTCACATTTTAGATATAGTGGTTTGTCCGGAGGTAAATACAGGCTTTATGTTGAAGATGATCAGGGCAAGGCCTTTGATACAATATTCTATATTTTTGCCCCTGATCCTGTACATGTGTTTGCATCCATTGATTCTGCAAATTGTTTGAGTATACTTAGCGGGCATACAGATGTTGGAGCCATCAAAATTGATTCGGTCCATGGAGGGTCGCCCCCGTTTGTATATTCATGGGATAATAGTTCGTGGATTACTGCACGAACAGGTTCAGAGGTCTCCGGGTTAACAGCCGGGACTTATGAATTGGGCATGTCCGATATCAATGACTGCAACTATGATACCTCGTTTTTTGTGAATTATAGTAGCTTTATAAACGTAGATATGAAAGAACCGGATACAGCGGATATTTGTTATGGCGACAGTGTAACCTTTACATTAAACATGAGTTCAAATGCAACGGTAGAATGGTTTGTCCTTAACAGTCAGACCAATTACTTCAGCGAACATACCAGTGAAGAAATCATTGGAACAAATAATAAATTGAATGTATTCCCGGGCAAGGATTACTATCCGCATCGTGATAGTTTCAATCAATACATTGTTTACAGAGCGCTTGCGTATGATAGTTTGTATTGTGCGAATGATGATGAAGCCTATGTATTTCTAAATCCCGATATTTCCATCTATCCTGAACCGGACACAATTCAACTGGTAAGTAACGGAATAAAAGAATTGGAAAGAGTTGTTTATAATGAAGGGCAAAGAATTATAAGTTATGAATGGGATAATATTAATAGATATGGAACAATCAATAAAGAGAATGAAAAAATTGCTGAGTTTAGTGGGCTGGAAGAAAATGAAGGAACTCATATAAGCTTGAAAGTGAAAAATGAATACCAGTGTGAGGCAACAGACACATTCTGGGTAGAACGATGGGATGGTTTTATTCCATCCGGTTTCAGCCCCAATGATGATGGGCATAATGATTTTTGGGAAATTGAAATTGGAAAGGAAGACCAGGTGGATGTGACAGTACAGGTGTTTAACAGGTGGGGCGAACGCATATTCCAGGCAAGTGATTATTATAATGAATGGGATGGCAAGCGGAACGGAAAAGATATCCCGGTTGGAACATACTATTATATTATAACAGTAGACGACGGTACACAAGTCAAAAAATTTGCAGGACCTTTAACAATAATCAGGTAATCATGAAAAAGATAAATATATTCATCGCATTTATTTGTGTTTTCTCATTTGCGTATCAGGGTAAAGCCCAGCAAATTCCATTGTATACGCAATATATTTTTAACAGTTTTGTGGTCAATCCTTCCATAGCAGGCACGCATAACTATTACCAGGTAAGGATGAATACACGGGTACAATATGTAGGCATACCGGATCATCCGCTGACCAGTACCATCAGTGTATATGGACCGCATAAATCTGAAGACATGGGATGGGGAGGGGTTATATATACAGATAATACCGGCCCTACCAGCAGAAGCGGATTTAATGCTTCATATGCATATAACCTCTCTTTGAATGAAACAATGAGGTTATCCATGGGAGCATCAATCGGATTTTTGCAATATAAGATAGACATGACAAGAATTGATTTTATGAATGAGGAACCCTTACAAAATTATTCCGGATATGTGCCAGATGCAAGCATTGGTGTGTATTTGTATTCATACAATTATCATGTCGGGTTATCCACAGCTCAATTATTGAATAATAAGTTAAATATCCCTTATAAACCTGTAGATGAGGAAGAAGATAACGAAGGCGGAATCAACAGGTTGAAATCTCATTTTTTCCTGAGTGGTGGATATCGTTATTATCTCGACAGAGACTGGTCTATAGAGCCTACAATGATCTTAAAAGCCATGTATCCTGTTCCCCTGCAATTGAATCTTACTGTGAAAGGAATATACCAGGATATGGTATGGGGCGGTATTGCATACCGGACACAAGACGCCCTTTCTTTTTTAGTAGGGTATATACATGAAAAACAATACTATTTCGGATATTCGTACGACCTGGTCTTGTCTTCTTTAAATCGCTACAGTTCAGGTTCACATGAAATATCTATCGGGTACAGGTTTGAAGAAATCAAATAATGAATGATACGTGTTATATAAAAAGAAAAGCCATAATCATCAAATCAGCATCAAAATTATTTTTATATTTTTACGTTATAAATTATTTTAAGTGAATTTGAACATTTTTTTGGTACATACTATAAAAGGAAAAGAAAGGTATAAAGGATATAGAGGTATAGAAGATATTTTAAATGAACTTTTCCAAAGTTTAAAACTTTGGAAAAGTTATCGGAGAAATCCCTCAAATCGCACATGCCTCAATCAACTCAATCAACTCAATTAACTTAATTAACTTAAAAATAAACAGATGAAACCTCCATGACAAAGCTTTTGACACACACGCGCATGATTATTTGGGCGAACACAACTAAAACACTGTATTCCAGATAAAAGGAGGTTCCATATGACCATTGAAAATTAAAATATAAACATATGAAACACCCATGATAAGGTTTTTAACACACACGCACATGATTATCTCAAACAACTCAATTAACTTAATCAACTTAATCAACCTACAAACTTAGTAACTTAGTAACTTAAATTTAAACATATGAAACAAGCAATCATTTTTCTTTTTTTTATTTTTCTGGCAACACAATGCAGTGAAAGGCCTTCATATAAGATAGAAGACAAAAAAATGATAAACATGCTTGTTGATATTCATATTGCAGATGTTATGTATAAAATTAAAACATTGCCCCCCCGCTACGAACAATCAGACACAGCATTATATACCGATATTTTCGACAAATATAATGTAAGTAAAAAACAGTTTGATACCACAATGAACTATTATATAACCCATAACCCTAAAAAATTAAACGTAATATATGACAGTGTGATCAACAGGCTAAGCTGGATAGAGGGGGAGATTGAGAAAGAAAAAGAAAAGGAGAAAGAGGATGAGAAAAAAGAAAAAAAGAAAGAGAAATAAATATAATATTTAATCATACCCTTATCACCAACAAACATAACGCATTCAATGCCAAAATTTTCTTTTAACGGTGCTTGTTTATGGCGGCAAGAAAATATTTAAGCAATTATTTTTGAAAATTAATTCTTAGCTACATGTTTTTTGGCTTTTTAGTTAAATTTCTTTATTCGTAGTCTTTTTAGATTTTTTTTGAGATAAAATCCTCGGAACTTCCGTTATAAGCAGTATAAAACCCAGGCATACGTTTCTTATAGCTGAGCCTGCTTTAGTGGTGGGATATTTAAAACCAGGGCAGCATTCAATTCAATGGGAAAGGACATTAATAAACTGTTTGACTTACCCAGTCGTAAAGCTATGACTAGCGGCACGTTAAAGGAAGTGTCGGATAAAAGCGTTTTTATAAAATATCTTAATAAACGATTGGTTGAAAATCCGGAAAAATATATTACCTTCGAAAAAATGTTTTCAGAATTTCATACTGCGGTTTTAATAATAGCAATAATGTACCCCAGCACGGAACCATTCAGCAAGCAGGAGACGAAAGCGGAGAATTTGTTTTCATTAGGAAATAATTTATAGAATATTGAATTTAATAACCCTAATCCAAATATAATGAAAAAAAAATTCATCCTTTTTGCATGTATTTTTATTGTAATAAATGCGAAATCTCAAGGTGAACAATACCATATTATCCGGGTCAAAGGGAAAATCACAAATATGTCAACCGGAAAACAATTATCACCAGGAGATATAATTAGCGCTTCCGATCAATTGCAATTCATAGATATGTATTCACAAGCCATTGTGATTAGTAAGGAAACCGGAAAAATTACATTAACAATGCCGGATGCAGATGTCTTTGGTGATGATAAATTATTGGCCATGGCTGAAACAGTAGTCTCACCAATCCAGGGCCGAAGCCAATTGATAACCCGTGCAGGCAATGTACAAACAGTTGACGACCTTCAGGGTTTATTCGGAACTGAATCGTTTTATATTATTGGAAATGAATTGGATTTAAAATTAACCCCGGATCAGTACCAACTGGATGATAATCACTATATCGCGCTGGAATATAACCTGGATGATGAACATTTATCAAAAAAATTAAAAAGCGGGCAACAAAATATTAATATCAACAAAAAAACATTTTTAAGAAAAAATATTTATCCTGAAAATGAAAAAATATAGATATAACAGTTTCTCATTAAAATGTAACATTATGACGTGGAAAAAATGGTTGTTATTGGTGGTCTTGATGCTAGGTATTGGATTATTTATTTCGTATTCAATCCTTAAAAACAACAATAAATATGTCCGTTATTGGCATCACCTTCCGGATTCCGTGCAACAACTTGCCATAAAATTGGAAATAGACAGGATAACGCATTCTGTGTTTGAGCCCAAACCTGATCAAACAATAATCAATGCCATTACAAAAGAAAAGCTGATGCAATCCATTACCTCCGGGGCAGATTGGATACTTAAAATGCAGGAATCAAGCGGTCGTTTTAATTATTGGTATGACCCGGAGACAAATGAATACAGCCCTGTATATGAAGATAATTTTTTACGACAGGCTGGTACTGCGTATTCATTGGCCCTTGTATATGAAGTAACCAATGACTTTGCTTACCTGGAAGCTGCACGAAAAAACATTGAATACCTGATGCGGTATAAACAAATGATGAACAATGAAAAAGCATATTTTTTATATAAGCAAAAAGCTAAATTGGGCGGTATTTCATTGCCCATGCTGGCAATGGTTAAAATAAAACAGATGACACACGATACATTGTATGATCAGGATCTAATAAAACTTGCCAATATGATCTTACACCTCCAGGATTATTATGGAACAGGACAATATAAAAGTACTTATATGTACCGTGGAGACTATCATTTTGAGAAAAACAGCGGATGGGAATCTAATATTTACCCTGGCGAAGCCATGCTTGCACTGGCTTTGATGTACAAAACATTTGGAGATGAAAAATATCATGAAAGCATCAAAAAAGCATTTAATTTTTATAAAACAAAACGGAAATGGTGGCATAACACGGCATTCATTCCCTGGACTGCCTCTGCTTTTTCCGAAATGTATCATATCACAGGAAATGAAAAATATGCTGATTTTGTATTTAAAATGTGCAACAGCAGCTTGCGACGGCAGAATTTAGACCCTGGCCGTCTGGTGTATGGTAGTTTCGACGGGCTGCCGACTGTATTTACATCCACTACTTTTGAAGGGCTTGGTGATGCTATACCAGTGGCACGAAAAACCGGAAATAATTCTTTAGAAAAGAAATACATACAGAGATCTAAACTGGCATATCATTGGTTAATGAAATTGCAATTTTCAGAAGACGGCCCTGAACATCATCAATCACCAGCCATTGGCGGATTCAAAAGAAGCCTTCATGAATCGAAAATCAGAATTGACAACACACAACATGCCATTTCAGCTATGATCAGGGGAGTGAAATATATGAATTGGGAATAAGGATTACAGATTGAATAAAATATAAACAAATAAATAAAATTTTAAAATATTAACTATAATGATATCATGAAAATCTTTAAAAAACTCATCATACCTGCAATCCTCTTAGTATTCATTGGTATAGCTATTTATTTAATAAAGTTCAATCCCCGTTTTTATATCACAACACTTAACAGTGATATTTTAAACGAATCTTTGGAATCAGGAAAAGCATTTATGCTGAACAACCAAAAAGAAGAGGGGAATTTTAATTATGCTTATGATTTTGTGAACAAAACATTTGATGATAATGACTCACAGGTCAGGCAGGCAGGAGCTTTATGGGGGGTATCACTGTTGCATAAACACCATCCGACACCACAAACACGCGATGCACTGGAAAAAGGATTTTCATTTTTTGAAAAATATTCTGTATTTGATACAATTACGAAAAACAGGAGATACATTACTTACCCGGACCAATACATTGGGAAAACCGGAACTGTAGCACTGGTCTGCCTGGCATATATTGAATTTCTGCAAACAATTCAACACGATCCCGGTTTATATCAACATGATTCATTATTTAACCAGTACTTCCGTTTTCTTTTATCACTCAGAAACAATAATGGTTTGTTTAGTAAAACCTATAATATACAGAATGGTGAAAGAACAATAACTGGAAGCTCTCCATATTTTGACGGCGAATCACTGTTGGTAATGGCCAAAGCAGCGCGTTATCTGGGGGCAAAACAATTAAAACAACAAATTATTGCTTCGGCTGATTCTATGTATCGCGAATACGTTGAGCAGGCCAGGCAGGAAGAAAAGGATAGTCCTGTAACCAAAGGATTTTACCAATGGGGAAGTATGGCATTTTCTGAAATATACCACATGGGATGGGGAAGTCGTTATGCCGAGAGGATTATAGAATTAGCGTACTGGATGATAGATACTCATCATACATTGTGGCGGAGAAAAAATACAGCCTATGCCCAGGAAGGTATTATTACAGCCTATGAAATAGCTCGTTTAGAAAACAATGAAAAAGCAGCATGTAAATTTAAAATGGTGATTGACAGGGGATTAAAAAAATTGACCCGGTGGCAGGTTGTCGGCCCCATTCCTAACGCATTCTTAAAACGGAATAATACAAATGATCCTTTGGCAAAAGGCGGGATCATGAACTGCAGGAATTGCCCGTATCTAAGGATAGACGTTACACAACATCAGATACATGCGGTGATACTGGGACTAAAATATGTTTATGGCGAAAGTGAATAAGATTTGAAAAAATGATTTGAAAAATTAACTTTACAATATAAAACAGGTTTAAAATCAGAACAGTGAAATCACCCCTATCGCGCAAGTGTTTTTCACTTGTGCGGAGCTACCCTTGCTCGTGTGTATGCAAGCAGTTTATTCACAATATAATATCAAGGAATTTCCTTCATCAAATCCTGAATTTCTTTATCCGAAATATCATCTTTTTCACCTTTATTATAAATAGAAAACATATAACTCGTCACAAAATTTTGATATTGAAGATGAATCCATCTTCTTAACATTAGGCAAATAGTTTTCCTCCAGCCAATACGGAAATAAATATAACGGATTGGCTTCGGATATTTCATAAAATGCCAATGCTAGTAATTCTTTATACTGCGAAGGAAAACACTTCTCTAAAATTCCTTTGAGTCCTGTTCTTTCCGCTAATTTATTTAATAAAAAAACATTGCCATAATTTTTATGGACAATATTGGCTTTTATAGATTGAACAGGTTTTTTATTTTTTGATTTTTTTGGACCAATATATGTCCGTTTTTGTCTGGACTGCTTTTTTTCCTTATCCCAATATGCTTCTACTTTATAAAGATAAGTCCGTCCTTTAATTTTTTGTTCAATAATATATGACATAGTTATTATATTTATTAACGATACAAATATAACAAAAATATCATATATACAATGACTTAATTAAAAATCAAACATCGTTATTAATTTAATTTTCCTGTTTTAGGTTTTAACCATTAAAAAATTATTGCCCGGGTATTTTCCCCTGCAAAATCCCCTGATACAATGCATCGTCCTGCAGAATATTTTTAGCTTTAAGGAAAATATCATTCCGTTTGTTTACAATTTGATAAAATGCATTAATGTCCCATAAATCCCTTGCAATATATGCTTTAGTATAAAATGACAAATCGTCTTTGACTTCTTTAAACTCTTCTTCCTCTGTTTCCACTCCTTCTTCTGATGCATATGATTTTAATTCATCCAGTAAAGGATCGTTTACTGTGTAATTTTCAATAAAATCTGGTACGGAAGGATGTTGGGATAATAATTCTTTGCGGTGTTCATCAACATAATTCAATACAAATTTATACAGAATGCTGTTGCTTAATATATCCCTGTAATAATCATTCATCTTGTTGGTGTCTACCGGCACAAAAACATCGGGCATAATTCCTCCCCCTCCATATACAACACGTTTATTTACAAGGGTTGTATATTTGAGTGAATCCGGAAATTGAATGCTGTCTTTATTTACTAATTGATCATGTTCATAACGGTCTGAGATTTCCTGCCTGTATTTTTTATATCCTTTGTCATAGCTTTTTTGTATTAATCGTCCCGTGGGGGTATAATATTTTGCAACTGTCAACCGGATCATAGAGCTGTCTTGCAGTTCGAATTGTCGTTGCACCAATCCTTTACCAAACGACCTTCTTCCAACAATCACGCCTCTGTCCCAATCCTGTATAGCGCCTGAGACTATCTCGCTTGCTGATGCAGACCCTTCATCAAGCATAATAACAACCTTTCCCTCATCAAAGTTTCCGAAAGGTGTTGCATTAAAATCTTGCCTGGGGCTGTTCACACCCTGAGTATATACAATACGCTTTGCATCATTCAGAAATTGGTCTGCCAACCGGATGGCCATTTCAAGATATCCCCCGCCATTGCCTGTAAGGTCAAGCAGAAGGTGTTGAAAGTTATTGTTGGTCTGAAGGCTGTCAATAGCTTTTGTAAACTCATCAAGCGTAGTTTTGGAAAATCTGTTTAGTTTAATATACCCAATGTTTTCATCAATCATATATGCTGCATCCAAACTATGGATTGGGATTTTGTCGCGTGTAATGGTAAAATAAATCAATCCGTCAACCCTTTTTCGTTTGATGCCTACTTTTACTTTGGTTCCTTTTTTGCCTAATAACCTGTCTCTTACCCCTTTTGAAGTAATGTCAATGCCTGCTATGTTTTCTCCCTCAACAGTGATAATCCTGTCTCCTGCCTGAATGCCTACTTTTTCAGAAGGCCCCCCGGAGATAGGAGAAATAACATATACTGTGTCATTTAAAATATTGAACATAATGCCAATTCCTTCAAAACTTCCCTGAAGCGGTTCATTTACTTCTTTTACCTTTTTTTTCGGAATATAGGAAGAATGCGGGTCAAGTTCTTTAAGCATCTTTGTGATCGCTATTTCCACTAATTTTTTGTTGTCTGTTGTATCAACATAATAGTTTTCAATTAGTTGGATGACTTTTGTGAGTTTAAACGATTGCTCATTAAAGTAAAATTGTGACTTACCCGGAACGGAGAAAAATATTGTTAACAATAAAACAAGGAAAAAATGACGATATAAAGTTGATTTAATCATAATATATTTATTTAAAACAAGTACAAAAGTAAATAAATATTGAAAAAGGCCATGAGTTCTTAAAATAAATTATCGTTATAGCAAATGTGGCCAATTGCATGTGCAGGTTTAGCTGTATTCGTCATTAGTAATCCCCTTTATTTAAACCGTCTCTGTGGAACTTTTTAAACTCTGTTTCTGCAGGACTTCCAGTCAGTCTCTTTTTGGAATCGAATGCTATGGTTATAATTCTAAGAAATATCCTAAAGACAATTGGATTGTAGTGTTGTGTATTTTATCTTTTGGGAGTTTACCGTTGGTTTTTGGCATTGTATTTCCTAAGCCTAAACCATATGCTGCTTGTATTTGAAATAGGCCAATTGTATATCCTATTCCGATATTAACACCATAATCAATGGCATTTACAGGTTTGTTTTTTATTATATCGGCATCTTTTGCATCATTTACAAATTTAATGTCAGCTTCACCGGAAGAAGGATAAGCACCAAAATCATTCAGTTCTAATTCATCTCCTTTTTTTTCAAAACCATTATTATTAGAATTTAAATTTTAATATACCTCGTCCTAAAAAAAGTTTACACTTTTTACTTGCAAGCTCCATCTGACCATTAAAAAAAAAAACATATGAAACCTCCATATTAATACGTTTAATACACACGCGCATGATTATTTGGGCGAACACAATTAAAATACTGTATCCCAGCTAAAAGGAGGTTCCATATGACCATTGAAAAATAAAATATAAACATATGAAACCTCCATGATAAGGCTTTTAACACACACGCGCATGATTATAACCTGATAATCTCAATTAACTCAATTAACTCAATTAACTTAGTAACTTAGTAACTTAAATATAAACATATGAAACAAGCATGATTAAAATAATTATTAAACTCACACGAGA